>NZ_JBHINK010000002.1:0-279527 GCF_042194905.1 Bartonella sp. CL63NXGY
TGAAAGAGGACCACGACCGGTAAGTGAAAAGATGAAATCACTTTTAGAGATACAGCGGGCTTGTTCAATTACTTTTAATGCTTCAGATGATAAGGGCACGCGAAATTCTGTTGTAGTATCACGCTTTCCTTTCATATTCTCAGCAGGTATGATCCATATATCCCCATCAATTTGATCTTTATGAATATGACGTAAAGGGTTAGAGCGAACCCCTGTAAGGATAAGCAGACGCAAAGCAAGATGTGTTATGTTTTGTGTTTTACAGAGGAACTGATAAAAAGCTGGTATATCTTTCCAATCCATTGCTGGTCTATTAATGATCTTATGACGTTGTTTTCCTAAGAGAGCACGTGCTTTTTCTGTTGCTTGTAAATCAACATCCAAACCCAAAGCAGCCGCATGTTTGAGACAAAGATTAAGACGTATCAATGCTATCTGAGCAGTTCCAGCTTTTGTATGCCAAATGGGAGCAAGGGTATCGCGTATCTCTGTTTGTGTAATCTCTGAAACGGGGAGGCAACCTAATTTAGGGAGAATGTAAAGCCGCAAAGGTGAAAACCAATCACTAGCCTTACCATCTCTTTTTAATTCGGCTTTACGACTTTCAAAAGCATCCACGGCAATGTCTTTTAAGTAATGGAGATTGCTTATTGCTTCACGCTTTTGTTTTTCACGTTCTTTAATAGGGTCACGCCCTTCACGTAAAACAGCACGCCACCTAGTTGCCAATTCACGGGCTTGTTTTAAAGAAACATCTCGCAAGGCACCCAAGCCCATTTCGCGGCGCCGACCATGAATGGTATAACGATAAAGCCATTGAGCACCACCATCTTTACGTTTGTGAAGAAGCAAGCCGGCACCATCATTATATTTACCAGCTCGTGGGTGTTGCGACAGCCCTTGCATTAAGACGATTCATAAGAACCATTTTTACTCCTTTCTTATATAAATTTTATCCACACACTCATCCCACTTGTTATGTGCAAATGAGTGGTTTTAGTTGTTTCAAGATAAACAGATTTGAAATGAGAGAATCTTACGTTATTCGGGGGTCTAATTCAACATACAAAACAGTGAATTATCATTATAAATCAATATCTTGTTGTAGCCAAAACCTAATCCATGAGAGATTGTTGGAAATGTTGGAACTATCCTTGGTACTTTTGCTGGGCTTAGCGACATCAGATCGAAAGAAAATATTGTACGAGTAGGGCAGCGAGATGGACACAAACTCTATGAGTATAATTACAAGGGCTATCCAGAGCGCTATCGCGGGGTGATGGCGCAAGATGTTTTGAAGTCAAAACCTGAAGCTGTTTTCTTGCATAAGGCGACAGGCTTTTTGCATGTGGATTATGGCAAGCTTGGCTTTGAGATGGAAAGGGTGCAGTGATGGAACAAGAAAACACGAATTCTCTATCAAAGTTGTTTGATCCAAAATTTTTGCGTCCTTTTATGTATCAGGTTATACCGCAGTTACCTAGATATTTATTTCAACAACTCTCTACCCCTCTAAGCACGCCGTTGTAAGGGCAATACACGCAAAGTTTTTTAGAACGTGTTGCTTTTAGCACAAACCCTTTTGATGCGAGCAATGGGGCTGATACTCCACAAAAATTGAGTCCTACAGAGCTTATTCGCGGTTCTCAAACAGGGACAGAACAAGCTGGGAAAAAAACGCCAGCAGAATTGATTATGTCTACAGATGATTTAAAGCGCCAAATGCCTCCATTACCGGATGCTTCAAAGGATACTGTTAAGATACAAGAGGCGCCAGAGCAACAAAAGTATGACTTCTCAGATCAGGGAGGTGTTGCATCAATGATTCCTCAATCTCCACTTGTTGCGAACATTGATCAGTCTAATGGGGATGAAGCTGGGCGACAGCAAAAAGATGTGATGGATTATATTGCTCAACTTAATGAGAAATCTATAGCGGAAAACTCTTTGAAAAACGATTCTGGAAATGATGAAGAAAAGCTTTTTGAGGCACCTATAGGAGAAGAAAAACATTTGAATGCACACTTACCAGAAGAGGAGCATTTAAAAGCAAGTGGTGATCTTGAACAAAAAACAGATTATATCAAGTCACTTGATAACTTTGTTCAGACAGGAGCAAATCCAAGTAGCTTATGGGAGCGTTTTAGAAAATCAGAATTTTCCGAGCATTTAATGGATTTTTTTGCGGGGCTTGCGTTAGGAAAGACACCACAAGAAAGTTTTTCAAATGCATCTATCCTTATGCGGCAGGGCAACAAGGAACGCGCACAACATAAACAAACTTTGCAATTTTTACGCTCTAAAGGGTATAGCGATGAAGATGCGCAAGCACTCACACAATATCCAGATCTTGCCATGAAAATCATAGGCAACACGTTAAGCCCTCAAGAAGGCTATAGAACATTGCTTAAAAGGCTTAATCGGGGTGATTATGAAGCTGTACCAACCGAATTGCAGAAAATGGACCAAAGCCAAGAGGCAAACGTTTACAAGGTGAGGCAGGGCTATGGACGAAAGGGGCTTGTGCTTCTGCTAATTATCAAACAGTAGAAACGGGGGGGTAAAGCAGAAGCATTGGCACCCATTATTGGTTCTTTCTCAGGTCTTGGCGGTTTTTTAGCGGGCAATGGACCCATTCAATGGGCTTTAGCCGCCATTATGGTTTGAGCCGCATGTACTGGCATTTTCTTTGTTGCTAAACGCTTTCAGGAGCACCGCCTATGGATCTTATGGATGAAAAGAAACTTGATGGTAACAGGTGCGGCTTTAGCCGCTTTTTTTATTGCCTTGGCAAGAGCTTTTACTCTTGGGAAAAAAGCAGAGCAACAAAAGCAAACAGAAAAAGCTTTAAAAGCAGCCACAACACGGCTGGAGGTGGAAAATGAAGTTAATCAAAAAAGTGATGCTGATGTGCGTGCTGCTCTCTCTGACTGGTTGCGCAACAAATAAATATGCTTTTTCTTGTGTTGGTTGGTTACCTATTTATTTAAGCCGGCAAGATCTGAACGCCATCAGTTCAAACTTAGCAAGAGAGATCTTAAAGCACAATAATCTAGGTGAACGCTTGTGTGGGTGGAAACATGGTTATAAAAAAATCCAAAAAACACACAGAGCTTACAGAATCAGAAAAAGAAATGCTTCAAGAAATGATCATCACCTATCAAAGCGTGAAAATGATGTCTCGCTTGATGAAGTGGATAGCATTTTTTCTTTTTTTTGCTTATCCTTGATTTTGCACGCCTCATGGATGCAATAGACAACATCTTCGCACATTTAAAACAATGGTTCTCAAAGAATTAGAAAAACTGTCATACAAGCAAAACTACGAAAAATTCTTTTTACTATGAATTGGAGATCCAATCATAAGCGTAGTTCAGAATGCAAACCAAGACGTAAGAGCTCTAGTGTTTTGGTATCTGGCTTTCGATAGATCACAACTAAATCTGGCTTGATATGACAATCACGACAATTGCGCCATTGACATGTTAGTGCATGATCTCTTCAATGCGCCGTTAGCGGTTCATTCTCCGCTAACGCTTTGACCACAAGCAGTAAATTCTCCTCTAGTGCATTAGCATACCTACCTTTGCTTTCATGTTTAAGATCACACCGGAATGAACGCGTATAGACAATTTCCCGCATAGCAAGCTTAGGTTTGCTTTTCAGATTTACGCATTTCGGTTCTATCTTCCCGTATCATGGTCCTTAAGTCGTCTAATGATGTATGTTCGATGCGTCTCATTTCAGCATCCTCGATAGCTCGTAATGTTTCCGGATTTGGTTGGAATAGATCAAGCGGTAATGCTCGATCTCTAGCAATGCGGGTCATAAACATGCGTACTACATCCGATACAGTTAAACCCGTAGACTTAATAACTGCACTTGCAATTTCTTGAACTTCATCAGGTATGCGGGCTTGAATTTTTCCCATTGCTAAACCTCCTATTCAATTGTAGTACAATGTACTACACGTTAAGTTTATGTCAAGAGTTTCAACAATAGTTTTTCACAAGAGAACTTAGCAAAATTCAAAAAATGATTAGAGAAAGTTGGCAGAATAAGATATGTTTTGTAGAAGAATATTGGAAAATCCTATTCCCTAACCTTTATTTATGAACCTCGCACTTTTAAAAAAACTATATAAAATCAATGTGATATATGAATAAAAAAGAGCATAATATCACTAAAAGAGTGTTATAGAAATGATGTATCATGACGATTCTACCACTCGATAGTGCTTCGATAAGAGAAGCAATAGCGCTTCTTGAAAAAGGGAAGTTAGTAGCGTTACCAACGGAAACTGTTTATGGATTAGCGGGCGATGCAACCAATGGGAGGGCAATTTCTTCTATTTATTCTACAAAGGGTCGTCCGCAAATTAATCCTCTTATTGCGCATGTCAGCGGCATCGAAATGGCACAACGTTATGTTGAAATTGACTTTCTTTCACGCCAATTAATGGAGGAATTTTGGCCAGGGCCTTTGACATTGGTTTTGCCTTTAAAGGAACAGCATAATATCCATCCTTTAACAACCTCTGGTTTGAATACCTTGGCTGTTCGTTTTCCAGACAGTCGTTTTGCGGAAGTGGTACAACATTTTGGCCGTCCACTTGCTGCTCCTAGTGCGAATCAATCGGGGCGTCTTAGCCCTACTTCAGCTGAGGCTGTTTTTGCATCTTTGGGGGAATCTGTTCCTTTAATATTGGACGGAGGACCTGCTAAAATAGGGCTAGAATCAACGATTATTAAAATTTGTGGTGAAAATATTTATCTTTTGCGTCCAGGGGGGCTTACGGCTGATAAAATTGAAGAAGTTGTGGGGAAGTCTTTAAAACGGATAGATCAAAGGGCGGCGATTGAAGCTCCTGGGATGTTAAAATCGCATTATGCCCCCAATGCCACGGTTCGTTTGAATGTAGAAAAGGTGGAAAATGGTGAAGCGCTTTTAGCATTTGGTTCAAAGCGTGTTATGGGGGCTGAAAATGCCGTTTCTATTTTAAACCTTAGCGAAGATGGAAAGTTGGAAGAGGCAGCCTCTCATTTATTTCAATATATGAAGGAATTAGATTCATTTAAAGTGAGATGTATCGCAGTAGAACCTATTCCATCATACGGATTAGGGGAGGCTATCAATGATCGTCTTATACGGGCTGCAGCTCCAAAGGAGAAATGAACATGGAGCAGGAATTAATTGAGGGGTTTAGGGAAATTGTTGGTGCTAAGCATGCTATAACAGATCAAGCGTTGATTGCGCCGTATTTGCTTGAAGAGCGTGGGATTTTTCATGGAAAAACACCTTTACTTTTACGTCCATCTTCTTGCGCAGAGATCTCATCGATTATGCAGTTAGCGAGCAAAACGCGCACACCGATTGTGCCACAGGGTGGAAATACAGGGCTTGTGGGGGGACAACAACCAGATGAAAGAGGAGGGAGCGTTCTTTTATCCATGGAGCGATTAAATAAGATTAGAGCTATAAATCTTGAGGGAAATTTTGTTGTTGTAGAGGCTGGTGTTATTTTACAGGATTTACAGAAAAAAGTGGATGAATCAGGTCGTTTTTTCCCTCTTTCTTTGGCATCTGAAGGTTCTTGCCAAGTAGGAGGTAATCTTTCGTCGAATGCTGGAGGGACAGCTGTTTTAGCTTATGGCAATATGCGTGATCTTTGTCTTGGTTTAGAAGTTGTTTTACCGGATGGGCGTATTTTAGATGATTTGCGTTTTGTTAAAAAAGACAATAGCGGTTACGATTTAAAAGATCTTTTTATTGGTGCAGAAGGCACATTGGGAGTTATAACCGCAGCCGTTTTGAAGATGTTTCCAAAAATAAAAGGAAAAGCTGTTGCTTTGGTGGGATTATATAGTCCGGCGAAGGCTTTAGAGTTTTTATCTCTGGCTCAAGAATATGGAGGAGGGATGTTGACAGGTTTTGAGCTCATGGGAAATCTCAGTTTGCAAATGGCTTTAGATTATAAGATGTGTGAGAAGCCTCCTCTTCAGCGGAAACATGAATGGTATGTATTAATGAACATTTCATCGTTGCAAGGCAATGATGAGGCATTATCGGTATTGAGTACTATTTTAGAAGAAGCTTTAAAGAATGCGGTGATAGAAGATGCAGTTGTTGCGCAATCTTTAAAACAGCAAGATTTTTTTTGGCAATTACGAGAAAGTATATCATCAGCACAAAAGTTAGCAGGAGGGTCCATTAAGCATGATATTGCAATCCCACTTGCTTCTATTCCTGATTTTATTGCTGAGGCAGCGCTTATTGTAGAAGATATTGCTCCAGGAGCACGGGTGATTTGTTTTGGACACATGGGTGATGGAAATTTACATTATAATATTACACAACCTGTAGGAGCTGATACGACAGTGTTCTTGCAGTTATGGTCAACAATGAATCATCGCATTCATAGTTTAGTGGTGGACTATAGAGGTGCATTTTCTGCTGAGCATGGAATTGGTCAGCTTAAGCGCGAAGAACTTCGTTCTTTTAAATCGCCTGTCGCATTGGATATTATGCAAGGGATTAAAAAAACGCTCGATCCTTTAGGGATAATGAATCCTGGAAAAGTATTATAATTCAAGAATGGTGATCATGTATTTTTGTTTAGATTTTAATAACCAAAAAAGAAACCAGTTGTTTTTTATTCAAACTTTTAATAATCCAATGAGAAAAAGCTGCTAAAGGGTGTATGTTATTTAAGATAAATTGGGATAATGTATATGGCTAATCAATGCTTTAATCAGGCAAAAGCGGTGCTTGAATTTCGGTTAGATCCGTGCCATTTGCCACAAACGACGACATATTTTTCATCCAAAACGGGTAATCAGGTTATTTGTTCGTTAAATGAGCGTGGTGTTTCTTTTAAAACGGATATGCCTTCAAGTTTATCGCATTTAATACCCCCTTATCATTTCCAAGGAATTGCAGCACGTACCGTAAAAACGCGTTCAGGAGAAAGAGCTGTTGCATTAGAATTACTTCATGCCGATGAGGAAGCTTGTATACCACTTTTGGTTTCCAGAGATTTGAATAATGTTCTTCTGGATTGGCGGTTATGGGCGGATACTTATGGCCTTCCCATGCTTATGATCAATGAAGATAATCGCATTCTGGTTGTAAAAGATCGTTCTGATTTACATCGATTTTTTGGTACAACAGCACATTCTAAACAAAAGCGTTTTTTACTTCGTTATAGCAATCCGTTAGGCTTGCGTTTGGTGATTGCGAATCGAATTGCACTCCAGTAATATTAACATGCATTCATTTTTGTACTACCGTCAGCATTTATCTTGTTGTGCTGTAAAACATCGTTGTTTGGAGCGGTAATATAAGGCATGTAAACTTCACACATGAAGTGTTTTAGAGGATATGGCAAATATTCTTAAGTTTGCTTTTAGGTATTTGTGTAAGTGCAGCATAGGAGTGGGAAGCAAGAGGAACCCGCTCAATGAGAATCCAGACCTTTACAGACGGGATTTGGTGTTACGTTTGGTTCTTGAAAACAAAGAGGAAGTCAATGATTGTAAATGAGAGTTTTTTGACACCATACATTGGCAGCAGGAATTGATTATGTAAAACGCTTTTTTTGGCGGTATAATTTTGGGTTTTTGCCACATCATAAAAACACCAGCAGATTGCTGGAAGTGTTTTTGAATTTTTTTATAAATAATTTCTCCATGTTGAATGAGAGCTTTGAATATTGCAGAATATTCTTATTTCATCTCTCTCTTATAATCAAAATCATTTAGATAGAAAGGGTTATCGTAATATTGAGAGTTGGAAAATACAAAGATGGTATCGGTTTTTATTCCAGAAAGATGGAAGAGTGGATTTATACTATTTGCAGGTAGTGTCGTAAAATGGGAGTGATGAGCATGAGAGGTATTGTTTAAGAATTTGTATGTGAATAATATAACTATCTTTTTTGGGCATTTTATTTTTTGTAAAAGCGGAATTTCATTAAAAACGCGATAGATAAAAGAAATGATAGTATATATGTTTTTCTTCAGGATTTTATAAGAAAGAAAGTGTTTATAAAAATGATGAGAAAATACGTTTAAAGTAACAGTAAAATGATCATTTTATATTACATTTTCAGATTCAAAAAATTTTCCTATTTTATCATGAGTAGATATTCTATTTATAATATTTGATTGTTCAAAGGAAAGCACACTCATTTTTTCAAAATTATGGTCAACGTAAAACAGTGAGAAAATTTGTGTGTCATGCTCTTATATAAAATAATAAAATCGTAAAAAAGAATATTCAAAGGATTTTATTTTCTCGCGCAACGGCTCTCCATCCGATATCACGACGAACAAAACCTTCTGGCCAATCAATACAATCAACAGCTTCATAGGCACGTTTTTGTGCATGCGTAATCGTTTTTCCTGTTGCAGTTATATTGAGAACACGTCCACCATTTGCAATGAGTTCTCCATCACGCAACACTGTACCAGCTTGAAAAACTCTCACATCGGGAAGAGAGTTTACTTGATCAACGTTACGGATAACAGTACCTTTTTGGGGGGAGTCTGGATAACCATTAGCAGCCATAACAACGGTGAGAGCAGCTTTTTCAGACCACCGAAGAGGCTTATTTTCAAGTTTTCCTTGAGCAGCAGCAAGAAAAATTGGCAAAATGTCATCTTTGAGGCGCATCATTAAAACTTGACATTCAGGATCACCGAATCGTACGTTAAATTCAATTAATTCGGGTCCTTTTTGCGTTATCATTAATCCGACGAAGAGAATACCTTTAAAGGGAGCGCCCATTTCTTTCATGCTTTTTAAAGCTGGTTCAACAATTTCTTTGAGAGTACGATTCACTATTTCTTTGGTCATGATGGGCGCTGGTGAATAAGCACCCATACCACCGGTGTTTGCTCCAATATCCCCATCACCTACACGTTTATGATCTTGAGCAGATCCAAAAGGAAGAGCAACTTTACCATCACAAAGGCAGAAGAAGCTTGCTTCTTCACCTTCAAGAAAAGATTCTACAACAATTTTGTTTCCTGCATCTCCAAATGTACTTTTGAAGCAGGCATCAACTGCGTTAAATGCTTCTTCCATAGTTGTTGCAACCACAACACCTTTGCCAGCTGCTAAGCCATCAGCTTTAATAACAATGGGAACATCTTGTTGCTGAATGTAAGCTTTAGCTTTAGAGGCATCATTAAAGCATTGGTAACTTCCTGTAGGAATGTTATTCTTACGACATAAATCTTTTGTAAAAGCTTTTGAACCTTCTAGTTGAGCAGCTTTTTGAGTAGGACCAAATACACAGATGTTAGCGCTATTAAGAGAGTCTGTTATACCCGCAACCAATGGTGCTTCTGGTCCTACAATTACAAGATCAATAGAACGTGCTTTACAAAAATCAATAACAAGGGAATGGTCATCAATGTTTAAATTAATATTTTCACCAAATTCTGTTGTTGCAGGATTTCCAGGAGCACAGTATAACTTTGTTAGCAGTGGTGATGCTGCTATTTTCCATGCTAAAGCGTGTTCTCGTCCACCTGAGCCAATAAGAAGAATATTCATTGCTTGCTCCTCTCATAAAAGATGATTAATCTCATCCCCTTCTCATAAGAATGAAATGTCTCTATCGCAAGACCAAAGGTAAATCATTTGATGAAAAAAAATAAAAATATCGCGCATGTTCAGTCCTATGATAGCCAAGGACGGGTTATGGATGCATCTTCCAAACAATGGGTCTACAATTTCCTTCCCTGTTCTTTATGGTTTTATGCGCAATTGGCGCGTTGGGATCGGCCTATTGGATGGCAATTGTTGATGTGGCCTTGTTTTTGGTCAACAACAATGGCTTTTTTCTCTTATAAAATGCATTACGATACTCTTTTATCAATGTTTCTTCATTGGGTTTGGTATCTTTTTCTTTTTTTTCTGGGATCTATTGCTATGCGAGGGGCAGGATGTACTTGGAATGATCTTATTGACCATAAAATTGATGCTCAGGTAGAAAGGACACGTTCTCGCCCATTGCCGACAGGTCATGTGAGTCGGTTTCAAGCAAGAGTTTTTATACTTGTGCAATGTTTGGTTGGTTTAGTTGTTTTATCACAATTTAATAGGTTTAGTTTTTTTCTAGGTATTTCGTCATTGATAGCTGTTGCATTTTATCCTTTTATGAAACGCGTAACATATTGGCCGCAGTTTTTTTTAGGCGTTGCGTTTAATTGGGGGGCATTAATGGGGTGGGCTGTTGTCTTTGGAAGTTTAAGCTGGGCACCAATCTTGCTTTATGTGGGATCAATTTTGTGGACCATAGGATATGATACAATCTACGCACATCAAGATAAAGAAGATGACGTTACTGTTGGTGTCCGTTCTACGGCTCTTCTCTTTGGTAAAGCAACCAAGCGTGCTTTAGTATTTTTGTATGGTGGTTTTGTGATGTTCATTAGTCTAGCATTTTATTTAGCTGGAGTCCCTGTTCTTAGTTTTTTGGGGATTTTTGTGGCAAGCATCCATATGTTTATTCAAATTAAAGTCATTGATATAGATGACAGTTCACAATGCCTCAGGCTTTTCAAATCTAATTCGCTTATTGGTTTTGTGATTTTTGCTGGTTTAGTATGTGGGGGTATATGGACGATATTTTATCCTGCGGTCTAAAAATAAGTTAGCTAAAATCATAGTTTCTACTGAATACAGTATGTTTTTTTAAATAAGCTTGTTGCTAATCTATTTTTAAGCGATACAGTAGAAAATATTACTAATCAACTGTTACAGTGGAAATGAAATTCTTCTATTTAAATAAAATAAATCATCTTCTTTTAGAATTTTTCAAATAAAAAATATTTGTTTAACTGTTGGGAAGAAAAAATCTTCATAACGATGAAATTTGAAGGATTAGGGATAAAGTTTTTGTCTTTTCCAATCGCTGTGTTCAACACAATCGCGTGTAAAAAGCAGACGATCATGTAAACGAAATGGGCGATCACACCAGAACTCTATAGAAAGGGGTTTAACACGAAACCCAGACCAATAAGGTGGTCGTGGAATATTACCTAGAGCATAACGCGCAGTATATTGAGCAATTGCTTTTTCGAGCACAAAACGATTGTCTAAAGGTTGAGATTGTTTAGATGCCCATGCACCAATTCGACTACCACGTGGTCGTGATTGGAAATAGGCATCGGCTTCCTGTTGACTTACTTTTTCAACAATTCCTCTAATTCTTACCTGACGACGGAGCGATTTCCAATGAAAACCTAAGGATGCTTTCATTGATTTTAAAATTTCTTGTCCTTTACAGCTTTCATAATTGGTATAGAAGACAAAGCCTTGGGGACTGTAGTCTTTGAGGAGAACCATACGAACATTAGGGAGTCCTGTTTCGTCAACTGTTGCTAATGCCATAGCATTCGGATCATTTATTTCACTTATCGTTGCTTCTTCAAGCCACTTTGCGAAAAGTTCAAAAGGTTTTTGCATTTGCATAAAATGATCATCTGTTGGTATTTTTTTGCTCATAGTTTCTCCAAATATCAGTGAGCATGGGTGAGGCATTTTCTCATTTACTTTATCATCAAAAAGTCACAGTACCATTTTTCCTTATTTTCAAAAAGCCAATGCTATCGTGTATTTCTATGGTAGTTTAATTATTTTTACTTTAGCATAGACTACAAGGAGCTATATTAAATAAATATCTCATTTTATCTGGTATTTTAGTTTATTGATAGACATATAAAGAGAAAAGAAGAAATTATTCTCTAGAATAGATTGATGAAGCTATAAAGGGTATTAACAACGTATCAGTTGATATTTTGAAAACGAAGAAATTGAAAAGAGGGCAATATGCGTGATCCCTACACGATTCTGGGTGTGGCACGTACCGCAAAATCGCAAGAGATTAAATCGGCATTTAGAAGATTAGCAAAGAAGTATCATCCAGATCATAATAGAGATGATGCAAAGGCTAAAGAAAAATTTGCTGAAATTAATCAAGCTTATGAAATTATAGGTGATAAAGATAAAAAGGCACAATTTGACCGCGGTGAAATTGATATGGAAGGAAAACCGCTTTATCAAGCCTATGGTACTGGTGAAAATTTTAGCAATAAACAAAATCCCTTTTCAGGAAGAGCAAAGGGATTTGATTTTTCCTCTTCAGGTGGTGCAGGTTTTGATGCGAGTGATATTTTTCGGGATCTGTTTGGAGGAGGAGGTAGCTTTTCGAATTCCACACACTATAACCGTCCCCAACAAGGAGCACATGTTCGTGCTAATCTTGCCATAACACTAGAGCAGATGGTTGGCGCAGAAAAGGTGGAAGCTGTTTTTCCAAATGGAAAAAAGTTAAAAATTAAACTTCCATATTATATTGAAGACGGACAGGTTATTCGTTTAAAAGGTCAGGGAGAAGAGGTAGCTCTTGGGCAAGCAGGAGATGCGTTGATAACCATTCAGATTCAAAAACATCCTCGTTTTCGGGTTGAAGGAAGAGCACTTCATCTTGATTTACCAGTTTCTCTTAAACATGCTGTTTTGGGAGCAAAAGAAGAAGTTGAGACGTTGGAGGGACGTGTGGTTTTAACGATTCCTGCGTGGTCAAGTTCTGATCGCGTTTTACGGTTGAAAGGGAAAGGGCTTCGTTTAAAAAATGGTACAAGAGATGATCTTTATGTGCATGTTCGCATTATGTTGCCGGAAGGTGAAAATGCCGCGCTAGAACAGTTTTTGCAAATGCAACAAGATTAATTTTAAAATTTTTATATATAAAAGCGTAGTTTTTGTTTGATTTTAAACCAATTGCTTGAAGAAAAAGTTGACCTGTGTCATAGGCAGATGAATAATATTAATTTTAAGTAACAATGGGGCAGTGCTGATGGCTAAGGGTAATGGTTTATTGTACGGTAAGCGTGGTTTAATTTTGGGGTTGGCCAATAATCGCTCCATCGCTTGGGGAATCGCTAAAGCGGCAAGTAGCGCAGGGGCAGAGCTTGCTTTTACCTATCAGGGTGAAGCAATGAAAAAGCGTGTTGAGCCTTTGGCTGAAGAATTAAAGGGGTTTGTTTGTGGACATTGTGATGTTTCTGACAGTGTCTCTATTGATACGGTCTTTAAAGAAATAGAGAAGAAATGGGGAAAACTCGATTTTTTAGTTCATGCTATTGGTTTTTCTGATAAAGATGAATTAAGTGGTCGTTATATTGATATCAGCGAATCAAATTTTATGATGACCATGAATATTTCCGTTTATTCCCTAACGGCTCTAACGAAGCGTGCAGAAAAATTGATGCCAGATGGTGGTTCAATCTTGACACTGACCTATTATGGAGCAGAAAAGGTTGTTCCAAATTATAATGTAATGGGGGTTGCTAAAGCGGCTCTTGAAGCGAGCGTGAAATATTTAGCGGTAGATTTAGGTCCTCAAAATATTCGTGTTAATGCTATATCTGCTGGACCCATTAAAACGTTAGCAGCTTCTGGTATTGGTGATTTTCGTTATATTTTAAAATGGAATGAATATAATGCTCCATTACGTCGTACGGTAACAATTGAAGAGGTTGGTGATTCTGCGCTTTATTTTCTTTCAGATTTGTCTCGTTCTGTTACTGGTGAAGTCCATCATGTCGATTCGGGTTATAATATCATAGGTATGAAAGCCGTTGATGCACCAGACATTTCTGTCGTTAAAGAATAAAGTTTGGTTTATAGGATTTTATTGGACAGCAGTAATTTGACCAAATTTAAAGTGGCTAAGAGTATTTGAGCGCAAAGAGCTACCTTGTGTATAGCATACAACATGCGTTGTCGTTGTAATATTTGACAGAGAAACGGATCTTTTTCATGTCGCATAATACATTTGGTCATTTGTTTCGTGTAACAACATGGGGTGAAAGTCATGGTGCTGCTCTTGGTTGTGTCATTGATGGTTGTCCACCTGGAATTATTTTTACTCTTGCAGAAGTTCAAGCTTATCTTGATAAACGCAAACCAGGACAATCAAAATATACAACGCAGCGCCGAGAACCAGATAAAGTAGAGGTCCTTTCAGGAGTTGTTGTTCAAGACGATGGGACGACATTGGTGACAACAGGTACACCAATTTCTCTGTTGATTCGAAACACAGATCAGCGTTCGAAGGATTATAGCTCGATTGCCCATCAGTATCGTCCAGGACATGCGGATTATACTTATGATATTAAATATGGCATTCGTGATTTTCGAGGCGGGGGACGTGCTTCGGCACGGGAGACGGCAGCACGTGTTGCAGCTGGTGCATTTGCTCGTAAAATCGTTCCTGGTTTGATTGTACGAGGAGCAGTGATAGCAATTGGTCCTCATAATATTAATCGTGATCGTTGGGATTGGTCAGAGGTTGATAATAATCCTTTTTTTACAGCTGATGCAGAGATGGTTCACATTTTTAGTGATTATATCAGTAAACTCCGTAAAGAGGGGACATCTGTTGGAGCGGTTGTTGAGATCGTTGCAGAAAATGTTCCGGCAGGTTTAGGAGCCCCTATTTACGCAAAGCTTGATCAAGATATTGCCTCGTTACTTATGTCGATTAATGCGGTAAAAGGTGTGGAAATTGGTGATGGTTTTGCGGCAGCCCGCTTGAGTGGAGAAGAAAATGCCGATGAAATGCGAATGGGAAATGATGGAAAACCGCTTTTTTTATCAAATCATGCGGGAGGTATTTTAGGGGGAATATCGAGTGGACAGCCAATTGTTGCACGTTTTGCTGTAAAGCCTACTTCATCAATTTTAACACCTCGTCGCTCTATTGATGTTGATGGTCATGATATAAACGTTATAACAAAGGGGCGTCATGATCCATGTGTTGGGATCCGTGCCGTTCCTGTTGGTGAAGCGATGGTTGCTTGTGCTATTGCTGACCATTATCTAAGACATCGCGGTCAAGTTGGGTGATTGAGAAGGTGAACAATGGCGTATGATGAAAAAAAAATTGTTTCTGCACTTAAAGCTTTTGAACACGGTGAAATTGTTGTGGTAACAGATGATGATGACCGTGAAAATGAGGGTGATTTAACTGTTGCTGCAGCGCATTGTACAGAAGAAAAGATGGCGTTTATTCTTCGTCACACAACAGGTATTGTGTGCACACCTATGCCAAAAACAGAAGCAAAACGGTTTAATCTTTCTCCTATGGTACCAGATAATAACTCTGCACATGGGACACAATTTACGGTTACTGTTGATTTTAAACACGGCATAACAACAGGGATCTCAGCACATGACCGTACATTAGCTGTACGTAATCTTGCGAATTCAAATGCAAGTGCGGATGATTTTGTTCGTCCAGGGCATGTTTTTCCTTTGATTGCGCATGAAGGGGGGGTGCTCATGCGTTCAGGTCACACAGAGGCGGCTGTTGATTTATGTAAATTAGCTAATTTGCCGCCGGTTGGTGTTATCGGTGAGTTAGTTAATGATGATGGAAGCGTTAAACATGGCGATCAGATTATGAAATTTGCGCAAGAACATCGGTTGCATATTATAACGGTTGCAGATTTAATTGCTTACCGCCAACGTAAGGAAATATTGATCAAAAATGTTGGAGAAATGCCTATTGAAACATTTGTAGGTCCCGCTATTATTCAAAGTTATCAACTCCCTTGGGAAGCCGTTCAGCATATTGCAATTGTTTTTGGTGATGTCCGTGAGGGGGAGGATATTCCTGTGTATTTACATCATGAAAACATTATAAATGACGTTTTTTGTCAAACTTCAGATATTATGGTGATGATGCGGCGTATGATGGAAAAAGAAAAACGTGGCGTATTTATTTATTTGCGTGAAGGATCTGTTATACAATCAACTATTGATATTCAAAACATGGCAAGAGACAGTTCAGAAAACCATGTGCAGGCGATTGAACGCGAAGAAGAATGGCGCAAAATTGGTTTAGGATCACAAATTTTAAAATATTTAGGAATAGGCTCTGTTATTGTTTATGCTTCTAAAGAGCGCCATTATGTAGGTTTGGAAGGTTTTGGAATTCGTATATCCAGAACAGATATTTTTTGAGGTTCATATGAAAAAAGAGATACAAGAGGGAGATATTACGACCTTAAGTTTCGAGCAAGCGCTTAAGCAACTTGAAGTTATTGTCGAAAATTTGGAACGTGGCGATGTGCCTTTGGAACAATCCATTGATATTTATGAACGCGGTGAAGCGCTTAAAAAGCATTGTGAAAAACTCTTAAGAGTTGCTGAAGCTAAAGTTGAAAAAATCCAGTTTTCAGAAGAAGGTTCTCCAGAAGGAGTAGAACCACTTGATGCTAAATAATATTAAATCTTTTTGGATATTTATTGTGGGACTTAAGAGATGCAATAACCTTAGTTTATAAACAGAAAAATTTATTGATTTCTTTTTTATATAATAATTTAAAAATGAGGAAATTATAGTTCATCTCAATAGAAAAGAGCATTTTTCAGTAAAAAAAGATGCAAAACTGTAAATAAGAGTAGAGAAGATGTATTTCGTTGCGTTTTCTTGAGTTAAGATAATAGAAAGGATTTTTTTTGTCTCAGGTCCTAACACCATTGCTTGACCGTGTTTGTTTTCCGCAAGATTTGCGGGCATTGCATGAGTCTGATTTGGTACAGTTGGTTGATGAGTTGCGGACAGCAACAATTGATGCGGTTTCTGTAACAGGTGGTCATCTTGGGGCGGGACTTGGTGTTGTTGAGCTCACTGTTGCATTACATTATATTTTTAATACACCAGAGGATAGGATTATTTGGGATGTTGGTCATCAAACCTATCCACACAAGATTTTAACGGGGCGTAGAGAAAAAATTCGCACATTACGTCAAGAGGGCGGATTATCTGGTTTTACAAAACGTTCAGAAAGTGTGTATGATCCATTTGGAGCGGGGCATTCATCTACTTCTATTTCAGCGGGGCTTGGCATGGCGGTGGCAAGTGCTTTGAAAGCAGAGACAAGACGCAATATCATAACTGTCATTGGTGATGGTGCAATGTCTGCGGGTATGGCATATGAAGCAATGAACAACGCTGGTGTTTTGAATGCGCGCTTGATTGTTGTTCTTAATGATAACGATATGTCTATAGCACCACCTACAGGTGCTATGAGTGCACATCTTGCACGATTAGTGTCTCGTCCTTCTTATCGTCATTTGCGTGAACGCGTAAAGATGTTGAGCGAAAAATTGCCAAAGTTTTTTTTGGATAAGGCCCGTCGTTCAGAGGAATTTGCGCGTGGACTTTTGGTTGGGGGAACTTTATTTGATGAGCTTGGCTTTTATTATGTTGGACCCATAGATGGGCACAATTTGGGGCATTTATTGCCTGTTTTTAAAAATGTTCGTGAATATCCTAATGGTCCTGTTTTGGTGCATGTTGTAACCCATAAGGGAAAGGGATATCCACCTGCAGAGGCCTCGTCTGATAAATATCATGGTGTTAATCGTTTTGATGTCACGACAGGAAAACAGGTTAAAGCATCAAGTAATATTCTACCCTATACCAAGGTATTTTCTAAAGCTTTAATAGAAGAAGCTCACCATGATGATAAGATTGTTGGCATAACAGCAGCGATGCCAACAGGGACAGGTCTTGATTCTTTTGCGAAAAAATTTCCTGAAAAAATGTTTGATGTTGGTATCGCTGAGCAACATGCCGTAACTTTTGCGGCAGGACTTGCTTGTGAAGGGTATAAGCCTTTTGTTGCAATTTATTCTACTTTTTTACAGCGTGCTTATGATCAAATTATTCATGATGTATCAATTCAAAAATTACCGGTACGTTTTGCTATTGACCGAGCAGGTTTTGTGGGGGCAGATGGCGCAACACATGCTGGAAGTTTTGATATTGTTTTTTTGTCCACTCTTCCTGAGTTTGTTGTTATGGCACCTTCTGATGAGCTTGAATTGATGCATATGGTGCGTACAGCTGCAGCTTATGATCAGGGACCAATTTCTTTTCGTTATCCGCGTGGTGAGGGGATTGGTATAGATTTACCGCAACGTGGTGAGTTATTAGAAATTGGAAAAGGGCGCGTTCTGCGTGAAGGGAATAAGATCGCTTTGGTTTGTTTTGGAACGCGGATGTCAGAAGTGTTGCAAGCTGCTGATGCGTTGGAGGTTGAAGGGTTATCTACAACGGTTGCAGATGCACGGTTTGCAAAACCTTTAGATAAGGATTTGATGCGTCGTTTGGCACGTGAGCATGAGGTATTGGTGACAATTGAAGAAGGGGCAATCGGTGGATTTGGAGCGCACATATTACAATTTTTAGCGCAAGAAGGGCTCTTAGAGCATGGTTTGAAAGTTCGTACACTACAACTTCCAGATGAATATTTGAATCAAGGCTCACCAGAAAAAGTTCTTTCACGTATCGGGCTTGATGCTATGGGCATTGTCAACACGGTTTTTACAGCTTTGGACCGCGAGATTCGAACAGGATAAAAAATTCGAGTATGAGATGGCTGCCAGAAAAAGACTCGATATTCTTTTAGTTGAAAAAAACTTTTTTAAGACACGTTCACGCGCACGTGATGCTGTTATGCGCCAAACTGTTAAAGTTAACGGAGAAATCGTTTTTAAAGCTGGGCAAATCGTTTTTGATGATGCAGAGATTACCGTTTGTGATCCAGCGCAGAATTATGTTTCTCGGGCAGCGTTAAAATTGATTGCTGCACTTGATGCATTTCCAATTATAACAGATAAAGTGACAGCCATTGATGTTGGTGCATCAACAGGTGGTTTTACGCAAGTTCTCTTAGAGCGTGGAGCAGATCATGTTATTGCCGTTGATGTTGGGCATCATCAATTTGATAAACGTTTATTGGGCAACAGTGCTATAACGTTATTAGAATGCTTGAATGTCAGAGATTTTAAACAGGAACATTTAGGTGGGCGAGAAATTGATCTTATCGTTTCAGATGTTAGCTTTATTTCGCTCAAACTTGCATTGCCTCCCGTGTTGTCTTTAGCCAAGAAGGGTGCCCAAGCTGTTTTACTGGTAAAGCCTCAGTTTGAGGTTGGTCGTAAACATTTTAGTAAGGGAGGAATATTAAGTCCATCAAGTGCTAAAGAAACTGCTGAGGCACTTTTTGTTTGGTTAAATACACAAACAGGGTGGAGTGCAAAAGGTTTAATTTCTTCCCCTATTACAGGTGGTGATGGCAACGTGGAATATTTACTATTCGGAGAAAAACAAGAGTGAATGACAATGTCATAATCGATCATATCGGAGTAAATGGTTATGGTATTGCTAAGATGTCTCACGGCTTCGTTTCTGTTCCTTTTACTTTACCAGGAGAGTGTGCTGAAATTACTGTTCATGGAAAATATGCAACATATATAGCATTAAAAGAAAAATCATCAGAACGCATTGATACTCTTTGTCAGCATTTTGGAGAATGTGGAGGGTGTACTCTTCAGCATTGGCATATGGATGCTTATCGCGTATGGAAACAACAATTGGTTGTTGAGGCGCTTAAAAAGTATGGACTTAATAATGTTGTTGCGCCTTTAATAGAATGTAAACCTTATAGCCGACGGCGGATTACTCTAACAGCATCCATGACCCCACAGGGGCAAAAAGTTGGTTTTAACCGTTATCTCTCTCATGAGATTGTAGCTCTTGAGGAATGCCCAGTAAGCCGTCCAGAGCTTATTTCTCAGTTGCATAATATCAAAGAGCTCTGTGCTTTTCTAAAGAACTCTGCCAAACGGTTTCATGTTACGATAACATGTGTTGAAAATGGTTTAGATGTTGCTTTAAGCGGTTGCATTATACACCATGAATCACTTCGTCAGAAAATGATCAGTGCTGCTCTTTCATATGGGATTATACGTTTATCTGTTGACGGTGAAGTTTTGGTTGAACGAGAAAAACCAGAGATTTACTTTGGAGATGTCCGTGTTGAATTTCCTTCTGGTGGTTTTCTGCAAGCAACTTGTGAAGCGGAAAATATAATGGGCAATATTATTTTGACTCATTTAAAAAAAGCAAAGAATGCTGTTGATTTGTTTTCAGGGGTAGGAACATTTACCTTGCGTATGGCAAAAAAGATGAGTGTTCATGCAGTAGAAAATAATGAAGATGCATTAAGAAATCTAAATACAGCAGCACGTTTTGCGACTGGTTTAAAAACGGTCACTTGTGAAAAACGTGATCTTTTCCGACATCCCCTTTCTGTAAAGGAACTTGAATGTTTTGAGAGTGTTGTTTTTGATCCTCCCCGTGCTGGTGCAGAGCAACAAGTACGTGAATTAGCGAAGACAACAGTATCACGTGTTGTGGCAATTTCTTGTAATCCTACTACATTTGCTCGTGATTTATCTCTTCTTGTTGCAGGGGGGTATACAGTAGAAAAAATCATACCGATCGATCAATTTTTATGGTCACCACATGTCGAAATTGTTGCTGTTTTGAGCAAAAAGAAAAAAAAGAAAGGTTGGAAACTTTAGCCTAATTTTTTTTAAAAGTTTACCTGAGTATTATTATAAAATCTCTCCAAAATTTATCTATAATAATAACCTTTTTCTCGTTGATCTAAGAGCACTGAATGTAGAAAGTGCTTTTTTATTATGAAATATAAAAGACAAGTTACCCCACACAAAAAAACCACAAAAAAGACGAATGGATTACGAAGAATATGTATCTGAATAAGCCTGTTCCATCGTTATATTTGCCATCTCCCAATGTTTCTAAAATTCTTGGTACTTGAGACGGTCCATAAGAAGAATCTTTAGTTCTTTCTTGTACAGTTTTTATCCATATAACTCTCCCTGCCTGTAATGTATAAACGAATGATTTTGATTGGTTCAACAGACACAGATTTAAAATGAGAGAATCTTACGGTATTCAAGGTTCTAATACAATATGAATAACGCTAGATTATCTTTATAAATCAATGCATTGTACCCCCTCACAAAATGGTCGTAATAGACGAGAAGGAGGCAATACGGGGAAGGAATGAGCAAGCTTATTCCTCTATAAGCGCAGTTCCACCGATTGTCATATTATTGATTCGAAGGTGAGGTTGGCCAACACCAACAGGGACATTTTGGCCAGCTTTTCCACACATACCAATACCATTATCTAGTTTACTATCATTACCAATCATTGTGATACGTTTCATAGCATCCGGTCCATTTCCAATAAGAGTTGCCCCTTTGATTGGTGCACAAATTTTACCATTTTCTACTCGGTATGCTTCAGTACATTCAAAGACGAATTTTCCAGAAGTAATATCAACTTGTCCTCCACCAAATGAAACAGCATAGATACCACTTTTAAGTGAAGAAAGGATTTCTTCAGGTGTTTTATCTCCTCCTAGCATGATTGTATTGGTCATTCGTGGCATTGGTGCATAAGCATAAGATTCACGCCGTCCATTTCCAGTTGATTTACCTCCCATAAGCCGTGCATTAAGCCTGTCTTGCATAAAACCAACGAGCTTTCCATCTTCAATGAGAACGTTATATCCTGAAGGGGTCCCCTCATCATCAACAGTGAGAGAGCCACGGCATTGTGGAATTGTTCCGTCATCAACAACTGTAACACCTTTTGCTGCAACTTGTTGTCCTAAAAGTCCAGCAAAAGCGGATGTTTTTTTACGGTTAAAGTCACCTTCTAAACCATGACCTACGGCTTCATGGAGCATAACACCAGGCCATCCGTTGGCTAAGACAACATCAAAAGATCCAGCAGGTGCTGCTTCTGCTTCTAAATTTGTTAAAGCCATACGTAAGGCTTCATCTGCAGCTTTCTTCCAATTGTCTTCATGAATAAATTGGTTAAATGCTTGTCTCCCTCCACACCCATAAAAACCATTTTCACGTCGATTGCCTTCAGCTACGACCACAGATATAGAAAGTCGCACAAGGGGACGAATATCACGAACCAAATAACCATCTGCACGTAAAATTTCAACATGTTGTAGCGAGCCGGAAAGAGAAACAGTCACTTGATGCAATTTATCATTTTTAGCACGTAAATAGGCATCAATTTTTTGCAAAAGAGCACTTTTTTCTTCAAATGATGGAGCATCAAGGGGATTATGCGGTTGATAAAGTCTTTTGTTTGTTTGTTGAGGTGCTATACTATAAGGCCCTGCATGATTATTATAGGTAACAGCTTTAGCAGCTTCACTGGCACGTTTGAGTGCAGCAGCTGATAACTCACTAGAGTGAGCATATCCAGTAGCCTCTCCAGCAACAACGCGTAGTCCAAATCCCATATCTTGATGAAATGAGCCGTTTTTAAGCTGCCCATTATCAAATAAAAGAGCTTCGCTTTCTGTGTACTCAAGGTAAAGCTCACCATCATCAGCATGATGAAGTGTTTCCTGTACAAGTGATTGCACTTTAGAGGAAGCAATATCAAAATGATCAATCAGCGATTTCATAAGAATTATCCTATTTTTATGGGGGCTTAGAAGATTTTTATCAATCTAATTTTAAGAATCTTTCAAAATATACGATGAAATTTCAATCGTTTAAAGTGTATTGATTTCACTCATGTTGGTAAGGTTGCATAGGCGTCGCCAAGACCATGAAGGTCAACAAAACCTCCAATCCCTTGTTCCGGAGTTGTAAAGATAAAATAGGTTGCCATTTTTCCTTTTAAAAAGAGCTGCAATATGTCTTCTTTAAGAAAGGCTTCAGCAACACAATTATCACCAAGACAACGACGATATTCCATTCTGCCCATATTTTTATCGTCAATTTTAATTCCAACGCCAGGACGTAATTCAACGCGAATCGGAACAAAAACACGCATCAAGGCACCTTGCTTTTGAGGAAGTTTATAAAATGTAACGCGCAAGGTAATATCTTGACGCCCTTGTGTGTGAACGTTTTGTACAACTTCACACTGCATGTTAGGTGTACCTGGTGGTAGAGAACAAACTTTTGTCCATGCACCATAGGTTTGTGGAGCAGGGACACTTTGCGCATAGGGTGTTTGTGCAAATGCATGACTGATAAAACTACTATAAAGTGTGTAAAAAACAGTGCCAATAAAAAAAGTTTTTTTGAGTAATTTATAAAGTATCACAGAAAATCCTATCCGACTCAACACTCACAACCATGCATAGATTTACATAAAAAATGAATTCCCTATAAAAAACTATAACACAAAATCAGTATTTACCCAAATATATTAATTCATAGGATATATTTTTATGATACACTTGTAATATGGGAAAGAACGTTGATTGAAAAAATGTGTTTTTATTGCCAGTATTTTCATCTACTTTTAGGGTATACGTGCGAAAGAGATATTTCATATTTTCTCAAAAATACGATTGGTCTTAATTGGTCATTTCCATACGCTAGATAATATTTGTCAGATAATATTGGGTTTGTGAATGACAGAAATGGAAAAGGGCTTTGAGTGGAATGTCAGTTTCAGAAAAGTTATCGGTTGTGAATGGTAAATCAACGCCACCAAAATCCACTATTAGTGATTATATCACATTATTAAAGCCACGTGTTATGTCTCTTGTGATCTTTACGGCTTTAGTTGGTTTGATGGTGTCTCCTGTTCCTATCAATCCGTGGTATGGTTTTTTAGCAATTTTATGTATTGCTGCTGGTGGCGGTGGTGCGGGAGCACTGAACATGTGGTATGATGCTGACATTGATGCTGTGATGGAACGGACTAAAAAGCGTCCCATTCCCATGGGTAAAATCAGCTCTCAAAAGGCATTTATTTTTGGCATGGTTCTTTCTATGCTCTCGGTATTGGTTATGGGGAGCTTCATTAATTGGTTTGCGGCATTTTTTCTTGCTTTTACGATTTTCTTTTATGTCGTTATCTATACAATTTGGTTAAAGCGTATCACACCACAAAATATTGTTATTGGTGGTGCTTCTGGGGCTTTTCCACCAATGATTGGATGGGCCGCGGCAACAGGGACAGTGAGTATTGATAGCTTTTTATTATTTTTGATCATTTTTATGTGGACCCCCCCCCATTTTTGGTCTCTTTCTTTATTTTCATCTCTTGATTATGAGGCTGCAGGCATCCCTATGATGCCTAATGTACGAGGTGAACATTCAACAAAAAAACAGATTTTATTTTATACTATTTTGATGGCATTATGTGCTGCTGCTCCTTGCTTTATTGGTCTTGGCGGAATTTTTTATGCTATTTTTTCAACAATTTTAAGCATTATCTTTATTTATTTTGCCTATCGTTTATGGAAAGCTGATACACATAATGAAACTATTTTGATGGCCAAAAAAACGTTTTTCTTTTCGTTACTCTATTTGGCAGCTATCTTTGGAGTTCTTTTGATTGAATCTCTTGTTTGGTATTTTATCGCTCTTTAGGCAAATAAAATGAAAAAGCAAATTTAAAAAGAGCTTTTCTTCAAGAAAATTCTGTAAGAAAACACGATAGAGTCTGTTCTTATGCAAAAGATGATATTGCGCGTTTTTTTACATTGCTTATTCATGTATAATAATAGGTTGTTTGAATATATAGCTAAAACTATAGAGATTAAGGATGATTTATGTCTGGACTTCCCCCTTTAACGATACGTCTTTGTGGTCCACGTGGATTTTGTGCAGGGGTTGATCGTGCTATCCAGATTGTTCTGCTTGCATTAAAAAAATATAGTGCTCCAGTATATGTTCGTCATGAAATTGTACACAACCGCTACGTGGTTGAGGGATTACAGCAACGGGGAGCTGTTTTTGTCGAAGAACTTGATGAGATTCCAGAAGAACATCGCAATCAACCGGTTGTTTTTTCTGCTCATGGTGTACCAAAATCTGTTTCAGAAGAAGCGCGATGCTATAATTTGTTTTATCTCGATGCAACATGTCCGTTGGTCTCGAAAGTGCATAAACAAGCGATACGACATCAACGTCATGGTCGTCATGTTATATTGATTGGTCATGCTGGTCATCCTGAGGTGATAGGGACAATGGGACAGCTTGAAGAAGGGGCTGTGACGCTTATTGAAACGATAGAAGATGCTTTGCATTATCAACCCAATGATCCAGATAAATTAGGATTTGTGACACAAACAACGCTTTCTGTTGAAGATACTGCAGGAATTATCGATATATTACAACAACGTTTTCCTACATTAGCAGCCCCAGCGGCTGAGTCAATTTGCTATGCTACAACGAATCGACAAGATGCGGTTAAAGCAGCGGCAAAGGGGAGCGATTTGTTTTTGATTGTTGGAGCACCAAATTCTTCTAATTCACGACGTTTAGTAGAGGTTGCCGAAAAGTCTGGTGCGCGGCAAGCTATTTTAGTTCAGCGCGCTGATGAAATTAATTTTGAAAACCTAAAATCTCTTTCTATTGTCAGTCTTTCAGCAGGGGCTTCGGCTCCTGAAATTATTATTGATGAAATTATTTCAGCATTTCGTGAGCGTTATGATGTCACAATAGAATTAGCTGAAACAGCGGTAGAAACGGAAAAATTTTTAGTGAGTCGCGAATTACGTGACGTCATTTTAACGTCTCAAGATATGGCTTTCGTCAATGGTCAAGCAAATAATGCAAAAAATAAAAATCAGAATACAAACATGTCTACAACGAAAGCAGAATAATGGCCGTTTATACAGATATTCACCCAAATGATTTAAAAGTGTTTTTAACACGTTATGCAATAGGATCACTTTTATCTTATCAAGGTATAGAGGAGGGGATTGAAAATTCTAATTTTATGTTAGAGACAACACAAGGGCGATTTATTTTAACACTTTATGAAAAGCGTATTTCAAAAGATGATTTACCTTTTTTTTGTCGCTTGATGCAGCATTTAGGACAGCGTGGAATTCCTTGTCCTCAACCTGTTATTCAAAATGATGGAATGATGATCTGTGAACTAGCAGGACGTCCTGCCGCTATTATTACTTTTCTGGAAGGAGAGTGGATCAGCCAGCCCAATATAGATCATTGTGGCGAAGTGGGGATGGGGCTCGCACAATTACATTTAGCAGGACAGGATTTTACACTTAGTCGTAAAAATACTCTTTCTGTTATGGATTGGAAGGTCTTGTGGCAACGTTGTCAAACCAAAGAAGATGCATTGTTAAAAGAATTTGGACAAAAAATTGAGTTGGAATTGGCTTTTTTACAGAAAAATTGGCCGTTCAATTTACCAATAGGCATTATTCATGCAGATCTATTTAATGATAACGTCTTTTTTGTGAATCATCGTCTTTCTGGGATGATAGATTTCTATTTTGCTTGTAATGACTTTTTTGCTTATGATTTAGCGATCTGTTTAAATGCTTGGTGCTTTGAGCCTGATCATTCCTATAATCTTACCAAAGCACGTAAGTTATTGGAAAGTTATCAAAAAATAAGACCATTGATCCCTTTAGAATTGGACAAGATGGTTTTATTAGCTCGTGGTGCGTCTCTACGTTTCTTACTCACACGTCTATATGATTGGTTTAATACACCGCCTAATAGCTTTGTTATTAAGAAAGATCCATGGGAGTATTGGCACAAGCTTTGTTTTTTCAGTAATGTAAATTCGCTAAGTGAATTAGGTTTTTAAATTTTATGGCAACTCAACAAAAAGTCGTTGAAATTTATACAGATGGTGCTTGCTCAGGGAACCCTGGAATTGGAGGATGGGGGGCAATTTTACGCTGGAATGGTCATGAACGGGAGCTTTATGGCGGTAAGGTTCATACGACAAACAATCAAATGGAACTCATGGCGGCTATTTGTGCATTAAAGGCGCTTAAAGAGTCCTGTTTGGTCGATCTTTATACAGACTCAGTTTATGTGCGTAACGGTATATCTAAGTGGATTGAAGATTGGAAAAAGAATAATTGGCGCACCGCATCAAAAAGTCCTGTTAAAAATATGGAGCTATGGCAAGCTCTTGAGGATGCTAGTTCTTGTCATACAGTCAGATGGCACTGGGTAAAAGGGCATGCGGGACATCCAGAAAATGAACGCGCAGATGCCCTTGCTCGCAAAGCAATTACTCAATATCGTGAAAATGGACGTTTTCCAGCATAATTGCTGTTTGGGAGCTTTTTCTTTTATCACGGAGTCGCAAGCGGGGTTGGCTGCGTATGGAATATGAATGTTCCACTTAAGGCGTGATCTTTAAAAGAAATTGTATAAAAAATTTTTTGGTTTATTTCTTCTGGTGCGAAATAGAGTGGAGCACTGAAGAGTGTATATTCTGCGTTATCACTGACTTTTCTTGCTGCTCCAATTTGCATTTCTCCTCCATCTAAAAAGAGAGAGGAAGGTGTAGTTTTGTTGTTATTTTGTATTTTTATAAGAAGGGTACTGTTATTTTTTTCGGCACTTATTTTTAGTGCATTCTGCATCATGCGGGGCAAAGAATCTTGCGCCTTTTTTAAGAAGGAAGCAGGAAGATGTTTATTTTTAAGAGCAGATGGCGAAAAATCAAAGTTAATAGTAAATGGAAGACAGATTTTATTACATAATCCAAGAGTGAAAGCACCACTTAAATTTTTGCTTGAACCAGAAAGATTGAAGGGCAATATTACTTTATCTTTATAACCTAATGACCAATCATTTTCTGTTTCAAAAAGCTGTGGAGTAGGATAAAAGATTTCATAAGAAATCTGTTGGTTGAAATTAAAAAATGGTGCCATGCCAGAATTACCTGGATTACGCCAGTAAGTTTTCCATCCTGGTTTAAGCTCAATTTCAATAATGCCTTCTCTTATTCCAGAAAGAGAAGGTTCAGTGATCGCTAATCGGATACGACCACCATCTGATTCATACCAAGATGTTGCGAAAAGCTGGAGTTTTTGTTCTGTTTGAGCATTTACAGGAATGTTAAGTAATTCTAAAACTATGAATGTTAAGCTTAAAGTAACGAAAAGCTTTTTATAAAAGAAAGTTGCGATATTTTGTAAATTTGTAAATATACGACTTTTTTTCATTGGAGTTTTATTTTCCTAGTGTGCTAAATGAACAAACTTTTATCATGTAAATTATGGAGAATAACAGATTAATGAAGCGGTGTAATGGCTTTTTAGGTGGACAATTACTCATAGCAATGCCTGGGATGAATGACAAACGCTTTATTCGTTCTGTTATTTATATTTGTGCGCATTCTGATGCCGGTGCGATGGGCATCATTCTTAATCAATTGCATCATATTGATTTTCCAGAGCTTTTGCTTCATTTGGGAGTCATAGACAGTGGCCAAAAAAAAAGTCTTTCTGAACCAATAAAACAGTTTCCAGTTCGCTATGGTGGTCCTGTTGATCCTTTGCGTGGTTTTGTCCTTCATTCAGATGATTATGCTTGTGAAGAAACTGTTTTTATTGCAGATAAGATCTGTTTTACTGCGACAATTGATATATTAAAAGCGATCAGTTGCGAACAAGGTCCGCAACATGCACTGGTCGCATTAGGCTATGCTGGATGGAAAGCGGGGCAACTTGAGGCAGAAATTTCTACAAATGGTTGGCTAATCAGTTCTACATCACCTAGTTTTCTTTTTGAAAGCGATTTAAGCTGCAAATATGATAAAAGTTTAACACGCATGGGTATCGATCCAACTTATCTTGCTTCTGAAATGGGACACGCGTAGAGTTTTTTCTAAGCTTTTTAACTTTACACGTTATTTTATCCATTATGTTTTTATTTTATAAGGGAAATGGCTCTGAACGAGTGTAATTAATTCTTCTATGGCAATCGGTTTCGTCACAAGTGTACTTTGAACATATTTACAGCCTTCTTGACGAAGAAAGATTGCTTCTTTTTCATTTTCAACACCTTCTGCGATAATTTGCAAATTAAGATCTGTTGCCATATTAATGATAGACTTTAGAACAATTTTCTTCTTAAGAGAGTCGATTGAGATAAGTGAACGATCAAGTTTAACCATATCAAATGGATAACGTACGAGATAGGTCAGAGACGAATAACCTGTTCCAAAATTATCGAGTGCGAGATTCATTCCAAGTGTTTTAATTTGTTCAAGAAAGTGCGCTGATTGTTCAGGATTATTTCTTAAGACAAATTCAGATATTTCAATCATCAGACGCCCTTTGTGGAGCGGATGGCGAAGCAAAGCGGCACGCAATTGACTGATAAAACGAGGATGAATCATTTCTGCGCTTGGTAAATTAATTGAAATAAAGAAAGATTGTTGGGAAAACTTTTCTTGTACATTTATAAGATCAATAATGGCATTATCGATGATAAATTGTGACAAATCCATAACAATTTGTTCATTTTCTACGATTTTTATGAAATCAGAGACATTTAAATTTCCATAAGTGGGATGATGCCATTCTACAATTGTTTCAAAACCAATAATATGTCCGTCTGATAAATTAAGAATAGGATGGTAGAGGATTTTCATCTCATTACGTTTTATGGCATAATGAACATCTTTCTCCAGAGTATTATGTTCGAGACCCAAAGTGCGAAAATTAGGACGAAAAGGTTCAATATGGTTTCCACCCATTTGTTTTGCGCGAATCATCGCTAATTCACTATCATTAAAAATATCTTTAGCCGTCGATCGGCTTTCACTCCATGTAACCAATCCGATAGAGGTTGAAAGGATTATTTTGTTTTCTGAAAGTGAAATAGGTGCTGAAATTGTTTTGTGCAAATGATCTGCAAATGCTGCAATTTTTTGTGGTTCGGTTTCACTAAGTAAAATAATTGCAAAGCGGTCTGCTGAAAGACGCGATAAGGTGTCTTGAAAGTTAATGAGACGATTTAAACGACGTGCGATTATAAGCAGTACAGTATCCCCAACTGCTATGCCTAATTTGCGATTAATTTGGCGAAAATTGTCAAAATCAATCATAAAGACAGTCGGTCTAATTTTGATATTTGCTTTCGCTAAAGAGGTATAATTTTGTAGTCTATCAAAGAAAATTTGTTGGTTAGGAAGTCCGGTTAAGCTGTCGTGGATTGCATCATGCAATAAGCGTTCTTCGGATTTTTTATGGTTAGTAATATTGACAATGGTTCCAATGACACGTGTGATTTTTCCATCTTTTTGCATAGCCGGACGTGCACGAAGAGAAAACCAATGATAATAACCACCACCGGAAGAAAGACGAAAAATTTGATCAATGCGCCCTTTTTTATTTTTAAGAATGATATCCAATACAGCTTGAAAGCGTTCACGATCATCATGGTGCAAGGCTGAAATCCAGTTGCGCATAGGTCCATTGAGGTTATGAATTTCAGTACCAAAAAGGGTTGCCATGTTTGGATGTACAACAATACGGTCACGCTCGATATTCCAATCCCAAATAATATTTCCAGCTCCCTTTGCTGCGAGTACTTGTTGTTCAAGGTCGGAAAATATTCCTTCATGGAAAGCGTCATTAGAAAAAGTTTGTTGCAGGACAGTAAAGCTTATGAGAAGAACAATGAGCACTAATCCCCCCGCTAATGCTGGCTGGATAATATCATTGTTTAAATGTCCAGCTATGCAAGCATAGGCTCCAACACACCAAAAGCTAATGAGCAACCATGTTGGAATAAGCATAATAGCGCGGTCATAGCTTCTGATTGAGAAATAGATGATTAATATTATACCAAGCACAGCGGTAAGGCCAAAAGACAAACGCGCAATTCCAGCTGCTCTGATGGGATCATAAATAGCAAAGGCTCCTAGACTGCAAAAGGCAATGGTCCAAGCGATAGCACCGTAACTAAAATGATAATGCCAGCGGTTAAGGCTGAGATAGGTAAAAAGAAAAATGAAGAGTGTAGCAGTAAGAGCTACTTCTGTACCAGCACGCCAGATTGGTTGTGTTGTGAGTGTAACTGCAAAGAATTTATTTAAAAAGTTGAAGTCAATACCAATATAAAAAAGCACTGCCCAAGCAACAGCAGCTGTTGCAGGAAACAGCCCTGTTCCACGGACGACGAAGAGAACAGTTAACAAAAGCGCTAAGAGACCTGATATCCCAAGAAGAATACCATGATAAAGCGTATAAGAATTAATTGCATCTTTATAAGCTTCAGGTTGCCATAAATAGATTTGCGGTAGATTTGCAGAGTTAAGTTCGGCCACAAATGTAACAACAGCACCAGGGTTAAGAGTAATACGAAAGATATCAGAGTTTGCACTAAGTTGACGATCGAGGGAAAAACCTTCGCTTGGCGTTATGGATTGAATCCTTGCTGATCCAAGGTCTGGCCAAAAAAATCCAGAACGTGCCATGCGGTAATGGGGGGCAACAATGAGACGATCAACTTGTTCATCTGTTGGATTTGCAAGAGAAAAAACTGCCCAATTTCCGGAAAATTTTTCATTTTTTGCCTGCACTTCAATACGCCATACAATACCATCTGGTCCTGGCGCTGTACTTGTTTGAAAAATAGAGTTGTTTGTATGGTGAATTTCAATTGCTTTTGAGAGATCAAGAGCAGCATCTTGAGAAGAAATTTTAACTGGCTCAATTGCTTGTGCTGATGTAAGATGGACAAAAGAACTAACGACTACAATGAAAATGATGTCAATTATTTTACGCAAACTCTTCACAATGTCCCACTCTCAATATTTTAGGATGTTTAATTTTCATTTCGATTTTTGAGAAAAAACGTCCACCTTTTATAATTTATTTACATAATAAATTGTTATCACTTTTTCTTAAGTTGTGTGATTTTATATACAAATAAACCACATACCCATTTGCTCCAATAGAACTTGAAGCGAATGAAGTTTTATATTTTAAAAGGGCAAAGTTAAACCATAAATTTCCAGATTTCACGGATATACCTTCACTCATTAGAATCTTTATCACATGAAGTATGAATTGGGTAGTTTTGTACGCCTCTTTGCCCAATATTTCCAAAACTTATTTAATGAGAAGAGCTTTTGTGGTAAATTTTATGATAAAATATGTGATGTTATTGTGATGCTGCTTTGAAAAGAAGTTTTTACTTTAGCTTGTATGAAAGAGTTGACGTTAAATCATCAAAATTTATGAGGGGTCCTACAGGTCCGACAGCAGTTAGTGTTGGTGTGGAGTTTGTAAAAAGACGATGTGCTAAATCAGTTAATCTTTTAGGAGTAATGAGATTGAGGCGTTCAATTGTTTCCGATATTGGAATTGGTCGACCATAAAGGAGTATTTGGCGAGCAATGAGATGTGCTTGACTAGAAGGATTTTCCTGTGACATTGTCAGGTTCGCACGATATTGCGTTTGTGCTCGTTGTAGTTCATTAGCGTGAATATTTTTGCTGACCTTGGAAAGTTCATCAAGAATCACAGGAATAAGTTCTTTGAGCCCGTCTTGTCCGGTAGCTGCGTGAACACCAAAAAGTCCAGTATCTGAAAATCCCCAATGAAAAGCATAAATAGAATAGCATAATCCACGTTTCTCTCTTACCTCTTGAAAAAGACGTGAAGACATACCACCACCAAGAATGATTGAAAGAATTTGGGCCGCATAAAAATCACGCGCGTGATAAGCGCGTCCTTCAAACCCTAGAACAACTTGTGTATCCATTAAATCGCGATATTCACGAAAGTCGCCACCGACATAATTTGCAAGATTAGTAAGAGGTGCGGTTGAATGGGAGCGAAAAGTACCAAGACGACTTTCAACTTCTCGCACGAAACTTTCGTGCTTTACAGCTCCTGCTGCAACGACAATCATACGATCTGCACTATATTGTTTATTGATGAAATCATGGAGATCAGTAGATGTAAATGATTGAATAGTTTTAGCTGTTCCTAAAATAGAGCGCCCAAGGGATTGATGACGAAAGGCTGTTTCTGTAAAATGATCAAAAACAATATCATCAGGGGTGTCATGGGCAGCACCAATTTCCTGAAATATTACTTGTTTTTCTCGTTCTAGTTCATTGTCGTCAAATTTTGAATGCATTAAAATATCGGCTAAAATATCTATAGCAAGAGGGATATCGCTTTTAAGTACACGTGCAAAGTAAGCTGTTGTTTCAATACTGGTTGTAGCATTTATTTCACCGCCAACATCTTCAATATCGGTTGCAATTTGAAAAGCAGTGCGGTTTTCGGTTCCTTTAAAAGCCATATGCTCAAGAAGATGAGCAATACCATGCTGTGTGGAGGTTTCATTGCGTGAGCCCACTTTAACCCATATCCCGAGGGCAACACTATCAATTTGTTGCATTGTATGTGTGGCGATAGTCAAACCATTATTAAGGCGACATATATCTACATCCATGTATTTACAACTCCATTAATAAGCTAAATACCTCATTGTAAAGGTATTAGAATATTCTTGATTTAAATTAATGCAGCTAACTTTAATAAGATGCACGCGATTTTAAAGAAATATAATCTTTTACTATTTTTTCATCATTAGCAAGACTTATAAAATGTTCTTCGTGTTTCATTACATCATTGAGATGAGATGGCCATGGAGCATGAAGGCCACAAGCGCTTTTAATCGTATCAGGAAATTTAGCTGGATGAGCCGTGGCAAGAACGATCATTGGAATATGCGGTTTTTTGTTTTCACGCGCTACTTGAAGAGCAACCGCTGTATGTGGATCAACAAGATAGCCACTTTCCTTATAGACACTATCAATTGTTTGAGCTGTTGTAGCCATGTTGCTTTTCCCGGCGGAAAATAGGGAACGAATATTTTTGAGTTGCTTTTCATCAAGAGTAAAGAGCCCCGTTTTTTTCAAGTTTTCCATTGCATTGCGAATCCAGATTGGATCACGATTGCCACTTTCAAAGAGCAAACGTTCAAAATTAGAAGAGATCTGAATATCCATAGAAGGTGATGTTGTATGGACTATTGGTTGTGTTTCATAAGTACCACTGGTCAATGTACGTACAAGGATGTCGTTATCATTCGTTGCGATGACCAGTTGAGCAATGGGTAATCCCATACGGGCTGCGACATAACCTGCAAAAATATCACCAAAATTTCCAGTAGGAACAGTAAATGAAACAGCTCTATCAGGAGCTCCTAAAGAAAGTGCAGATGAAAAATAGTAAACAATTTGCGCCATGATACGCGCCCAATTTATAGAATTCACACCTGAAAGTGCTCTTTTTGTACGAAAATTGTGGTCATTAAACATTGCTTTGACAAGGGCTTGGCAATCATCAAAATTTCCTTCAATGGCAATGGCATGAACATTTGAACATTGATTGGTTGTCATTTGCCGTTGTTGAACAGGTGATACACGTCCTTTAGGAAATAAAATAAAAATATCTGAGTGTTCTTTTCCAGCAAAAGCTTGTATCGCAGCTCCACCTGTATCACCTGATGTTGCAGCAATAATCGTTGCACATCTATTTTTTTCAGTCAAAACATAATCCATCAGTCGAGAAAGAAACTGCATTGCTACATCTTTAAAAGCTAAAGTAGGACCATGAAAGAGTTCAAGGATAAATTCATCTGCTCCAGTTTGTCGTAACGGACAGATTGCTGGATGGTGAAAGGTTGCATAAGATTCAGCGATCATATTTTCAAAAGCTGTATATTCGATTTCGTTATTCACAAAGGGCCACAGAATAGTTTTAGCAATTGTTGTATAGGACTGACCACGAAGTGCTCGTAACGCATCAAATGATAGCTGAGGAAATTTATCTGGCAAATAAAGTCCCCCATCACTTGCCAACCCTGTCATGATTGTTTCCGTAAAGCTTAAAGCAGGAGCTTCACCTCTCGTGCTGATATATTCCATAAGTCTTATCCTTTTTTTATTTCTGGCAAATTGGTGAAGTTATTTATTTCACGTTTTTCATAATATTTAAATTATTAAATGGATAGAGCTTTTTTTCTTCTTTTTAACTCAATAATGAAAGGAAATAGTCTTAAGCATTTTTATTTTTGAGATATAAACGTCAAATATTCACAGAAAATCTTTTGCAGACGAAAATTTCCTCTCTATTATTCATTCACTTAAATTTTACAACGTATCTTCACTTGTACACCTTCTTAAATAATAAAATTAAATAGATAGAATGGTACCTACTGAAGAACTTTTGTATAACTCAATCATTCATAGTTATATTTTATGCTCTTAATACTTTGTAACAATTAAAGCTGTTAAACCGAATGTTAAAATGATACATCTCAGAATTCACACTGGAAGATTTATAAGGTAATTTTATGGCATTTCGTGCGCAAATCTATACTTTGAATAATCTTTTTTTAGCTTAATTTATCATTTTGTATAATAATAGATATTATATTTGTGCTATACAGTATGGTAACCTAAAGTTTATCCATAGAAAACATACAACAGCCTGCTAAATGATGTGAAGCAGGCTGTAAATTGTTCTCGTTTTAATAGAAAAAATACTGAGTATCTTTGAATTATTTGCCTTTAATTTTTCCTATTGCCCATCCGATTGTCCCGCTAAATATGGACATAACAAATCCAGTCAAGAATCCAAAACCCAAAGCTCCTACTGTAGAAAAAATTCCTAGCGTAATTGGTTCAAATACTTTCTCAAATTTTCCTTCAATGGCAGTTTCACTTTTTGCTTTATGAGTGAAACTTGGGACATAAAGAGCAGCTATATCGATAGCTTTTTTCTTTCCTTGTTCTATTAAAGAGACAGTTTCCCATTGAGTATCATTTTTCAAATGATTGGCATGAACATTTATAACTTGTGAAAGCAAAAAAGAAACTGCTATTAAAATATTTAATACGTAAGTTTTCAATACTTTAATCATAATTTTTCACCAATACTTTTACTTTTATTTTAATCTGAATTGAATAGATGCATCGGCAGAATTAGTGCACATTGAGAGAAACAGAAGCATTTAAAGCTTTTTTCATTTTTAGTGTGATAATTCATTAGTTTTTTGTCATCAACAATCGATCAACACAGAATATATCCATAGTTTATATTTCATATGAGAAGGTTTTATTCTGATGAAATTTCAATTTTAACGAGATTTAAAATACGATATTATTTTACTTATTATCCATCCTAAAAACATGCCTATCGTACTTGATGCATATCCAAGTGCCATCCCCATACCAAAATTCCCGATTGTAAGAGGTTCAACGACCTTTTCAAATTTTCCTTCAATAGTAGTTTCATTATCCACTCCAAGATTTAGACTGGGTCTATAGAGAGAAACGGTATGGACTGCAGCCTTTCTTTTCTGCTCTATTGTAGAAACAGAAATATTCTCACGATGAGTACTATTTTGCAAAGAGTTTGCATGTACATTTACAACCTGAGAAAGAGAAAAGGCAGACATAATGAAAATACTTAATATATGATTTTTAAATAATTTAATCATAATTTACCTCAAATATTTTTTTTATATATATGCGTAAATTTATACTTTGGATATTTGGATATAATCTACAACATTTATATTTTGCAGAAAGATGAGCTTCATTATGTAATTATTTACAATAAATTATAGATACATAATGAAGCCAATATTCTAGAGTTCTAGATGAGGTTGAATTATTTGAACATCAATACTATGTCCTTTATCCAACTTATTATCGATCCTATAAAGCTCATTGCATATCCAGTAAACAATAGTCCCATTCCTATAGTCATAGGCGCAACGACCTTTTCTAATTTTCCTTTACCAGTTGTTCCATTTTCTGTTTGATAATTTACAGATGGAACATAGAAAGCAGTCGTAGAAACTACATCGGATGTCGCATATTTTACTTGTTCCATTGGGAAAACAGAAAGTTCCTCTTTTGGAGTATCATTTTTCAAATAGTTTGCATTAACATTTACAGTTTGTGAAATAAAAAAAGTGCTCGCTATAAAAATGCTTAAGATATAATTTTTAAATATTTTTATCATAACTTTACCTCAAATATTTTTAAGTTATATATGTAAGAAATATACATAATGTTTATGTATCTCACACTATATATAATTTATATATTTCAATATGTATTTTTAGTCAATAATAAAAATACATATAAAAATATAACTGTAATTTTTTATAAATATTATTGTAAAAAAGTAACAGTAATAATTACAAAAATATTTTTTAAAAAATTTTATGCAATATCTTATTATGTGTTATATATAAAACAACACGTGGTTATCGTATGATTTTTATAAAATGATATTAATATTATTTTTTTAATACATTTATAAATAATAAAGTTGATCAAACTTTTTACATATTAAATATATATAAATTTATTTATTATAGATATTATAATAAAAATATAAAAATTATGATGTATTTATAAAAATATTCTTAAAAATTAAAATATTAATGGACATGCTAAAATATTATTATTTATATGAGTTATTATTGTAATAATATGTGTATTCTATAGATATTATTAAATTATTATTCAATGTTTATTAATTGCATCATGATAGCATAATACTACTGCTTACTTCACTATTAATTATATACATTTATCTTATAGATAATAATATGTTATAGATACTAAAAAATATACAGCTCTCTCATAGTGGAAAGTAGAGCTCGAATTGGATAGAGATAAATGATATTATCTTTTTCTCGCCAATGTGAGCGGCGTATTACTATGATGCAAAGTGTATAGAAGAATGTCAATTCAGACATATTTATGAGTGCCGAAAGATCAGCATTGGATAATATTTTTCGACATTTTCTTCTTTCCAAACTGAAAAGCCGCTTTTATTTTTAGAAAGGGTGTTTTTCCTAAAGTTGGATTACTTTTGAAAAGATCTGATTTCATTGCTTATTTAAAAAGTCTATTAAGTGCTTTTGGAAAATTTTGAGCAACTACTGGTATCTCTGTACGTTGTTTAACATGATTGTATGTTTCATATTTAAGTGCTTTTTTAAAGAAACCGTTCTCAAGGTACTCAAGCCTATTTTGCAACGCTATATATGATGATAAAGTCCCATAATATAAAATTCTTAGGACATCAGAATTTTTGACGTTTATAAAGAAGAAAGATGGCAGTGCCATACACTTTGCTCGCTCCTAATGTTGCTACTAATTTTTGCCTTTTGAGATAATTCATTAAAAGGCATTTTTATTTCTTTAATTCAGCATATCCAGATTTTAAATGAGAGGATCTTACAATATTCGGTTTTTTTGCTTAATTTGAATAATGATTAATTATTGATTATAAATCAACATGTTGTCTGTAAATTACTTGGTATGAAATGTTTTTTATAAAAGGCACATTTTTCATAAAAATGTATTCTTTTTGTTTTTTGTAATCTTAGGGAGGTTGTACTAATTGATGCTGTTAAAATACTGTTTGAGCAGCAAAGTAAATAAGCCTTCAACAAGTTTACGAGATTTGGATTGAGTAAATATAAGCCCGTGTAACTCAACAAAGACGCTTTTGTCATTTTCAATAAACTCTTGTGTTCCATAGATTCCGCGAATTTTAATATTTTTTTCCATGATCAATAGGCACATCCCTTACAATTTTACCATAGTATGTGATTTTTTTGATCAGATGAAAGAGGCTAGCAATTCTCACATCTTATCGAGCAAGGCATTGTAATATTCCTTTTTTGACAAATATAATAATTTATCAGGATGAGCTGCTGAGGTTGGGAGTGGGATATCGGAGTTGAGATAGATAAGCAGGGTTTAATTTTCATGAGTTGGCACCCCTGTTTTTTGCTTTTTTTAAAGCACGTGCAATGGTTAACAGACTTATGATTTCAATGAGGCGCTATATTTTTCCTTCACATTGAGATGCAATTCACCCGTGTCGTGAATTACGCATTTATTGAAGTTATTATAAAAGGAGCAGCGAGAAGAGAAGGACATTTGAATAAAAATGCTTCTTACAAGAGTTTACAAATTGATATATTCAAGAGATTTTTTATAATAGATCTCGCCATACTGCCATTGCTTCTAAGACTTCTCCTAAATGAGCATGTTTTGCAATAACTGTTTCTGCACCAGCTTCTGCAAGTGCATTAGAATGGCCAAAATAGCTATGTGATCCTCCCGTAAAGCCGATGACACGCATGCCTGCTGCTATGGCTGCGTGTACACCATGAAGTGAATCTTCTATAACGATAGTGTTTTGGGGCTCTGCCTGTAATTGTTGTGCGGCAAAAAGGAAAACATCAGGGGCCGGTTTCGTTCTTTTTGTTCCAACTTCAGGTGCTGAAAATATTTTACCTTCAAAAAGGTCATAGAGATCAACCGTGGTGAGCATCTCTTTTATATCTACGCTTTTTGCATTAGAGCAGATACAGTAGGGATAGCGTGTTTGAATAATTTCTACAGCTTCTCTTACATCATCAATAGCCCGTAATTTAGTTTTTATTTGTGTACGAAAAATATTAGTCATTTGGTCTATGAGATGAGCAGAAATTGGTTTTTCTGTTTCCTGTTCAACGTGTTTAAGAATATCGCGAAAGATAAGCCCTGCAAAACGCTCACTCAATTCTTCGGGTGATATTTCATATCCTGTTTGTTTGAGCAATTGTGATCCAATTTTTGCTGCAAGATATTCAGAGTCAACGAGAACTCCGTCACAATCAAAAATAATAAGATCTATCTGAGGCATAAGATATTCCTTTACATGTTACGAGATGGACAATTTTCATGAAAACGATATTGAGAGGATCTTATTTCATAAAAATAAGTTTTGAAAATGATTCTTAATTCTTTTACGAAATAAAAGATATGGGAACAGTACATTGAAAAAAAGAAAATTAAGGTTTCATTCATGTGAAAGTTTTTTTTACTAAAAAAACAAAAACAATTATCAATTTTGTAGAATTTTAACGATACGTTTACGCTATTTTGTAAATATGGATTGGTAATGCGGGCCTATAAACTATTTTAGTTGATTATAGGGCAAATTTAGTTAATTTTGTTGGGTTTTTCATGACAGTTATTCAGCTTCAAAAAGATTTCCTTCGTATCCCCTCACAAATGCCATGGCGCAATAAAATTTTTAAAGGAGATTGTGTTTCCGTTCTAGAAAAACTTCCAAAACATTCTGTTGATATGATTTTTGCAGATCCACCCTATAATTTGCAATTGGATGGAGCTTTATACCGTCCAGATCATTCGCTTGTTGATGCGGTTGATGATGCATGGGATCAGTTTGAGAGTTTTGCTGCTTATGATGCTTTTACCCGTGCATGGTTGCTTGCTTGTCGTCGTGTATTAAAACCCAACGGAACACTTTGGGTTATCGGATCTTACCATAATATTTTTCGGGTTGGGACGGCATTACAAGATTTAGGTTTTTGGATGCTTAATGATATTATTTGGCGCAAGAATAATCCGATGCCTAATTTTCGAGGGCGCCGTTTTCAAAATGCTCATGAGACGCTTATTTGGGCCGTGCGAGATCAAAAAGATAAAAAGTACACATTTAATTATGATGCCTTAAAAGCGGCAAATGAAGATCTACAAATGCGTTCAGATTGGCTTTTCCCTCTCTGCACTGGAGCTGAACGTTTAAAGGATGATTCAGGGCGTAAATTGCATCCAACACAAAAACCGCAAGCGTTATTAGCGCGTATTATTATGGCTTCTAGTAAACCTGGTGATGTTATTCTCGATCCGTTTTTTGGTTCGGGAACAACAGGTGCTGTTGCCAAGCTTTTAGGGCGTGATTTTGTTGGGATTGAACGCGAGCAAGATTACATCGATGCAGCATGTGAGAGAATTGCGGCGGTTCAACCTTTAGCGCAACCAGAACTAGCGATTTTGGATAGAAAAAAAGCAGAACCGCGCGTAGCATTCAACAGTTTGCTTGAAGCAGGTTTACTCTATCCTGGAGAAGTTCTTTATGATCGTAAGAAGCAAGTATCTGCTATTGTAAGAGCTGATGGTACGATTATGCATGGTGGTGAAGCGGGTTCAATTCACGCAATGGGAAGAAAGGCTCAAGATTCGCAGAGTTGTAATGGTTGGACCTTTTGGTATTATGAGGAAAATGGACGGTTGAAGTCCATAGATCATTTAAGAATGATTATACGTTCACAAATGTTAAAAACGGGTGTTTTATGAACTAAGCTGATCGCTTCATTCTATTGACCACCAATGTACCTGATCTTGATTAAGATGGACGTGAGGGCGTTTTATGCCTTTCTTAGATGTTTTTTATTGACACACTAATCTCGCTTGTAAGCGGCAAGCGAGTATTTTTATGCTTCTTGTAGAAGAAATTAAAATGAGAAATTTTCACTCTATGTTCTAGTTTTAGTTCCAAGACAGTAAAATTTCAATATAAGCTTATAAAAATGAAATATCAGAATTAAAAGGTTCATTCAGAAGTTCCAAATTAAGTGCTTTTTTGAATACGTACATCTGTAAAGTGCGTAAAATGTATTTATTTATAAAGATAATTTAACGCAACTCATATTGAATTGCCCTCGGAATATCGTCAAGTTTTTTCATTTCAAACTTGTTCCATATTGAATCGATGAAAATTACTTGCTTGCATGTCATAAACGGGGTTGGCGTGTGAATAAAAATTGTTAACGAAAGAACTAAAAATACCTCTTATGAACCGTTTCACGTACCAAGGGATGTTGAGGGGGCTGGTAAATATAACGATGGAGCCGACTTACTCCTTCATAAGCGAAAAAAGGATAGAACCTGAAATTTAAATTTAAGATTTCTAAGCTTTTCTATTCCTCCTTAATTCTTATCTGTAGAAAAAATTGGTTATTTCATTTTTTTAATTTTTCTTTTGCAGATTAATAAATAATTGCTAGAGATACAAAAGTCTCTGTTAGAAAACATTTTTATGAATAGGGAAGGTTATTTAAATCTGAAAGAATTGGGAAGTGCTACGGAAATGGCTTTTTTCATAACAGTAGGTAATGCTTCTTCGGTAAGATGTTGAATGTTACACCACCAACCATTTTCACAATTCATTTCATGAACATCTTCGGTATAGTAAACATCGAGTTTTAGAGAAAAGTGAGTAAAAACATGTGTAATTTGTCCCTTGAATTGCCAATTGGCAGTAAAGGGTGCGTTTTGGAGCCCATTTTCGTTGTTTATGCCAATATTGTTAGGAATTTGGGTCATTCCACCAAGGAGCTTTTGTGTCTGTCGTTTTTCCAAATAAATTTGTCTCTTTTTATTAAGGACCACAAAAGCAATACCTGTTTTTGAAGGGCGTTCTTTTTTAGGGGCTTTAACTGGAAAAGACTCCGGTTGTTGCATCTTTTCTGCTTTGCATAAACATTGAAGAGGGCAGGTATAACAAGATGGTTTGCGTGGAGTACAAATTGTTGCTCCCAAATCCATCATTGCTTGAGCAAAGTCACCAGGACGATTTAAAGCAGTAATTTTTTGTGTTTTTTCTTTAATTTCAACTTTTGCTTTTTGCAATATTGAAGTGATAGCAAAAAGTCGCGCTACCACACGTTCGACATTACCATCAACCACTGCTACAGGGTGGTTAAAAGCAATCGCAGCAATGGCTGCGGCAGTATAATCTCCAATACCGGCTAGAGTTCGCAATTCTTTTACAGATTGTGGAAATTGTCCCGCGTAGTTTTCAACAAGCTGTCGCGCACATTTTTTAAGATTACGTGCGCGTGAATAATAACCAAGTCCAGCCCATGCTTTCATGATATCATCTTGTGAGGCTTTTGCTAAAGAGGAAAGATCAGGCCATAGTTTTAGAAATTTTTTAAAATAAGGCTTAACTGTTTCAACGGTTGTTTGTTGAAGCATGATTTCAGAAAGCCAAACTTGATAAGGATCAGGACGGATACCTTGTTTTTGCTTTTCAGGGGTAATCCGCCATGGAAGATGTCTGTGATTTTGATCGTACCAAGCAAGGAGGTGCGAAGAAATTTCATACATGATTGCTTTCAAGCATAGGGAGATATAAAATGCAAAAGAAAAAATTATTTATTTTGTAATTCATGTTTTTTGCTCTTTATTGTCAAGGCTCTGGTGAGAAAAGGCTTTTTATTTTGTTGATATTTCATAAATTGAGGAGGCAACAATTTTTAGATGAAACAAATGATTTTAATTTAGTAAGCGGTTGAACAATGATCTAAAAATGAGAAAACAACTTAAAAAACGTATCTTTTATTCTCTTTCTGAGACGGTATACAAAATACTTGATCCAGTTTTACGCAAACGGACAGGGCTTAATGTAGCGCTTATAGAACATTGGCCACAGATTGCGGGCTATGATATCAGTGAACATACAATGCCGCTTAAAATTATTTGGAAACGTCGTGCAGATCAAGATGAAGTTTTTCAGCCAGCAACACTTGTTGTCGCATGTGAAGGATTTGCTGCGTTAAAATTGATGCATGAAACAGAGGAATTACTTCATAGAATTAACGGATTTTTTGGCTATATTGCTATTGATCGCATCAAGATTGAGCAAAGGAGTATGTCGGTTTTTATGAATCACTTGCCTCTAAAACCGCCTTTGAGTGAACAAGACAAAAAATGCGTGGAAAAAATGCTTGAAGGAATTGAAGATAAAAGCTTGCACCAAGCACTTTATAAACTTGGCTGTTGCATTTTCTTGGAAAAAAATAATAAATAGGAAGATATTTTATATATTTTTCTTTAATATATGAGAAAGCATTGGATTCCTATTCGTTAATAACAACAGAAAAGTATTATTTATGGTAAAATATCGTTCTTTTTTATCTTTCGGGATAATTTTTCTCTTCATAACGATTGTACAAAACAGTGTAACAGTTGCTTTAGCGCGTGATCCCAAACCAGTGGCAACAACTGTTGATATGGCAGAGCTTCTCCAATCGGGTAAAGTAAAGGATCGCTTTGAGGGAGAGGCGGATGCACCAGTCGTCATTGTTGAGTATGCTTCGTTGACATGTACCCATTGTGCGCATTTTTATAATGATATACTTCCCCAAATTCGTAAAAAATATATCAAAACAGGAAAAGTAAAACTTATTTTCCGAGAATATGCTTTTGATCCTCGGGCAACAGCAGGTTTTATGTTGGCACGGTGTGCACCAGAAGATCGCTATTTTCCTTTGATAGAAGTTTTATTTCAAAAACAAAATGAATGGGCTTTCGGAAAAAATGCTCTAACACCATTGAAAAAAATTGGCTTAATGGCTGGTTTTACAGATGAAAGTTTTACTGCTTGTTTGAAAAATCAGTCCATTTTAGATGAAGTAAATGCATCTTTTGAACGCGGTAAAGAGCTTGGTGTCACAGCAACACCTACTTTCTTTATTAATGGTAGTAAATATGAAGGTGCCATGAAAGTAGAAGAATTTTTTTCGGTGATTGATAGTTTTCTTAAAAACTGAATCTTAATCTTCCAGAAGATGGATAGTGATACTTTTGGCCATTATCTCCTTTGGAAGGATTAATATTATGCATTTATGAAGCGATATTGTTTTTGAGCCAATTTTGAATCAAATCATTGCTTTTAAGTGAGCCTCGGTTGAATGATGTTTTGATGCTGATATGGGAGGATTTGTACAGTGAAAAAATGGGTTTATAGTTTTGGAGATGGAAAGGCAGAAGGAAGTGCAAGTGAGCGTAACCTTCTCGGAGGTAAAGGGGCTAATTTGGCAGAAATGAGTAATCTTGGTTTGCCCGTACCGCCAGGATTTACGCTGACAACAGAAGTTTGTAATTTTTATTACGCCCATGACAAATCATATCCAGAAGAGCTACAGGAATCTGTTAAGCAAGCACTAAGACGTGTTGGTGAACAAACAGGACGTGAATTTGGGAGTGAGCAAAAGCCACTTTTGCTTTCTGTTCGTTCAGGGGCTAGGGCTTCTATGCCAGGGATGATGGATACAGTGCTTAACCTTGGCATGAATGATGAGACTGTAAAAGCCATTGCTTTACAAGCCAATAATGAACGTTTTGCTTATGATAGTTATCGGCGTTTTATCCAAATGTATTCTAACGTTGTTTTGGGGCTAGACCATTCGTATTTTGAAGAGATTCTTGATGAAGCAAAGGCATGCAATGGTTACACTATTGATACAGAAATGACAGCAGATGATTGGAAGAATGTTATTATTTCTTATAAAGCCTATGTTGAAGAAAAATTAGGAACCCCTTTTCCACAAGATCCTGAACAACAGTTATGGGGGGCAATTGGAGCCGTTTTTTCAAGTTGGATGACGGCACGCGCAGTTACTTATCGCCGTTTACATAGCATTCCTGAAAGTTGGGGAACGGCAGTTAATGTGCAAGCTATGGTTTTTGGTAACATGGGAGAAGATTCGGCAACAGGTGTTGCTTTTACACGCAATCCATCGACAGGGAAAAAAGAACTTTATGGTGAATTTTTAGTTAATGCGCAAGGGGAAGATGTTGTGGCGGGCATTCGAACGCCTCAAAATATTACAGAAAGTGCGCGTATTGTTGCTGGTTCAAATAGACCGTCGTTAGAAAAAATTATGCCTGAGGCTTTTTTGAAATTATGTCAGATTGCGCAGAAGCTTGAGCAGCATTATCGGGATATGCAAGATCTCGAATTTACCATTGAAAAAGGTAAATTATGGATGCTTCAGACTCGTTCAGGAAAACGCACGGCTCGTGCGGCTCTCAAGATGGCAATTGAAATGGTTGAGGAGGGGTTAATAAACCGTGAAGAGGCTGTGATGCGTATTGATGCAAAGTCGCTGGACCAACTTTTGCATCCAACACTTGATCCTAAAGCAGAACGTTTTGTTATAGGACGTGGTTTACCTGCTTCTCCTGGAGCCGCAACTGGTGAAATTGTTTTTACTTCAGAAGAGGCAGAAACTGTGTCGGCGGAAGGTCGCAAAGTTATTTTGGTCCGTGTAGAAACAAGCCCAGAAGATATTCATGGTATGCATGCTGCAGAAGGAATTTTAACAACGCGTGGCGGTATGACAAGTCACGCTGCTGTTGTTGCGCGGGGGATGGGAAAACCATGTATTTCTGGTGCTGGCAGTGTGCGGATTGATTATAACACAAATACGTTGTTTGCCTCAGGAGAAAGCTTAAAAAAAGGTGATGTTATCACAATTGATGGTGGAAGTGGAGAAATTTTCAAAGGGAAAGTTGCAATGTTGCAGCCTCAGCTTTGCGGAGACTTTGCAAAATTAATGGAATGGGCTGATGGGATGCGACGTATAAGAGTTCGCGCTAATGCTGATACACCATCTGATGCCCGTATGGGGCGATCTTTTGGGGCTGAAGGTATAGGTCTTTGCCGTACGGAGCACATGTTTTTTTCTGATGAACGTATCGTTGCTATGCGTGAAATGATTTTAAGTCATGATGAAAGTGGTCGTCGTAAAGCACTAGATAAGCTTTTGCCAATGCAGCGTTCAGATTTTAGTGAATTATTTGAAATTATGTGTGGTTTACCTGTTACTATCCGCTTGCTAGATCCACCATTACATGAATTTTTGCCTAAAACGAAAGCAGAAATTCTTGATGTTGCAACAGCTATGGGGGTTTCTGCTGAAGTGCTTGCTGAACGCGCTCAGCAGTTGCACGAATTTAATCCTATGCTTGGATTACGAGGATGCCGTTTAGCTATTACTTATCCTGAAATTGCAGAAATGCAAGCGCGGGCGATTTTTGAAGCAGCAGCAGAAGCTGCCCAAAAATCTGGATCTCCTGTTATGCTTGAAATTATGGTGCCACTGGTTGCGCTTAAATCTGAACTCGATTTTGTAAAAGCGCGTATTGATCAGGTTGCTGAAGAAGTGATGAAAGAAAAGGGAAGCACTATTCAATATATGGTTGGGACGATGATTGAACTTCCAAGGGCGGCACTTCGAGCAGATGAAATTGCTGAAACTGCTGAATTTTTTTCATTTGGAACAAACGATTTGACACAAACTACTTTTGGGATTTCCCGTGATGATGCTGCTCCTTTTTTAGCAACCTATTTTCAAAAAGGTCTTTTAGAGCAAGATCCTTTCGTGTCTATTGACCGTGATGGAGTAGGGGAACTTATTACCATTGCTGCACAGCGTGGACGTTCAAAGCGTGCAAAAATAAAATTGGGAATTTGCGGTGAACATGGAGGCGATCCTGCTTCTATTACTTTATGCGAAGAAAATAACTTAGATTATGTTTCGTGTTCTCCTTTTCGAGTACCAATTGCTCGTTTAGCAGCAGCTCAGGCCGCAATAGCAAAAAGGATGTAATGGGTTAATATTTTTTGTTGTATCGTTATTACTGAAATAAATTTTTATATATTCTTTTATTTTCTTTAATAAAGGGAATAAAAATGCTTCTAAAATGCACGATAAGTTATGTTACGCGAGAAAGTGCTTTTTTTAGAAGTTTATAAGAAAAAATATAAAGCAGAATAGACAAAGATGTATTATTAATACACTTTCTATTGAAGAACCTCTTGATAGAGAGAAACGTGTTATTGTGCAGTCAATTTACGCGTTTGCTTTTTTATGGGGGAATGAGCTCCTCACGCAAAATAGAATGCTCCAAACAAATGTATTTTTTTGCACATCATGCTGTTTGAGATAGACATCTTTCAGTGGATGTCCATTTCACATTGACATTCGTGGAATGGGGATTATGTAAACTCCCCGTAAGTTTATAAACTCCACTATACGCTACCATCTTTACCTTTATGAAGGAATATCAAAGTTATACAATATGTTGATTTATAATGATATTTTTTTATTTTTTATATTGAACAAAAGCTGTAAATATCATAAGATCTTCTCATTTCAACTTCTTTTATAATGAATCAATCAAAACCATGTTTTTTGCATGTTATAGGCGGGATGAGCGTCTGTGGATAAAAAATAAAGCAAGGATATGCCTCTTATGAATCGTCTCAAGTGTCAAGAGCTGTCACAAATTGAAGGTAGGTACAGTGTGTAATGGTGCTGGCTTGCTTTTTCACAAGTGTAAAAATGATAGCGCGCGCGCAGTAGGGGCTGCTATTATTCACGGGCGTTGTTGTGAAATGATCTTGGGTGCTTTAAGAGATGTTTTTTTAAGAAAGCCCGTGAATGGCAATCCAAGTGTATTTCGTTTGGGACATTTTGTTTTGCGTGAGGGGGGGGGGGAGTGAGTTCAAAAAGACATGTGATAAATAAAAGCATGAGGCAATAGGTAATCTCCATTATTTTAAAGATATTGCTTTAGATGTCTTTGAAAGGCGTAAAGCTGAATTAAAAGGAAATGGCAAAGATGAAAACTGGTTTTTACCTTAAAATTTCATATTCTTCCCAAATTAGGCTGTCTCCCTGTTTTAAGAGATTATACAAACAGAGATGCGCAATATTCTTGCCCCCATTTGGCATACAAAAGCTATAACAGCTGAGAAAAGTACTAAACTGTCTTAACATTTGTTTCAAATATACTGCTGCGTTAAATTTAGATGTTGATTTATAGGCAATATTAAACACACACGCTATTTTAGGAAAACAATGTCATAAAACACATAATTTTCCAGCAATAGATTGGAGAGAAGTGCTGTTTTTTTCAGATACTTTGCAAAACAACAACCATAACACAACTAGCTTTACGTCTACTTATCCTTACAGGTGTTTGCATAAATTCTTTGCATCATATTTATAAAGATCAAATTGACGATAATATATGGACAATTCGTGGTTCGATAATATGAAAGGTTTACGTGATACTACAAAAATTTTGTGTCCTTTTATCATCAGAAGCAATAAAAATGCTAGAACAAGCGCGTTTTCTATTTTGCAATATTTCTTTTTTCTGCAATCGGTTGTGGTTTTCTTGCAGCAAATTATACGGCTCAATATGTAATGTGTAAGAAAACCATTCTGATTGATTGAATATAAGAGGGCTTGAGATGAAGGAATGTTTGAGGGGAGCATTAAACAAACGAAAGATGAATTATCATTATAAATTAAGAGATTATTTTTATAATGTAGATGATTAGCTTCAATTAAATAAACCAATTTCACGCATTTTCATTAAAATTGTGTGATTAATTTTACCTGTTACAGGAAGATCAAATATTTTTTGAAACTGTTTTAAAGCTTCTATCGTCTTTTGATCTTCTATTCCTGTGACAATAACCTCTTCATTCCCAAAAATATGTAAAGCTTTTTGCACTTGTATAATATCTTCAACAGAAGGCTCTAAAATAGCTTCTTTTAAGTGTGTCATATTTTTTGTATTGTTTGTTTCTATTTCGCTTTGCTTAATTAATATCGCGATTTCATCTGTTGCGGGATTAGATAGAACATTCTTTTGCATTCTCTGAGCAGTTTGCTGTTTCCATAAAGTGATGGCTCGGCGTGTTTTAGGTCCTTCCAATCCATCTAAGGGTCCATCATAAAGGCCTAATTTTGCTAGTTCTTTTTGCTTTTCCAGCATGCTTACTGATTGAGAGGATAAAGATGAATTTGTGTGGTTATGATTTTGAGAATGTACAGAAGTTACACGGGAGAGTTCTTGTGATTTTTCTTCTTTTTCCGATAAAGTAGAGCTCTTACCTATACTTTGAACAGAGGAAAATTTCATTTGAGTTAAAATATTTTGATGCGTTGTCATTTGCGAAAATAAAGCATTAAATGAAATAAATAAAAAACTAATGCTAAAAAGAAGAGATCCAACAAAAAATAAAGTATTTTTTCGCGTATAGAAATAAAGAGTTTTTGCACTCCAAAAAATAAAATGAAAAATTATAAGAAGAAGTGTTATAACAATACTACTATAGTATTTACGGTGTTTTACAGTTTTTTTTCGGTATGTCTTTCGTTTTGTTGCCATTACTTTTATTTTCAGTTGCGTTTATTTTTTACAAAGAAACAAATATAAATTAGGAAACGAATATGAATCAGTTCTTACTTCCAGCCAGAGAGAAGTGCATTGACATTATTGATTTTTCCTTTCAAACTCCTAAAATGAGCAGCTTCATTATATCAATTTATAAGTTGATAAATCAACAAGAGTTCTTGGCAACTTTTATTCATTTCATTTTGACAAGTCTTTAATGTGTATAAAGAGAGCACCAAATGATTAGCATTCAAGATCATTTTGGTGTTTGCAAACTGCATTATCACATATAATTATCTAAACAATAATGCCACGTTATTCTTCATTTTGGGGCATATGTTTGCCTATTATTTAAAATAAAATTGAAAATATTTGCCTATAACACTAAACAGATGACAATCATTATCTATTCTTTATAATTTACATATAGATGGTTACTTATCCATAAACGGTTTGGTAAAATATAATTATATTTTAGTGTAAATAACTTCGTATCAATTAAATTGATTTACAATATTATAGAAAAACTGGTCTTGAGATCTTTAGATGGAGTTGTAAGAGATGCATCTATTGTTTAATATTTTGATCGACATGTTGATCATGTTTATGATGTGCTAGTAAAAATTTTATAGATAATATAGATATTTTATCGACACTAGAGTCAGAATAACAGAATTTTACTCTTTTTAGCTTTTTCAACTAAGCTAAGATGTGAGCTATTATCTAAAATAAGTATGTACACGACATAATTATATCTCTCATTTTTTACCATAGTATGTTCATTAACATGATCAGCCTGTAAGTGTATAATTTTGATGTTAATTTTTTACTGAATAGACAATGTATCCTATTTTATACGGCGGAATTGTGCCATATTTATAAAAAAGCCAATGATATAGACCCAATACATGAATACTCAATTTTATAAAAAGCACATTTTATAAATTGTTTATAAAGCAACAGTATATAAAATGCTTCTTTTATTGTATTTACCACTGCGCTACATTGATTATCCATGATACGTTTTTTAATCAAATTATTATTATTATTATTTTTTATTTTTGTCATTATTTCATTTTTTGTAGCAGATCCAAGCAGTAATCATTCTTCTAGCCCCAAAAATAATGAGACAACAACGAGCGATGTGATTATTGCTTTTAAGGAAGCCTTAAATGATTTAGGCGCATTTTGTGACCGTAATATAAAAACCTGTAAAGTAGGAAAATCTTTTTTAAGTTCACTTGGCGAACGCGCATATTACGGTGCAAGAGCTGCTTATGAATATTTAGGGAACATATTAGGGAACAAAAATAATATCAGAGACTTCCCCTAATGTTTCTTACAAAATAGAAATACAAGAGTTCTTACAAAACCATGAAATGTTATCTTGAAATAAGGATTTTTAACGTTCTTCGTGTTATTTATGTTAGGAAGAATAAATATTTATTTTTTATAAGTGTATTCAAGAATGATTATTCAAACGAAACAGGACTAAAATAATGGCGGAAAAAATCGGTACTATTATAGAGAACTTTTCGCTTTTGGATAATTGGGAAGATCGTTATCGTTATGTCATCGAGCTTGGCTATGAATTGCCACCTTTTCCGGAAAGCGCTCGAAATGATGCTCACAAAGTTCCTGGTTGTGTTAGCCAAGTGTGGCTTTTATCTTCACGTAATAACTCAGAAGATCCAATATTGACGTTTCAAGGTGATTCCGATGCTCATATTGTGCGTGGACTCATTTATATACTTCTTGCTTTTTATTCAGGCAAAAAAGCTTCTGAAATTCGCAATTCTGATGCTCAAGAGCTCTTTGAAAAACTTGGTTTAAATGAAAATCTTACACCACAACGATCAAATGGTTTGAAATCAATGATTAAACGGATTCGTAACGAAAGCTATATGTAATCCCCTTGATAGAAATTGCTATATATACAAAAGCTTCACACAACACATGTATACTAAAATCAACTTTATACACGAAACCATTTTTTCGCAAAATAAGATTATTTAGTTTTTTTCCGTTTGCTTTTGCGTCCAAGACCCATTTCTTTGGCCAAAGCCGATCGTGTTTTTGCATAATTAGGCGCCACCATAGGATAAGAACTATCTAACTGCCATTTTTCACGATATTCCTCTGGCAACATTCCATAATGTGTCATGAGATGACGCTTTAGAGATTTAAACTTCTTTCCATCTTCAAGGCAAATGAGATAATCAGGAAATACTGAACGTTTTGGATTAACGGCAGGCCTTTGTTTTTCAACTTCGACTTCTGTTAACTCTAGATTCCCTGCTTTACGAAAAGCAGCATGGACATCAGCAATTAAACTTGGCACTTCAGTCGGTCGAATAGAATTATTACTCACGTAGGCAGCAACAATATCAGCAACCAATGTAATAACTAAATTGCTTTCAGTCTCTAAGACTGCACGATGTTCCATTCTTGTTTCCTTTAATTTAAAATTGAGTAATTCAAAATCGAGATATAGTGCATATACTCATGATATAAAGATCTCATGCACATGAGTTTCATATTGTACAAAAATCTTTTTTGTCAATTCAATTATTCTATAAAATTGCCAAAACACAAAAAAATCAAATAAATACCCATTTTTTGTCATAATATACAATAAGAAAAACGAAATTATTACATGCTAAAATATATTTTTAGCCTATAACATATCATACATAATATATAATACATCACAAATATAAAAAGATATAGGATGAAATTTATTTATTTTTTTGAGAACGTAAAAATAAAATTACTAATTATAAAAATATAATATATAAATTATTATTTTATGTTTTGAATACTTATAATTTAGTAAGTTTATTTTTAATAAATTTCAAATTTATTTTTATTATTTATATTTATTAAATTTAATAATAAAAAACAATATATATTACAAACATGACACAATAGCATTGTTTATAATATAAAACTATTCATTAAAACGACATAGAATATTTTTATTTTTTATAAAGTAATAATAATATTTCTGATATATTTATTCATTTCTATAAAATTATGCGATTATACTGTTTCAAAAAAAATCAATTCTTTTTCTCATAGTTTAATTGTTTTACCAGTCACTTTCATTATAAAAGTGGTATTATATCCCTAGAAAACAATAGCTGTGATATGTAATGAACAGAAAGGTATTAGTTTTAAAAATTATCATGGCACTATTTTTGCAAGTGAATAGAACTTATAGATTTGTACACTTGCATCAATAATTGTGATTCTAACATATAAATGAAGCTGTTAACATATTTTAATATAGGATTGTGTATGACTCGCACTTTTGCAATTCCTCCCAAAGCATCTAGAATCACTCATAAGGAAATATATCATGGTATTTTTCGTGATGATCCCTATCATTGGCTACGTGCGTCTAACTGGCAAGATGTTTTTAAAAATCCTAACTGTCTTGATCTCAATATTCGACATTATCTTGAAAAAGAAAATGCTTATCAATCAGCTCAAATGGCTGATACAAAACCACTACGAGATTTGCTTTTTACCGAAATGAAAAACAGGATCCAAGAGAATGATAGTTCTGTTCCTATAAAACATGGTCCTTTTGCTTACGGATTCTCTTATGTTACCGGAGGCCAACAACCACATTATTTTCGGACACCAAGGAATGGCGGAGAAAAAAACGTGTACCTTAATGGTGACGTCTTGGCAGAAGGCAAAGAATATTTCAAATTTGGTTCAGTTCAAGAATCTCCTGACCATACACATGTGGTATGGACCTATGATGACAAAGGATCAGAATTCTATACAGCTAAAATTCGTAATTTTGAGACATTGTCTGACTGTATGGACACAATTACTGATACATCTGGTCAAATTGTATGGGATGCTAGATCTGAAGGTTTTTTCTATACTAAGATGGATAAAAACCACCGACCTTCAGAGCTCTATTATCACCAATTAAACACAGATCAATCACAAGATAAGCTTATTTTTCGTGAAGACAATCCAGGTTTTTTCTTAGATGTAAGCGGTTCTAAGCTTAATGATGTTATTTATATTAATATTCATGATCATGAAACATCCGAGATCTGGTTAATTCCTGCTGAGGCGCCTTTTACTATTCCCCAATGTGTACGGAAACGACAAAAAGGTATTGAATATTCACTTACAGAAGGTGGTGATGTCTTTTATATTCTGACCAATTTAGATAATGCAAAAGATTTCAAAATTATGGTAGCGCCATATACATCTCCACAATCAGAAAATTGGTCTGAGTTTGTCCCACATCAGCTTGGGTGCCTAATATTATCCCATGATGCTTATCAAGATTTTCTTGTCTGGATCGAACGTTTTGAGGGGCTTCCACGTATAAAAGTAATGGAACGTACCACTAAACAAGTTAATTCCATTGCTTTTACTGAAGAGGCTTATTCTTTAGGTCTGCAAGGAGTTGCAGAATATAACAGTCCAACTATTCGTTTTTCCTATTCGTCTATGACAACACCTGATCAAGTGTTTGATTATGAGATGAAAAGTTGTAAACGGATGCTTTTAAAAACGCAAATAATTCCCTCTGGGCATAATAAAGATGCATATATAACACGACGTATTACAGCAATAGCAGACGATGGTGAGAAGATTCCTATTTCACTTTTTTATCACAAAAATACTCCCCTTGATGGTGGTGCGCCTTGTCTGCTTTACGGTTATGGTGCTTATGGGATCTCTATACCTGCCAGTTTCAATAGTAATGTACTTTCTCTAGTAAACAGAGGTTTTATTTACGCTATTGCTCATATTCGCGGAGGAAAAGAAAAGGGAGTAGAATGGTATGAGAAAGGAAAACATCTCTTTAAGCACAATACATTTACAGATTTTATTGCTTGTGGGCGTTACCTTGTAAACAATAAATTCACTTCTCACGACCGGCTGATTGCTCATGGTGGTTCAGCAGGGGGGATGTTGATGGGAGCCATTGCCAATATAGCTCCACAGGATTTTGCTGGGATCGTAGCAAATGTGCCTTTTGTTGATGTCTTAGCGACAATGTTAGATGCTTCATTGCCACTCACACCTCCAGAATGGGCCGAATGGGGGAATCCTCTTGAATCAGAAGAAGATTATAAGCTTATTGCTTCCTATTCCCCTTACGATAATGTCAAAGCTCAAAACTATCCCCCTATACTTGTGATGGCAGGATTAACAGATCCTCGTGTAACTTACTGGGAGCCTGCAAAATGGGTGGCAAAATTACGAGACCTAAAAACAGACGATAATGCAATTTTATTACGTATTAATATGGATTCAGGGCACGCTGGTGCAGCTGGACGTTTTTCAAAGCTAGAAGAAGTTGCCTATATCTATGCATATATTCTAAAGATAGCAGGAAAAGACTTTTGCTAATCCATAATACCTCTGTATGAAAGTCTCCGATAATTTATTGGATTATAGGGACTTTCATACACTAAAAAATTATTGAGACAGTTTAAAATTCACATTCTTCATAAAGTTTCAAAACATAGTCCCAATTAATTAAATGGTCTACAAAGGCTTCGAGGTACTTCGGTCGAGTATTGCGATAATCAATGTAATAGGAATGTTCCCACACATCGACACCCAAAATAGGTCGAGCATTGTGCACTAAGGGATTTTCACCATTAGGCGTTTTCATAATTTCAAGCTTGCCATTTTTAACAGCAACCCACGCCCATCCAGAACCAAATTGGGCACTAGCAGCAGCAATAAAATCAGCGCGGAATTTGTCGTAACCACCTAGATCAGCGTCAATAGCTTTTGCTAACTTTTCAGGAAGTTTTTGGCCACCACCATTTTTTTTCATCCAAAGCCAAAAGTGGTTATGATTGTAATACTGCGCTGCATTATTAAACAAACCAATATTTTTTCCAAAACTTTTTTTAACAATATCTTCAAGGCTTTCATTTTCTAAGCCTAACTCTTTCACAAAATTATTGGTGTTGGTAAGATAAGCGAGGTGATGCTTATCATGATGATATTCAAGCGTTTCGCGTGACATATAAGGCGAAAGGGCATCGTAATCATAAGGCAATGGGGGCAATTCAAAAGCCATTTAAAAATCTCCTCGATTCTAATTGTTAAGCTTATTTCATAAGCCTAATTTGCCATTTACCGCATTTAAAAGCAAATGTTGAATACCTAGTTTGTATGAAATAGTTTTAATGTCTCTCTTTTTGTAAAAGAAGCTTTTAGGAAATGTATATTCATCAATCAAAAAGGGTATTGGTCTACATAAAGATTGCTTCTGAAGATTTTTTACATCTATGAGTGGGTAATAAATATCATTATCTTTTGAATAAAAAGTAAATGGAAATAGCTATTATTCCTTGTTTTTGTATCTCTATTTTTTCAAATACCATATAAAATGTTTTTAATTTTTGCAAAACTCTTCCAGTTTATGGGTGTATCATAATGTTTTCAACAGAATATTAAGTGTTATTTTTTAGGAAATATTTTTCAATGTGCTTGATTTTATTTTATGGTGCTACCCATGAATAATATAATGTAAAAATTAGTGGACATTACCATCTTTATGCTTAATGCAAGAGCACAGCAGCACTATCATACACTTACCGGTTGCCAATGTGGTGACAGCTTTTATCTTAATTGAGCAAGATGAGATTTTAGATATCAAGAAAAGTAAATCATATGCAAATTTATTAGAATGAGTAAACTGCAAGATTTTCATTTTCTGTTCCTAAAAAATCAATACAAAGAGTAAAATAATTGGTGGATAAATAGTTTCTACTTGTGTTAAAAGCACAACTGTATATCAGTTTCTGCTACGAATTTGTATTGATGCAATGCCATACAAGACTCAGAAATTTTATGATAAAAAAGTAAGGTCTTTGATTTTCAGATATTGCGTCCAATCACAGGAATCGCTATAAGGTGCAGGATTCGCTATAAAGCGTGTTTTTTTGGGGTATAGCCAAGCGGTAAGGCACCGGTTTTTGGTACCGGCATTCCCTGGTTCGAATCCAGGTACCCCAGCCAATTCTAGTGAAATTAGTTAATCAAAGTTCAGCTTGAGAGTGGATTAGCCCCCTTAACCTCTGTGTTGCTATTCATAGCAAGTCTGGTAAGTTGAGAAACACTTATTTATAGTGGGTTAGCTCTAAATATGTTAAGGTTCTCTTGCTATAGCTATCGCTCAAAGAACTCTTTTAAAAGATTCTTTTCTATAAGACGAGGGGTAAATGATTTATGCGCACTTGCTTTAGAAAAACTATTTGGCTGGATTTTGCGCTCTATAGCAACACCAGCGTGCAATTTTTCCGTATCCCACCATCTTCATTACGTCGAACAGCGTAGCAATAATGCTGGTGGAAACACATGTCGCTGCATGTCACGTACCATACCAGAAGCATGTCCATAGGGTGCTACACAATCAATAAACCATACGTATTTTCCATTCTGCCAATTGACATCGGGTAAAAGCTCTCCCTTTTCAAACATAGATTGATGATTTTTCTCATCTAAAAAAGCCCAAGTGATAAAGGCACAAAATTCTCCACGTTCATTTTTATAGAGTTTATATTGCCCAGTCTGTAAGGCGGGGCCTATGTTGCGTTCAATATCCCAGATTCGCCAGCGGCGGTATAAGGGAGATGTAAGCATTAAAACAACCATAGCTCCTAACGCTGTAAGAGGATCTATGAGTGATGGTGATGGATTTTCATTTACAGACATCATCTTTCCTTTAGAGATTGTTCTAAAATTTTGGTGATAGGTTCAAAGAAATAAGAAATGAGACGTCGTTTTGAGGTAATGACATCCGTTGTTACAGTCATGCCAGGGATAAATTTAAGTTGTTTGTTATTCAAAGTGATGTGATCTTGGTCAATTTTGATTAAAACAGCGTAGACACCATTAATTTCTTTATTATAGCGCGCTGTAGCGCCTACATTAACGACTGTACCGTGGATAACACCGAAACGTTCAGGAGGAAAGGCAGAAAACTTGATGTAAGCACGTTGGCCCTTTTCTAAAAAACCAATATCTCGATTATCAAAAAATGCTTCAATAATGAGACCACCCGCACCAGGGACAATGCGCATGAGAGTTTTACCAGCCTCTACAAAGCCGCCCAAAGTATGGATACTTAAATCATCGATACGTCCATCAACAGGTGCATAGAGTGATAAGTGGTCAAGATGGTATTGAGTGCTATCAAGCTTTGCTTTTAATCCTTGAAGATTCAGTTCTGTTTCACGCGAAAGTTGCCGATAGCGGGCGATTTCATCGGAAATGAGACTTTTCCGTTGTTGGCGTAGGGTGTTTATTTCGGCGGCATTTTCTTCCAAACGCCTTTGATTGGTTAAAATTTCATGCTCGACATTTTTAAAGTCATGTAAACGCTCTAAATAAACGGCTTGGCTAATGACTTTTGTTTCCATCAGGCTTTTTGCAGCTTTTAATTTTCCTTGGCTTAATTGACGATCATCTTCCAACCTATCTAATTGCGCATGTTGTGTTGCACCGCTGCGCTCGACGCGGTCCGCCTGTGCTTTTAGCGCTCTTAATTTATCTTGGAGAGATTGAAGGGTAACGCTAATGAGTTTTTCCCCTTCTATTCTTGCAGTCTGATTGCCAGAAGGAGGAACTGGCAGATAGGCAAGCCCTTTGGTTACAAAATCTTTATCCAAAGGATCACTTTCATGCAAAGCTGTTAAAATAGCTGTTGCAATTTGTGCTTGAAGGGTTTGTTGCGCGATATCTGCTTGAACACGTGCGCACTCATTGAGGGCTTCACGGGGATCTAATTGAATAAGGAGATCCCCTTGATGAACAAATTGCCCTTCTTTTACAAGAATTTTCTCAATGCGTCCTGTATTTTGCGCTTGGACCAGCTGAACATAGGTGGTGGGAATAACACTTCCTTGCCCCCGTGCAACAATCTCTGTTTTTGCGATAAAGCTGCCGATTACAATAAAGAGAAATAAGGTGACCAAAACAGCAACCACCATATGAAGCGTTGGTGACAAAGGGCGCAAATAGGGAGCTTTATCTGCCATTTGTTGCCTCCAAATCAGTACAGTTTAAGACGGTTGCATGCTGAGGAAAGAGGTCGCTTTTGTGGGTAATAACAAGAACAATACGTTCTTGCGAAAGTTTATATAAATGCTCAACAATTTGTGCACTGACAGTGTCATCCAATGCGGAAGTAGGTTCATCCAAAATAAGAAGGCTTGGGTTTATCAGAAAGAAACAAGCCAAAGCCAAGCGTTGGCGCTGACCACCTGATAAAAAACCACCTTGCTCTCCTACTTGAGTATTGAGTCCTAAAGGCAACTGAGCAATCAAATCATGGCAAGCACTAACATATAGTGCAGCGTCGATTTCATCTTTAGTGGCATCTGGTTTAGCAAGAAGCATATTCTCAAGAATGGTTCCGGAAAAAAGGCAAGGATTTTGAGGAAAATACGCGATTGTTTCACGCACGCTACGGACATCAAAATTCTGTAAAGGTTGGGCGTTAATCAATATCTTTCCGCTTGTTGGGGGGTAGAGTCCACAAAGGAGCTTCGCCAAGGTTGTTTTTCCGCACCCTGAAGGACCAAGTAACATAATTGGTTGCCCAGGTTGTAAACAGACATCAAGATGATTGATAATGGATTTATCTCCATAAGAAAAACAGAGATCGTTGGCTTCAAGATGAGGAGGAGCACTGAGTTGAAGAGGCGGCTTTTCTTCTTCCCATTCTGAAGGGGAGTTAAGAATATCGCCCAAACGAAGACGAGAGATTTTCAAATGCTGTCATTCTTCCCATAGGGATGCAAGGTTTAAGATAGGACCAGAAACATTTCCAGCGAGGAGATGAAAGGCAATAAGTTGTCCTAGTGTAATCTGGTTTTGAAGAACTGCCTGAGCACCAAAAAAGATAATAAAAATAGTGAAAAGATCACCAAAAATATGACTCATGGCTCCATTGAGAAGATGCAATTTACTAGTTGTAAGGCTTTGATCTAAACTACGGGCTAAAGTCTCTTGCATGCGTATTGTATGGGCTGGCTCCTTTACATGCGCTTTAATGGCTTCAAGATTGATAAAACTTTCAATAAGGCGCGATTGATGGGCGGCTTGCAGAGTGAAAGCACGGCGTAATTGGCGGAGCAAGAAGGGACCGACAAACGCTAAAGAACCCATTTGTAAAGGTAAAATGATAAGGACAATAAAGGTCAGTTTTGGACTAATGGAAAAGAGTGCAGCAATATAAATAATGGCAAACAGAACATTCAGTACGGTTGTGGCGATGGTTCCTGTTAGAAACCCGCGAATTGTATCAACATCTCAGATTCGCGTGAACAGTTTCCCCATTTGCCAAGTGCGTAAAGTGGGCAAGGAAAGGCTTAACACATGGGTGTAAATGCGCCGTCCAAATTCTAGCGTAAGCCGATTGGCTAAATAGGCACCTAAGTAACCTGAAAGAGTGCTAAGAGCCGTGCTAAACAGCATGATAGCAACCATCAAGACAACGATAGCATAGAGACTTTCAATACGCTGAAAAGGGGGAATACGGTCGATAATCGCTTGAAAAATAAAAGGATTCACCAAGCCCAGCAAACGCAAAACAACAGCAACGCAACTGAGTTCGATGACATAATAAATATATTTCTTTGTTGTTATTGTAAACCAAGAGAAAAGGATACTAGTTTTTCTTGTGAATGTCTCATTTGAATTTATGATTTTATTTAAGAGAAAGAGCGATTTATGTCGCATATTTAAACAGTATTGTAAATAGTATTATATTAATACAAAATATATATCTTGTATTAATATAATATAAACATAATGTATTTATTATTTATACAGTATTTTTATTATTATTTTTACAAATTATGTTTTACTTCTTATAAAGTGAACAATAATGAATTTTCCACTGTATCTTTGTGATACAGTTATTTTTAACAATAATTAAAGAGGTTTTATATGTTTCGTTCATTTGGTTCTAGTTTTTCTAATGGTTGGTCTAATTTTACTTCAATGAATTTTTCAAGCAGTGGATCACGACTTGGGTGTACTGTTGGAGATTATTTCTCAGCAGGATTTTCAATGGGACATAGGGGACATAATATGGGAGTGGTAATTGGTGGAGTTATGGGGTGTCAGTTGGAGGACCAATAGGCGCTGCGGAAGAGGTCTATCATTAGGAGGAGGAGTTGGCTCTGCAGTAGGATTTGGTACAGGTTTGGGATATATAGGCTATGAATGTTATCGCTAATATAAAAATCAGCAGATATTTCTAAAATGAACAAGCTTGTAGGCATAATTATGTGTCTACAAACTTGACAGGAAGGTTTAGGTGCATAATTCTACAAAATTATATATTTAATTTGGATTTTTTTTATGAATGAGCTTATTAGTATTATTGTAGAATTATTATTTTCTATAGGTGCTTTAGTTATATTTTTCTATACATTGTTTTCATATTATAAATCTAAAGGTTATAGTAAAAAAGAAATTTGGAAAAAAATTTTGTTAAGAATATTTTTTTTCTTTATATTATTTTCTATAATATTTTTTATTTATATACGTTATTTCTATGAACAATGATTATTCATTATTAATTTATAATTATAGATTAATTTGGAAATTTTATTTGTTATATATATTTTTAATATACTTTATTAATTGTTTTTTGCATTTTTTGTTTAATTATATTTATTTAAATTGTATTATGTATCTAAGGTATGTAATGAAAAAAATATTAAAATTAAATCATTAATTAAGAATAAATTCGTTTTTTATATTATTTTAAATTATTAAGTTTTATATGATATAATATATATTAATGTTTATTGTTTTTATATATTTTTAATTTGGATTTTTTATGAGTGATATTATTCGTATTATTGCAAAATAATTATCTTCTATATGTTTTTACAGTATAAATTTAAAGGTTATAGTAACAAAGAAATTGTGAAAAAAATGTTTTTAAGCACATTTTTGTTCATTATATTTGTTATATTACTTTCTATAACAGTTTTTATTTGTATACGTTATTTATATGAAAAATAATTATTTATTATCTTTATATAATAATGTTTTTGATATGAGTTTTATAATAATTTATTTAATATTAAAATTTAAAAAATATTTACTGATTACAGTTAGACAGAGACTTTAATATTATTATCAATATTTCTGTTTTTTATTTCCTATTTTTTTAATCTTTTTCATTATTTCAAGAATGGTTAGGTTTGAGAATATTATCTTTTGTATAAGAATTTTTAGTTTATAGCTTTTGAAAAGTGATTGTTTGCTTATGTATCATGTTTATTGAAAAATAAGCAATTTTTGTGAAATAAAGTGTCTTCTCTCTCGCTCTTGATCGTTATTCATCTTCTTGTGAAAGAGGAAGGGAAGCGATTTCCGTATCAAGGGCATCCATAAAATCGATAATAAAAGCAGCATTTGTCCCCAAATCTCTTGGCAAATAACGAGAAGCAGAACGCATATCAACAAAAGTTGTATCCCCTTCATCAGTTAAGCGTATCACGATATCCGAAATAAACCCAAGGTAAAAAGTTTTAGCTCTCGTTTCAATATAAAGCGCATTTTCTTCACCTTTAAACTCTCGTTGAGCCACAACAGGCCAATCATAGGCTGCTAAAACATTGAGAACAGATTCGCGAATACGATCAGGTGAACCATCATAACGGCGCCCCGATATTTCTGGCCATTGTGACATCTGTAATGTTTCTTGTTCAGTCAAAACACTTTTGAGCGGTAAAGCATCGCTGGGACGTATTGTGCGAAAAAAAGCCGGCGGGCTTTGTGTATCGGTAGAAATATCGTAAAGAGCCGGTAAGGTAAACCAAAGTCCAAAAAATAACATCAGTGGTGTAGCCGTTATTACCGAATAAATGATCCCTTTTAAAGCTTTCATTCCCCCTAGGGCTCCATAGACCCATAAGCTGTAAAGTGCTTTTAAAGCAAGAAAAAGAGAAATAATCACACAGCCGGTAGAGATTCCGATCAAAATTATGAAGTCGGTTACGTTAATGACGGAAAAACGTTGTAAAATGAATGAAAATAATAAAACAAAGAACGACAATCCACCAAATCGAGGGGACCATACTGCTGCTCTTGAAATGAACCGAACATATCTCTTCTTCATGAAGTTTTTCCCCTCAATTGTAAACTATAAGCCAAGTTTTTTCAGAGTGCATATCTTACAAAAAGCTTATGCTCATAAAACAAAAATAAAGCACTTATTTTTGAGGTCAAGGATGCATAATGTCTTATAAGTCTCCAGCGATTATTTTTGCACTTCATTGAAGGTAATCAGTATTTCTTCTATAGTTTATCATGTCATTGATGCGAATTTTATGGGAATGTTTGTAAATAAAAAGAAATAAACTCAAATAACAAGTTTTACGGTTGTTAGCAGCATATTTTTCTAGAACTTTACTCTTGATTTTCTCTTCTGATTGCTGGGAGTTTTTTCTGTCAGATAATGCGTAATCAAATAGGATATGATGATGTGCAATAGAGATTTCATTCTATCTCAATAAAAAATTGAGGGATTTATAATCAGATAAATCTGAATTCGAAGATTCAATTAATAGAGAAAAAAGATAACCATTTTGATAGGCTTCATGTATTTTGTATAGAAAGTAAGGTATTGTACAAATGAGAGGTTACTCCGTTTTTATTCATAAAATATGCGGCAGGTCGCAGATGAAAGAAAAGTTTCACTTTCTTTTTTTGCAAGTGAAGAAGGGGCAAAAATACGTAAAATGACAAAACCTTCATTCAAATTTTTAGCAACCAAAACTGAATTGGCATTTTTTTTAGGTTTTGATTTTTTGAGTTCTATGATTTGTATTGGTTTTCCAATAATAAGATCGAGTGTATTATCAGGGGCTGTTCGGTCATTAAGGCTATAGAAAATAATTCCTTTGTGTGTGTAGGCTGCTAGTGACCAAAATTGTCGTGTTTTCAAAGCTTTTAAATGAACAGGTCCATTTTCAAGATTAAATCTGCAGACTTTAAGAAGAAAGAGGGGATCAGCAGATTGTTGAATAGGATTATCGGGAGTAAAAGCAACAAATTGATAAGGGGCTCCGGATTTTTTAAGTGCTGTCCATATATTATTTTGTGTCCAATAGGGGATCAGAAAGAGAACGCAAATATGAACGATAATAGCGCCAATGATTGCAAGAAGTGCGGTATGAATAAATCTAGTCACAATTTATTTGTCCTGATGGAATTTGTTCTATTGATGGCATTGTAAGCTTTTGTAATGCCGTTGCAGAGATGATTGAGGTATCGTATAAGGTAAGAATAAGCCCGAATTCTTTTTGACTAACTGTTGCAAGCCAATTGCCAGCTTGTGGTGTAGGTGAAATATTGATGCGCAATGAGCCATCATGCTCATAAATAATAGCGTTCGTGTGGAGTTCAAAAGGTATTTCTTTGGATGAAGTATAGGGTTTTAGGGATTTGTCAGCTGTATAAAGGGTGAAAAGACGAGTTTCAGGGATGGTGCCTTTGAGTAAATAATGACAGTGGGGGTGGAGTGGACGCCCTTGGTTGTCTTGCCAAATCTGGAATTGAAGACCTTCAGTGCGTCCGAGTGAAACAATGCCTCGTTTGGTCGTGCGGGCGCGGGTATAAGGATCCATATTGGCGGTTCCCATTTTTGGATAAGCACTCCATTTTCCAATTCTAAAGCGTTCAAAATGAGGAAAGGAATTGAGCACATAATCGACACTCAGTTTTCCACATAAAATGGAAAAAGCGAAGATAAAAAAGAAAATGGTGATATTAAAAAACATCAGTGAATATCTTGAATTCAAAATGTTGAATCTCCAGTTGTTTTCACCTTCAAAGAAATTGCAGATGGTTTTTTCAGATCTTTGTTAATCAATCGCACAATATTCAATGTTTCAGGAGAAAGCGTAGAGGGTATTGGGGAAAAAAATTCAGAATCTGCATGGGAGGAAAGTATTGGGGGATGATAAGGAAGAAGAGAATCTTTAACACCATAGAGTTGTTTGAGCATAATATTTTGGTGTGCAGCAAGCATGATGCGTTGCCATATCATGGCAGGGACTCCACCCCCAAAAGCACGATTCATCGGTGAAAAGTTATCATTTCCCATCCATACCGCTCCAGTATAATTGCCAGTAAAGCCAACAAACCAAGCATCACGATAGGATTGTGATGTTCCAGTTTTCCCAGCGACGAGAGTCATGGGCAGAGCAGCACGCTTACCAGACCCTCGTGTTGTGACACCCACCATCATTTGGTTCATATAAGCAGCTGATTGTCTGCTGAGAACTCGGTGTAACTTATTTCCGTTATGCTCGAAATCCCATACCACATGTCCATCGATTGTTCTGATTTGCGTGAACCCATGACGATTACCAGCTATCCCGCCATTCGCAAAGACATTAAAGCCAGTTGCTTGATCCATGGGGGTCATGTTGGAAGTGCCCAGAACCATCGTTTTGTGTGATAAAATATGCGCGTTAATCCCCATATTCTTGATGAGATCTATGATAGGTTGGGTATCGCGGTGAAGATATTGATAGGTGAGATACACAGGGACTGTATTAATAGAAAAAGCTAAAGCTGTTGCTAAATCAATTTTCCCCAAATAACGGCCAGAATTATTTTTTGGTGTCCAACCTCCCCAATTGATCGGAGCATCTAAAACGATTGTCGAGGGAGAAAGTCCGTGTTCCAGTGCGGTTGCGTAAACATAAGGTTTGAATGAAGAACCAGTTTGCCGTCCGCCTTGTGTTGCTCTGTTAAATTGGCTCTTTTTATAATCTTGTCCTCCAACAATTGCGCATACGGCACCGTTATTATCGAGTATAACAGTGGAAGCTTGTGTTACGCGATATTGTTGACCATACTGATGTAAATGATATGCAATTGATTCTTCTGCTGCTTTTTGAATATTTGGATCAAGAGTCGTTTGAATAATTAAACTATGGCTTGGAAGTTGATTGCGCATTTTTTTGACTTCCTCGAATGCCCAATCAAGAAAATAATCAGGCTGATTATTTTCTATTTGGGGAAGTGCCCTAGCAGGGTGGCGATGTGCATTGATAATCTGGCTCTTCGTCATAAAGCCACTATTAACAAGATTAGAAAGGACGATATTGGCACGTGTTTGAGCCGCAAAGAGATGACTATGAGGAGCATATTTTGTTGGAGCTTTAAAGAGTCCTGCTAACATAGCAGATTCACTTAAAGAGACATGACGTATGTTTTTTCCAAAATAAAATTTTGCTGCTGCGGCAATACCAAAATTGTTTCCTCCCATATAGGCTCGGTCAAGGTAAAGTTGTAAAATCTGCTTTTTGCTAAAATTTGCTTCTAGCCAAAGAGCAAGATAAGCTTCTTTGATTTTACGTGTTATGGTTCTTTCGTTTGTTAAAAATAAATTTTTAGCCAATTGTTGTGTGAGAGTTGAACCACCTTGCACCACACCTTTAGCTTGCATATTTTGTGAAATTGCCCGTGTAAGTCCTTGAAAATCAATGCCCCAATGATCAAAAAAACGACGGTCTTCTGTAGCGAGAACCGCTTTAATAACAGTGTCAGGCATTTCTTCAACGGGGACAGAGATCGCCGGCAGTGCACCACGGTGCCCAATGGAATTTCCATAGCGATCTAGAAAAAGAATGGAAAAGTTTTTAGGAGAAGACCAATCTGTTTTGGTCACTTCAAAAACAGAAATGCCCAAAATAGTGAAAAGAGTAAATCCCATCAACCCTAATGTCAGTATTTCATCGAGAACTTCAACGATAAAACGTTTCCATCCTTGAAGATGAAAATTTTGTGAGACGATTTTTGCCTTTTTCCAGAAAAAACTGTTAGCAGAACGAATGTGATAAAGCGCTGTGTCTAATCGTGCGTCTAATTCAATGAGAGCAGGACTGTGAAATGGCTTACGATGTTGCCCTTTCTTTTTTTTAAAAAAATCAAACATTTAAAGAGAGCCTATGGCAAAGAAATACAACCAAACAAATCTACAATAATTATATGGAGTAGAAGTATTTTTTTGCTATAGTGCTAACAGAGAAAGAGTTGATTTTAGAATTATTCATTTTTCGTAAGATAGTGTGTTAATATTTTATTATTTTATTGAATAAATTTTATTCTCATTATTAAAAATATTTTTTTGATTTTTTAAAAATTTGGAGTAATGTTAATATGTTCTTCTGTAAGATAGAGGATAAATTATTTCCATTTGTGATTTTTAAATCGACTGAAAAAAACCATTATTTCTTTTATCCTTTATCAAGGAGAAGAGATGGGTTATTGAAATATTTATGATGAAAAAAAAATTCTTGTTCGTAATAATAGCAGCTTTTTTAGGAGCAGATTCTGTTCTAGCTTCTGGGTGTGCTGAAGTAGGTAAGAAGGCTGCCGCGCAAGAGAGCGGGGTTCTCGTCCGTTCAAAACCGGTTGTTCAGGATGGAAAGGACATGTGTGCAATTGTAGTTGTTGTACCAGCCCGTAATGGTGAAAAGTTACGTCGTGTTGAGTTTTTTGTTCCTGCTGATTAGTTTTTGGCAGATGGTGTTGTGATGCGTATCTTAATCGTTGAAGATGATCGGAATCTTCACCATCAATTAGCAGAAGCTGTAAGACGTGCAGGATATGTTTCCGATAGTGCTTTCGATGGTGAAGAAGCTTATTTTTTAGGGAGCACAGAGTCTTACGACGCGGTGATACTTGATATAGGTTTACCGCAGATTGATGGTATTAGTGTTGTTGAAAAGTGGCGTCAAGAAGGGCTCTCCATGCCTGTTTTAATGCTAACGGCGCGAGACCGTTGGTCTGATAAGGTGCACGGTATTGATGCTGGAGCTGACGATTATGTTGTGAAGCCATTTCATTTGGAGGAAGTGATGGCACGTTTGCGAGCATTAATTCGTCGCACTACGGGACATGCGACAAGTGCATTATGTTGCGGAAATGTTTTGTTGGATACAAAGACGTCTCGTGTTTTTGTAGATGGTCAATTGATTAAACTAACATCTTATGAATTCAGACTGCTTTCGTATCTCATGCATCATTGTGACAGGGTCATTTCAAGAACAGAGCTTACAGAACATCTTTATGATCAGGATTTTGATAAGGACTCGAATACGGTGGAAGTCTTTGTAGGTCGGTTACGGAAAAAGCTTGGAGTGGATTTGATTGAAACTATTCGAGGAATGGGGTATCGCGTGAGAATGCTAGGTGATTAATGAATGTTTTTGAAGAGAATAATTGGTGTAGGAGGTTCTTTTTTGTAATTACTCGATCTCTCAGTTTACGTGTTATGATCTTATCAACATTATGGGTTGTTATTTCTCTTTTATCGATTTCTGCAGTAAGTATTTTATTTTATAAGCGTTCAACTGAACAAAGCCTAGAGCGTATCCTTTCTGCTCAACTCTACAGTCTTATTGCAACAGTGACGGTGTCATCGGAAGGTACTTTGATAGGAGGGGCTGGGATTGATGATATTCGTTATTCTGATCCAACAACAGGATGGTATTGGGAAGTTGTTGCGATATCCCATAATTTAAAAGGAAGATTGACATCCCCCTCATTGGGAACAGGCGAGATATTTACACCAAGTGATGTTGATATACCTTTTGACAATAAATTCTTTCGCTCTTATCGGATAACGGGGAACAATGGTCAAAAGTTACAAGTGATTGAGAGTGATGTTGTTCTTGATAATAAAAATCATATTGCACGTTTTCGGCTTGTTGGGAATATCGATGAAGCTCATGCCCAGGTAAAGGAATTTACGCGAACTTTGCAAATTTTTCTTTGGAGTTTCGGTATCGGGAGTGTTCTTATTAATATTGCTATTATTTTCTTTAGTTTTCAACCGTTGAAGCTTATTCGACACGCATTGAATGATATTCGCGAAGGAAGAGTTCATTATGTGAATACGGATTTAGTAAGCGAAGTGATGCCGCTTGTACAAGAGATGAATGCTCTCATTAATAATAATCAGCGTATTATTGAGCGATTTCGCACACAAGTTGGTAATCTCGCGCATTCATTGAAGACGCCTCTATCTGTGATTATGAATGAGACAGATAAGATGCGCGGAGAAAAGGCTTGTTTGTTGAGAGAGCAAACGCAAATAATGCAAGCTCAAATCAATCATTATCTTCAGCGTGCACGGATTGCAGCACAATGCGATAGTATTGTCTATCATACGTCTGTTCGCAGTGTGCTTGAACGTTTGGTGCGGGTTATGAAAAAGCTTAATCCTGAAAAACAAATTCAATTTATTATGGATGTTGATGATATTGTTTTTTCTGGAGAGAAGGAAGATTTAGAAGAAATTGTAGGGAATTTGATTGAAAATGCTACTCAGTGGTCTCGAGCAAAGGTTTTGATCTCTTGTTGTTTAGAAGAAAATGTTGAAGAAAAAGAATATTTTAGTATCTTTGTAGAAGATGATGGTCCTGGTTTAACAGAAGACAAAATTGATGAAGCATTAAAAAGAGGGCGGCGGTTTAATGAAAGTAAACTAGGGGCAGGCTTAGGGTTAGCAATTGTTTCAGATATGGTCAGTGAATATGGTGGCAATCTCTTTTTATCACGTTCTGATTTGGGTGGATTGTATGCAAAAGTTTTGTTACCTAAGATGGGAGAATAACATATTTTCTTCTTAAGCAAGAAATGTCTATAAAGTTTATAAAGCAGTATTTTAGACAATACATAAAGAGTAGGGAAACATTGTTTTTAGTTTCTTTGCTTAATTGATATATATGATAGATATTTTATAATATTCTCCATGAAAAAATGAATTTTTATTAATTCACATTACTTTTCTCATGAAGAGGATAAAATGTAAGCGAGTTATTCTCTGTTCGTATTGGAAAAAAACGATATGCTCTTATTAATTTTTGCAGCATTTTTTCTGACTTTTCTGGCAAGTATTCTTTTTCTTTCACTACGTTTTGACGATGAGATAAAGAAAGAATGGACAGTTGAAACCGTAGATGGTTATAGAAGCCATAAGCGTATGATTGAGTTTAACAAGCTTTATATGAATTATAAAAAAAGAAATATTCTTAAGGCTTTGAGTATTTTGTTTGTTCTTCTGATGACATGGAGTATTTATGGGCTGACAGGCAATCCAGAAGTGAAAAGTTATTTTTTTAGCGAATTAATGGATAAGGATCCTAAAACTCTCAGTAAGCAAGAAAAGCTTATTCGTTTACAAGTGCTTTTTTTCCGTGCACCTCACGATGGCAAGCTAGCAGATGCGTTAGCGGTAGGGTATCTCGAAGAAAGCCTTTTTCAAGAAGCTGTGAATACTTATTTAGATGCACTTCGTTTGAATGGAGAAACAGCTCCAAGGCTTGTCGGATACGGTTTAGCATTGGTTGGTTATGAAGGGGGGGTGATAACGCAAGAAGCGCAAAATGCCTTTCAAAAAGCAGCAGATTTAGCCCCAACAGATTTTTATCCACGTTTGTTGTTGGCCGATGCATTGCATCAAGCAGGAAAAACTGCGCAGGCAGTGCAATTTTTACAAAGCTTTCTTGATACAATGCCTGAAAATTTTTCAGGACAATCACGTGTTAAAAAAATGATGATTCAGTTACGTGATTTATCGAGTGAGCATACAGAGAAAAGAAATCTTGCACCTATGTAGAAGATGTGCAAAGCTCTTAAAAAATAAAATATTGATACTTAATTATAACGTATTTAAACTTTTTTCGCAGAGTGTCTATGAACAGTCAATCTTTAAAGAGTTCTGCCTCATGGAAGGTTATTTTAGAGCAGCGAAAAAAAAGGCGCTTACTGATCATATTATTATGTTGTTTGGTTATGACAATTGCAGCAAGTCTCATAGTGTATGCAATGCGTCATGCGGTCAGTTTTTTTAGAATGCCCTCTGAAATTACAAGAGAAGATATTTTAACGGAGCGCCCTTTGCGTTTGGGTGGCTTTGTTGAAAAGGGAACCGTTCAATATGTTGGAGAGAGAGGAGTTATTTTTTTTGTAACGGATAACAAAAAACATGAAAAAGTGGTTTTCAATGGTGCCTTACCGGATCTTTTTCGTGAAGGTCAGGGGGTGATTGTAGAAGGGCATTTCGATAAACAGGGCTTTTTTATAGGGATGCGTATTTTAGCAAAACATGATGAAACTTATATGCCTAAAGAAACAGCTGATCGTTTGAAAAAACATTACATTATGGAGAAATAATTCGATTGTGCTTGTCGAACTGGGTCATATTTTTTTAGCTGCAGCATTTTCAGTAAGCTTATTAGGGGCGTTTTTACCTGCTTTAGGTTTTTGGTGGAGAGAGCGTTTGTTAATGCAAACAGCTGTTCCTCTAACATATATCACTTTTACATTACTACTTTTATCTTTTTTAGTGATAATTTATGCTTATGTCGTATCTGATTTTTCTGTTTTGAACGTTGTTGAGAATTCTCATTCAGAAAAACCGATGCTCTATAAAATTACAGGTGTTTGGGGAAATCACGAAGGCTCTATGTTGTTATGGGTTTTAAGTCTTGCTTTTTTTAGCGCATTGATGGCTTTTTTTAGCCAACATTTGCCAGAAGATTTTAAGACGCTTGTTTTAATTTGCCAAAGTTGGATTACAACTGCTTTTCTTTTATTTATTCTTTTTGTATCCAATCCATTTTTACGCGTGAATCCACCAGCATTGCAGGGAAATGGTCTCAATCCTCTTTTACAAGATATCGCATTAGCAATTCATCCACCGCTACTTTATTTAGGTTATGTTGGTTTTTCACTTTGTTTTTCTTTTGCCGTTGCGGCATTGATTATGGGACATGTTGATAGAATTTGGGCGCGTGGAATTCGTCCGTGGCTTTTACTTTCTTGGTGTTTTTTGACATTGGGTATTATGGTTGGCTCCTATTGGGCTTATTATGAGCTAGGATGGGGCGGCTATTGGTTTTGGGATCCTGTTGAAAATGTTTCGTTTATGCCTTGGCTTTCAGGAACGGCTCTTTTACATTCTGCTCTTGTTCTCGAAAAACGAGAAATATTGAAAAGTTGGACTTTGTTTTTAGCGCTGCTTACTTTTTCCCTTTCTCTGATGGGAACTTTTCTTGTGCGTTCTGGGCTTTTAATTTCTGTTCATAGTTTTGCTGTTGATCCAGCACGGGGGCAGGCAATGCTTGCGCTTTTCTTTTTTTTTACAGGAGCGGCTTTTTTTCTTTTTGCTTTGCGCACCCCTATTTTAAAAACAGAAAGATTTTTTCAACCAATTTCACGTGAAGGGTTTATTGTTTTAAATAATTTGTTACTTACAACAATAACAGCAACAGTATTGATTGGTACGCTTTATCCTTATTTTATTGAGATATTAACTGGGCAAAAAATTTCTGTAGGGGCTGCTTTTTTTAACCTTACCTGTGGACCGCTAATGGTTTTGCTGTTGTTGTTTGTTCCGTTTGGGACAATGATGGCATGGAAACGCGGTGATTTTCTTGCAGTTTTTGAACGGTTATGGTTTGTTTTTGTATTCGTTGGTATCGTCTGTTTTATAATATTCTATGCGGCATCTGTGCGTGATATTTTTGCAGTTTTAGGGATTGGGCTTTCAGCGTTTGTTTTTTTAGGCAGTTTAGCGGATCTATGGGGAAAGAGTGGATATGGCAAGAGAGCTTTTTCAGTACGCGTTAAGAGATTTCTTGGATTGCCATGGTCTACTTTTGGTGCAGCAATAGCACATATGGGATTAGGCGTTACACTATTTGGTATTGTTTGTGTGGCAAGTTTTGGGCAAGAACGTATTTTAATCATGAACATAGGGGATAGGGTGACGATAGCGGATAAAACGCTTCATTTTGATGCAGTGTATGATGGTGTTGGTTCGAATTATTCGACAATGGAGTTTTATTTTAAAATATATGAAAATAAAAACATTGTGGGTCATGTAACAGCCTCAAAGCGATTTTACTCAAGTCAAAATACATCAACAACAGAAGTTGGTCTGAAAAATCATGGCTTATCGCAGCTATATATTGTACCGGGACATATCGATAATCGGGGTCTTGTTGTGCACGTATGGTGGAAGCCTTATGTAATATGTATTTGGTTAGGGGCATTCATGATGGCTATGGGGGGATGTCTTTCTCTTCTGGGGTATTGGTTTCGCATTGGCATGTACAATAGGGTAGTGCTTGCTTTAAATTTTTGGAAAAGACATTGAGATGAAAAAAATTCTTTGGATTGTATTTTTTTTAATTGCAACGTTTCCTTTTCAATTAGCAATAGCAGTAGAGCCGGATGAGATTTTAAAGGATAAGATTCTTGAAGCGCGAGCACGCCATATTTCATCGCATTTACGTTGTCCGGTTTGTCAAAATCAATCAATTGATGATTCAGATGCTGCTTTAGCACGTGATTTACGGCTTTTAATTCGGGAAAGGCTAAAAATGGGCTATAGTAATCAGCAAGTCACTGACTTTCTTGTTGAGCGATATGGTGAATTTATTCTCTTGAAGCCACCATTGAATAAAATAACTTGGTTTTTATGGTTCTCGCCTTTGATCATTATTATCATTGGCATAAGTATCATATTTTTCCACTTCAAACGGAATAATCATGCGTTATGTGAATGAAAAAGAACAGTCAAAAATGTCATTGCATTAAAAAAGATGTTACATAAAAGAAATCAGATCATTTGCAATGAGCATACAATCTTATTGTAATTATATTAGGGAATACTGAAACCTTACAAAACTTTAATAATTTAGACAGAAAACGGTAAGGTCTGGTATTTTATAAGTGGTCGGAATTGGAATAAAGGTATGATTGAATAGGAGCATAGAGTAAATGGTTAAAAAGGCTTTCTTTAAAACATTTGTCGCAGTGAGTTTTTCTGCGATATTGGAAAGTGCACTGTTTTTTAGTGGATGTACATCAAGCTTGTGGATGACAAAGGCTCATGCAAGTTCTGTATTTACTTCGTTAATGCAACAACAGGGATTTGCCGATATTGTTGCTCAAGTGAAACCAGCCGTTGTAGCAGTACAAGTAAAGAGCAATAAAAAGAAAGAAGATAGGTTCTTTAGCAACTTTTTTAGTGGTCCAGGACTTGATCAATTACCAGATCAGCATCCTTTAAAAAGATTTTTTAAAGAGTTTTATGATTTTGATAAACCTAAAAATAAATTTCCGCACCAATCGCAGAGACTCCGTCCTGTTGCTTTTGGATCGGGTTTTTTTATTTCATCTGATGGTTACATTGTGACCAATGATCATGTGATTTCTGATGGAACAAGTTATACTGTTGTTCTTGATGATGGTACAGAATTGAATGCAAAGCTCATTGGGAAAGACCCCAAAACCGATCTTGCCGTACTAAAAGTGAATGATAAAAGAAAATTTTCCTATGTTGATTTTGGTGATGATTCAAAGCTTCGTGTTGGGGATTGGGTTGTTGCCATTGGGAATCCATTTGGTCTTGGTGGAACTGTGACAGCAGGTATTGTTTCTGCACGTGGACGTGATATTGGCACTGGTGTGTACGATGATTTTATTCAGATTGATGCTGCTGTTAATAGAGGAAACTCTGGTGGTCCAACGTTTGATCTTAATGGAAAGGTTGTTGGGGTTAATACAGCAATTTTTTCTCCTTCTGGAGGAAATGTTGGGATTGCTTTTGCTATTCCGGCTGCGACTGTAAAACAGGTTGTACAACAACTTATTGAAAAAGGTTCAGTTCAACGTGGTTGGTTAGGTGTTCAGATTCAGCCGGTAACAAAGGAGATTTCCGATTCAATAGGTTTGAAAGAAGCCAAAGGTGCTTTGGTTACTGATCCGTTAAAAGGACCGGCAGAAAAGGCTGGTATTAAAGCGGGTGATGTAATTATTTCAGTGAATAATGAAAAAATTGCTGATGCGCGTGAGCTGGCGAAACGTATTGCAAATATTAAACCAGGAGAAATGGTAACCATAGGGATTTGGAGATCAGGTAAGGAGGAGAGCATCAAGGTTAAACTCGCTTCAATGTCTGAAGATGAAAGTAAGAAAGAGACTTCAAAATATTCAAATGGACAGAGTGATTTAGATGAAACATTGGAAGATTATGGTCTGATTGTTATGCCTTCTGATGATGGTGTAGGGGTTGTCGTAACGGATGTCGATACCGATTCAGATGCTGCAGATAAAGGGATACGCCCTGGTGATGTCATTGTGACAGTAAATAATAAACCGGTTAAACGAGTCTCTGATATTATTAACACAATCAAAAATGCTCAGCAGTTAGGACGAAAGGCTATACTCTTACAAGTGCGGACAAATGATCAAAATCGTTTTGTTGCTCTTCCAATTTTCAAAAAGTAAGGCTTTAGTTTGTAGGACAAATGTTTATTAAATATTTGTCCTACAACATAATAAAATAATGGAGATACGTTTTATGAAGATACTCGTTATTGAAGATGATCATGAGACGGGGCATTATCTCGAAAAAGCTTTTTTGGAAGTAGGGCATTCCGTTGATGTTGCTTATGATGGGGATACGGGATATGCTTTAGCAACCACGGAAAATTATGACGTTATGGTTGTTGACCGAATGCTTTTACATCGTGATGGTCTTTCTATTATTGCTGAATTGCGCGCTAAAGGCAATGAAACACCGGTTCTTATCCTGTCTGCTTTAGGGCAAGTTAATGATCGTGTAACGGGGCTGCGTGCAGGGGGAGATGATTATTTGACAAAGCCTTATGCTTTTTCTGAACTTCTTGCGCGTGTTGAAGTTTTACAACGGCGGAAAAATCCTAAAGAAGCAGAAACTGTTTACTGTGTAGGTAATCTTGAGCTTGATCGGCTAGCACATACGGTAAAACGAGGTGATAGAAACATTCTATTGCAACCACGAGAGTTTCGTTTACTTGAATATTTGATGCGTTATGCCGGGCAGGTTGTTACACGCACTATGCTTTTGGAAAATGTTTGGAATTACCATTTTGATCCACAAACGAATGTCATTGATGTCCATATCTCCCGTTTGAGAGCCAAAATTGAAAAAGATTTTGATGTTCCCCTTCTTCATACAGTGCGTGGAGCTGGATATATGCTGAAAGTACCAGATAACAAAGCATGAATCGTTTGATTAATATAATGCGCACGACAGCGCTAAGGCTTTCAGCACTTTACATTTTATTGTTTGGATTGGTGGCAACAGGACTTTCTATTTATATGACGGCATTTTCTGCTTCATTGTTAACAGAGCAAACTGAACAGGCTTTACATGAAGAATTAAAGTATATTGAAAATGCTTATAATTATGGGGGATTATCCTTATTAATGCGCACTATTGATTATCGTTCAAGACAACCAGGAGCATTTCTTTATCTTGTTACAGATTCTATGGGGCGTATTTTAGCAGGAAATGTAGCACGTATTGAATTAGGTCTTTTGAATCAGAGTGGTTTTATTTCTACCTCTTTTTTGTATTCCCGTTTTGGAGAACATGGCAAAACAAGTGAACATCGCGCTTTGGCGGTTATTGTTGATTTGCCTAATGCTATGAAGATTCTTATAGGACGTGATTTGGATGAGCCAGAACGTTTTGCAGTGGTTATTCGTAAAGCTGTGATCATTGCACTTGCTGCAATGGTTGGAGGCGCTTTACTCATATGGTTTTTTGTTGGCAGGAGAGCTTTACAAAGGATTGATCATGTAACGGCTGCATCACAGCGCTTGATGGATGGTGACTTCAGTGGGCGTTTACCTGTCTCTGGAGTAGGGGATGAGTTTGATCGATTGTCAACCAATCTTAATGTTATGTTAGACCGCATTGAAGAGTTAAATATTGGTTTACGTCAAGTATCAGATAATATTGCTCATGACCTGAAAACGCCGTTAACGCGTCTTAGAAATCGTGCTGAAGAAGCGCTTTCAGGAAATAAGACAAAGCTTGAATATCGTCAGGTCCTTGATAGGGTTATTGCAGAATCAGATCAACTTATTTGTACGTTCAATGCAATTTTAATGATTTCACGTATTGAGGCCAGCAGTGCAATTGAGCATCTTGAAATGATGAATATGAAACTGATCCTTGAGGATGCTGTTGAGATTTACGAACCTTTTGCTGAAGAGTCAGGTGTTTTACTTCGGTTGGGGAATATATTTGATAAAGAGCTTAAGTTGAATCGTGAGCTTGTTGCACAATCAATTTTTAATCTTATAGATAATGCCATTAAATATGCGTCTAAAGGTGAAAGGAAAGCGGAGGTTTGCTTATCAATGGAATATCGTGATGAACATTTATTAGTTGTTGTGAGCGATAATGGACCAGGAATAGCAGAGGATAAACGTGAAAAAGTGACAGAACGATTTGTTCGTCTTGAAGAAAGCCGCACACAACCTGGGTTTGGGATTGGGTTAAGTATAGCAAAAGCAGTTATGAAGCTTCACGGGGGTGAATTGTTACTTGAAAATGCAAATCCAGGGCTTAGGGCTGTTTTGTTATTTCCTTAAAGATATTTTTCTTCACTTTTCTCTTTTCATACGTAACAACTATTTTAAAAGTATAAAGCAGTAGAAAGGAAAGCAAAATGCTTTTCAAGGGAGCGCAGACGAAACAAGCTTTTTTAAAAACACAGCTTCTCCCTTTATGCCCTCTCGATAAAAGTAGTTCCCAATGGTTAAAAGACATGGAAGAACAAGCAAGGAAAGAAGGTTTAGAATCGCTTATTTCCATCATTTCAGAGAGTGGAACGCAGATTGATTTTATCAGTTCGGTTATGACCTTATCTCCTTTTTTGCGTGAGGTTTTAATTGCCAATCCATCATATCTTAGTGCTTTATTAAATGTTGATGTAGAAACAAGGCTGAGCGAAATTATAGATGATATTACGGCTATCGATAAGGATGAAACTATAAATGAAACTTCATTGATGGCTGCTTTAAGGCGCAAAAAACGAGAAGCGCATGTTCTCATTGCTTTAGCTGATTTGGGAGGTGTTTTTACTTACGAAGTTTCATGTGCTTGGTTGACACGTTTGGGCGAAGCAGCATTAAGTGTAGCACTACGTTTTCTATTAAGAGAAGCGCATGATCATGGTAAGATCAATTTATTAAGCCGTGAGAATCCAGAAAAAGACTGTGGTTTAATTATTTTAGGGATGGGAAAGTTAGGAGCAGGGGAACTTAATTATTCTTCTGATATTGATCTTATTGTTTTCATTGATGAAACATCACCTCATATTGGTAATCTTTCTGAAAGTGTTGACGTATTTTCTAAAATGGTACGCCGATTAATCCGTATCATTCAAGAACGCACTGCGGAAGGATATGTTTTTCGTCTTGATTTTCGTCTTCGTCCAGATCCAGGTTCAACCCCTTTGGCCTTACCAGTAAGGACTGCATTGCGTTATTACGAAGGGCGTGGGCAAAATTGGGAACGAGCAGCCATGATTAAAGCACGTCCAGTTGCTGGTGATAAGAGGGCAGGTTTTAACTTTCTCAAAGAGCTTTTTCCCTATGTATGGCGGAAATATTTAGATTACGCTGCTATTGCTGATATTCATTCGATCAAACGTCAAATTCATGCGCATAAAAATTACGGTCAAATTGCAGCTTATGGGCATAATATAAAGTTAGGTCGTGGTGGTATTCGTGAGATTGAGTTTTTTGTTCAGACACAGCAACTCATTGCTGGTGGACGTTTTCCTCAATTACGTGGACGTCAGACAGTTGCAATGTTAGCAGAACTTCACACGCTTGGTTGGATCAGTGAGAAAACGAGAAATAGCCTTATAAAAAGTTATGCTTTTCTTCGAAATGTGGAACATCGTATTCAAATGCTTTTCGATGAACAAACACATCTTCTTCCAAATGATACTGCTCAATTCACAAGTGTTGCCTATTTAATGGGTTATCAAGACAGTAGCAGTTTTATCCGTGATTTATTAAAAACACTTCAGGTTGTTGAAAAACATTATGCAGCACTGTTTGAGAATGAGCAAGAACTTGGTTTAGAAATTGGTAATTTAGTTTTTACCGGTGAAGAAGATGATCCGGAGACATTAATAACGTTAAGCCGTTTAGGCTTCGAAAGAGCAAGTGATATTTGTCGTATTATGCGCACGCTCCATTTTGGTCGTTATAAAGCAACGCAATCAGCCGAAGCACGCGAGAGATTAACGGAATTAACACCAGCTCTTTTGAAAGCTTTTGGTGGGACAAAACGAGCTGATGAGGCGATGTTGCGTTTTGATGGTTTTTTACAGGGCTTACCTTCAGGAATTCAGCTTTTTAGTCTTTTGCAGTCTAATCCCTCTCTTTTGGATATGCTTGTCCTTATTATGGGTGCTGCTCCACGTCTTGCAGAAATTATTACACGCAGATCCCACGTTTTTGATGGAATGTTAGACCCAAATATTCTTTCAGAATTACCAACAAAAACGTATTTAGAAAAACGGCTTGAATATTTTCTTGAAAATGTTCTTTCTTATGAGGAGATTCTTGACCATTTAAGGATTTTTGCAGATGAACAACGTTTTTTGATTGGTATTCGAATTTTGAATGGTGCAATTACAGGAGAAAGAGCGGGTTTTGCTTTTACTGCACTTGCTGATCTTATGATTACAAAAACATTTGCTACCGTTCAAGAGGAATTTTCTCGTCTTCATGGTCGTATTAAAGGGGGGCGTGTTGGCATATTGGGTATGGGGAAACTTGGAAGTCGTGAATTAACAGCAGATTCCGATGTTGACCTCGTTTTGCTTTATGAACATGATGATGATGCAGAAATATCTGATGGAGAAAAGCCTCTTTATATTTCTCAATATTATACGCGTTTAGCACAGCGCCTCGTTTCTGCTTTATCCACTCTTACAAGCCAAGGTGTTCTTTATGTCGTTGATTTAAGGTTACGGCCGTTAGGCAATAAAGGACCTATTGCTGTTTCTTTTCCATTTTTTAAAAAGTATTATCGCCAAGAAGCATGGATATGGGAATATCTTGCTTTAACAAGGGCTCGAGGCATTGCAGGAGATCCTGATTTTTTACAAAAGCTAGAAAATGAAGTGTGTGCAATTATTGCTATTTCTCGTGATAAGAAGGAAGTTGCAAAAGAAGTGTGTGAAATGCGTTCCTTGATTGCAAAAGAAAAGCCGCCAAAAAATCAATGGGATTTAAAAACGATGTCTGGTGGCATTATGGATTTGGAGTTTATTGCTCAATTTTCTCTTATTACGCATGTCATTGAGTTTCAAATTGGAGCGACGACAGCGGATATTTTAGATCACTTACCAAACAGTTTTCTTAATCAGTCATGTATTGCTGATTTACATTATGCCTATCGTCTTTATACAAATTTGAGTCAAATTATACGGCTTTGCTTAAATGATTCTCTTGATCCCAATGACATGCCACCTGGATTAAGTGACCTTTTGTTAAATAGTGTTGGGGAACCTGATTTGCTTCGTGTTGAAAAATTAATTGCAGAAACTGGGCAATTGGTCTGTTCAGTTTTTACAAAAATCATGAAACATTAAAATAATTCTATAAGAATAATAAAAATTATTAATTCCATTTTTATATATTAATTTTTGTCTTTTATTTCATTACACGTTTGAGAGGGTTAGAGTGAAGTTCTCTAGTGGTTTTTCAAGTGTGATGAAAAAATTTCTCTGTTAAATGTGCTATTCTAGGTATTATTCTTTATACAAAAAGCGATGAGTGACTAGTTTAGTGAATGATATGCTTTATGAGCCTTATCTCATTCTTTTCAAAAAATTGATATTATAATTATTTATATAATTCTGGATAATAATGATCAATATGAAGCTATAAAAGCTACTATAGATTAATAGTTTTAGGAAATTATAAATAAGATTTTAATTTTTCAACTGTGTCATTTTTGCTATAGATTTTTTGAAAAAAGTGTGAAACGATTTATTATTATTTATGTATCACATTAGCTTTTAGGGGAGCAATTATGATTACAAAGTATTTAGCCTCAACATCTATATTTTCTTTAATTTCAATTTCTGTAGTACAGGCGTCGGATATCGCTATTCCTGAACAGCCTGTTCCTGTTATTGCAGCGCCTGCTTTTTCTTGGACAGGATTTTATCTTGGAGGACAGATTGGTAACTTTTCAGGTAAAACAACTGCAAGTTATTTAAAAGATGAGACAAGGATATGGAATCCAATTGGAAAGGAGAATTTACCTAAACTTTCTGGTTTTATAGGGGGAGTTTATGCAGGTTCCAATATTGATATCGATAATAGTTTTATTATAGGTATTGATACGGATATTATGTGGTCTGGTAAAAAGGATTCTAAAGATGTCGATCTACCGGAAAAAAGTCCAACTGAAGAAAAACCACAACCTACAGAAGAAAAAAGTCTAACAAGAGATTTGCATGAGAATGATTCAACAAGGCGTATTAAAGCTGTACGTCATACCTTAAAACAAAAATGGGCTGGTGCTACACGGGTGAGAGTTGGTTTTGCGATTGAGCGTATGATGCCTTATATTTCCGGAGGGGTTGCTTATACGCAGCTTCAGAATATTTTTGGGTTAGTTACTGATAGCAAAAATGGAGAAGTTGATTTTTCTGATTGGTTGCATGATGAAAAAAAGACCATGATTGGTTACACCCTTGGAGGTGGTATTGATTTTGCAATGACTGATAATGTTATTGTGCGTGCAGAATATCGTTATTCAGATTTTGGCAAAAAGAAGTTCATACAGGATAAATTTGAAATGGGCTACAAAACAAATGATTTCCGTGTGGGTGTAGCTTATAAATTTTAATTTTTTGCAGAATTAAACAATTCAAAAGTCTCATTTTCGAATGAGGCTTTTATTTTTCAGATATGCGCTGGAAAATATTCTTCACTCAAAAGAGCTACTATTTTATTCGAACAATACGTTGATTTATAAATATAATTTACTTTTTGTCATGTTGAGTGAGAGATCCAAGGATCATAAGATTTTCTCATTTTAAACCTATACCATGTTGACCAATCAAAACCGCGTCTTTTGTACGTCAAAAGGAGGGAGAGCAGTGAGATAAACAACATTAAAGAAAGAATAAAAATGCCTCTTATGAATCATCTTAAGTGCCAAAAGCTGTCGCTACATTGGGGATTGGCAAAGTGTGAGATTTGATACTAGCTTGCTTTTCCATAAACGTAAAGATGGTGATGCTAAATGGACTTATCATTACATCATTCATAGGTGCCGTCGGGAAATGAGTTTGGGTGCTGTAAAAGATGCTTTTTTAAACCAACACATGAATTGGCAACTTAATGGCGTTTTGTTTTATTTGAAAGACCTCTGATACAATCGACTTTTCTGTTTTGCGTTATCGTAAAATATTTTATTTAATAACAAAAAGATCGCAAAAAAATTCTAAAGCACATAAAATTACATCCGCAATATAACTCAATAATAATAAAAATTCATATTATAATTTTTATTATTAGATATTTTATGTGATATTATAAATAATAATTTATAATAATAAAATAATTATAAAGAGTATTATAAATTTATTTATAGGAAAAAATAGATAGCAAATTAGGAATTTATCGAGACATAAAAAACATTATTACCTATATCTGTTATCGAAATATAATCTATTATTTTTTATATTTTTTTAAATGTACGATAATAAATATCAAGTGAAATAGTAAGGGATTATTTCAAATCTATTTACGATAAATCAATCAACATTATTTGTTTATAAATCACAAGTAGGTTGGGTTATTGAAATTATATACTTTAGTTATTATTTGGCTTTTTTAGTCATCTATTTTCAGGTATAGAAGCTGAATGAGCTTCTCTATTATTCTATAAAATATCATCATTGTAATATTATAAGGATTTTACGCATTAGATGCTTTTGGAGGAGTGTATGATGAAATTTAAAGCAGGGTTTATGTGTAGAGCTTTGTGAAGTAAATCACATGCGCAATTAGCAGCTGGAACCCATGCGACAAGAATCCGGATTATTTATAAATCAGATGGGGTAGAATTTTCGTCCTTTAGGGCGGGAAGGAAGAAAACCAATAAGTTTGTAAAAAGCTCGTTACATAAGTGGGGCAGCAGATGGAATTCTCTGAGAAAAATTGATCTATTAACAGAGAAGGTGAAACTTTGTCTTTTAAGGAGAAAAAGGGAAATAAGAATTATGATTTCCAAAGGGATGTGAAATAAAAATATTTTCGTTTTTGGTTGTTTTGGCAACTATGAAGGTGTTTAAAGATTAATTGTTTCAGTACATGCAATCTCGTTTTTGGGGTTGATAATGCTATAACGTTGTAATTGGCAATGCCATTGATTTTGTAAGCGTTCAATGGAAAATAAATTAAAGCCTGCGGGTGGTTTTTTATCACCAAAAGCTTGTGATGCGGAAGGAACACCAACAATAGGAATTTTTTTAATTGGTCCTTCAATGTAATTCAATGTGGGTAAATGAGTATGTCCGTGAAGAATAAGTTCACAACCGTGATATTTGATAACGTTTAGAAAACGTTTTATATCCCGTAGTTTTTTATGCCAAGATGTTGCATTGGGAAAAGGGGGATGGTGAATCATGACGACACGAAAAAGGTTGCGCTGTGCTGCTTCTTTTAAAAAGAGCGGTAAAGTTTGCGCTTGCATTTTACCAAAATAACCAGAAGCTTGAAAAGGCAGTGTCGCAATGGCTGAAGAAGCTGCTATGATGGCAACATCTTTGCGAATGCGCATATAAGGAAAGACGCTTTTTTGAGGGATGTCACCTGTAATCCAAGGTTTAAAGAGAGTGCATGCTTTTTGGAAAGCGCCGCGGACATAGGCATCGTGATTTCCAAATGTCAAAGAAATATCTTGAGGTTGTCCTAAGTTAAGTAGCCAACGACGTGCTTGTTCAAATTCCTTATCGAGAGCAAGATTTACAAGATCACCAGAGATCACAAGGTGATCAGGTTTTGTTTTGTTCAAGGCATCTATTAAAGTTTCTAGGACGTCTGTTGCCATCTGACTCTTACGTTTTTTTTGCCAATTCAGATAACCGGTAAGACGTTTCCCAGAAAGTTCGAAGAGGGAAGGTTGCGGGAGAGGTGAAAGATGTACATCCGATATATGGGCAAGATAAAACATAAAAGCTCGTAGAGTATTAAAAACGATTTAAAGAATAAACATAAGATAAGTTAGTGCTTAAAGGCAAGAAAGATTGTAAAATAAAAATTAGCTTGCAAAAAAGAACGCCTCAAGCGGAATGTTCCAAATAGAATATCCCCAATAGAATATCATTGTGTTGTACATTCACATATTTGTAAAAAAACATTTCTCAATGCGTTTGAGCTAATTTCACGACCGGTATTCGATGCTATAATAGAAAGCTTCTGTGAAGTATATAGGGCTTACTGTACACTACCATCTCTACGCTTATACAAGGTGCAAATAAAAACCATCATACTATTTTCCTCCAATTTTATGAAAATCCTTGCTTTAGAAGGATTCATAAGAGGTATTTCATTCTTTTCTTCGATGGTTTCTATCCATACAGCATCTCTTCTAATAATACGCAAGAGAATGTTTTTTATTTTTTTAATATGAGGATATTTGAAATAAGGAGAATTATACTGTATTTTTAGTTATAAATCAATACGTTATCTAATTATAAAAGACAAGTAAATACGTAAAAAGATAAGCTGAATTTTAAAACTATTATACGAAATCTCAAACCTTTTAACGTCCTTCATAATACCACATGCTGCTCAACAGTAAAAGGCAAGCAAGCAATGCAAAAAAACCAGAAAATATCGAAAAATAAAAGGTATTGATTAAACGGGTTTCTGTTGCTTCTTTCAGAACAATTGAATGTGCTGGGGAAGAGGACGGACTTGTTTTTGATTGAATCAGCTTGAATGGAGGAAGATGAATGTTTTCTTTTCCCTCAGGGTGTAAACGTCCGATGTAGCCGCCTGTGTGCTTAATAATGGGGGCTAGTTTTTCTTGTGTTGAAGTCAAGTCCAACAACTCAAGATTATCGAGCATCCCTACAGAAGAAAGTATTGTTAAATCGCCATTTTTAATGGTAAAAATTCCTGTCTCATCAGTGGTCACAGTTGCAGTAAAAAGGCCTTCTTGATCTTTGGTCAGAGTAATATTTTCTTTTTTTCCAGAGGGAAAGATTATTTCAGCGGGTTCTGGATGGTCTTTTAGAGTTTGGCGGCGAATTGTTAAATGATGATGGCTGCTGGTCGCACTTAATTTTTCTTCTTCAAGTTCTGGTTCTTTCATGAGCCAATGAGCAATTCGTCGATAAAGAGCAGCATAAGGACCGCCGCCTTCGAAACCTCGAGCCCAAAGCCAACTTTCATCAGAAAGCAACATGCCTACACGTCCTTTATCAACATGCGAGAGAAGTAAAAGTGGTTGCTCATCGGCTCCTTTCATGAGGGCGATTCCGTTATTTATGTTTTGAATAGCAATTTGTCTCAACCATTGCCCCCATTGAGAAGCTGGAAGGTTAAGTGTTGCAAGACCTCTTGTGACAGGATGGCGCTCACCTTCTTTGGTTAATGTGGGGCGAAAAGGTTTTTCAATAATAGTTCCATTAGGTAATGCCGGTAAAATGCTTATTAAAGGTGTTTTCGCAAGTGAGTTTTTTTGGGCAAATTCAGGTCCTGTTACCATCAACAATGCCCCCCCCTTTTGTACATATTGGGCGATATAATCATAATAGATTAAGGGGAGAACAGTAGAGTGCTGGTAGCCATCAAGGATGATGAGATCAAAGTTATTAATTTCTTCAACAAAGAGTTTTCTTGTGGGAAAGACCACTAAGGATAATTGGCTTGAGGGCGTATTATCTGCTTTGGTGGGAGGACGCAAAATAGTAAAGTGAACAAGATCAATATTGGAGTCACCTTTCAAAAGGTCTCGCCATGTCCGTTCTCCATTATAAGGAGCACCTGAAATAAGAAGAACGCGTAAATTTTCTCTGATTCCTTCAATAATTGTTATGGCGCGGTTGTTTTCAAAGCTTAGTTCACCTTTGTGTGGATCGGTTATAACTTGGATAATATTTTTTTCAGCATGAGGAAGGGTAATTTCAGTTTGAAAAATCACGCCAGGAGTCACAGAATAATGGCCAATGTCTTGTCCATTGACGCTTAATGTAATATTTGCTTTCTGTGGTATTGTTTTTTTGGTGGGGCCTTTATCTTCTACCAAAATGGAGAGCGTTTGTGGTTTGTTGACAAGGGCAAATCGTGGAGGAGAGATAAACTTAATTTGGCGATCAAATTCCTCTGAGTGCCCTGTAATCAGGGCATTGAGAGGGGCTTCATGATGAAGGTCTGATAGGTCAGGAATGTCATGCACTTGTCCATCGGTGATAAAAATGGTTCCTGCATAACGAGAGAGCGGTACATCAGATACTGCTTGTGTTAAAGCCTCAAACAAATTCGTTGAGGGCGCATACTGATTATCAGCAAGTTTTCCAGCTTCAATAAAGCGTGGTTCAAATTGTGGATAATGCGCCAATGCTTGAGTTAATTGCGCGCGCGCTTCATCACTGTCGTTTGTACGTGTTCCAAATGTTTGGCTTTTGCTGCGGTCAATAACAATTCCCACTGTGCTTTTCAGTGGTTCGCGCTGTTCTTTTATGATCATTGGATTGAGCAAAGCAAGGATGAGGGCGCTTAATGCCATCAGACGAAATAAAGAACCTTGCCGTTGCGTAACAAGACCAACAACGACAAAAAGAATCGATATTCCACTTAAGAACAGAATCCAAATGAGTGGTAAAAAAGGCTGAAAAGTGAAAAATGATATCATTGCCTTCTTTCTCTTTTAAAGCGTTCCAAGAGTGCTGGAACATGAACTTGATCCGCTTTATAGTTTCCTGTAAGAACATAAAGGACAATATTTAAACCTGCACGAAATGCCCATAGACGTTGCATGGGATCATTGGGAACAAGGGGATATTTCCATGTCCCTTTTTCATCGAGTGCCCAAGCACCGGCAAAGTTATTGGCAGTAATGAGAAGAGAACTTACATTATCGCCGCTGGCAAGAGAATTTTTATTTTTTTTGTTTGTTGAGGAGGATTCAATCCATAAAGGTGAACCACGGTAGAGACCTGGAAAATCTGGCATAATATAAAAAGAACGTGCAACAACATGATCTGTTGATGCTGGCTCAATGGATGGAATATTTAACTCTTTTAAGATATCTCGTAATCTTTGCGTTTCTGGAGTGGCATCTCCTTCAAGATTAAGATTGCTCTTTATCTGATCGCGCGTGTCAAATAAAATTGTTCCCCCATGTTTCATAAAGTTATTTATTTTTTCAAGGCTTTTGGGGGTTGGTATAGGACTTTTAACATCAATTGGCCAGTAAATAAGAGGATAAAAAGAGAGTTCATCTTTATCGAGATCAAGTGCTGTAACAGAGCCGAGGGTAAGCATTGTGCGCTCTGCGATAAATTGACTTAACGCTTCTAGACCACTTTTACTCGTTGTATCAATTTCATGATTATTGGTTATAACATAGGCAAGATGTGTTGCGCCGGCAGCTTGTACACTATCATGATGGTTTTCTTTCGTTTGTGCATGAAGAGTTGGATCATATGAAAACAAGGCAATAAGACTTATAAAGGGGAGGAGAAACATATTACGCCGTTTCATGAAAGAAAAAATATCTCCCATCCATAAAATGAGAAAATTGTCAAAGGCGAATAATAAGATGGCTAATCCTAAAAGTGGACCAATAAGATTTTTTTCTTTTGTATCGTAAGATAAAGGGCTTTTATTAAGAGAAGTTGGCAATGATGATTGTTTCATCAAGTGCGACGAATGAGTTAAGAGATTGAGTGCATAAAAATTGTTTTTGACACCATAAAGTCCTGGGGGAGTATGGTAGGAAGGATGGGGTGGATTTTGAGAGTCAAAGATCAAAGGAACAACATCAGAGGGTGGTACTTGTAATTGTCCGTCAACGGCTATAGTTCGCCAAGGGCTTTGTACCACGGTTCTTTTTTCTCTGTGTGTTAGGTTTGTGTTTTCGTTAGAACCTAATGTGATTAATTTTTGCAGCATTTGTGCAAAAAAGCCAGAAAGAGGAAGATTAGACCATGTTGGGTCAGGAGCAACATGAATGAGAATGAGGGTTCCTTTACCACGTTTTGCTGCGGTAATAAGAGGAGTTCCGTCCGAAAGGCTAAGCCACGTTTTTTCAAAAAGATCTGGGGTTGGTTCTGCGAGGATTTGGCGCGAGACAGTGACATCTTTTGGAAAAGGAAGATCAAAGAAAAAGCTATTTTTTGCAAAAGGGGCAAGCTTTTGTGGTTTTGTCCAAGACATAATACTTCCAAGGGAACGTTGACCTGGGCGTAGTGGTATCGGAAGAAGGTTATCGTAATGTTCTGCGCCACTGAGTTTTTCTCCTGCAAAGCGGATGAGTGTTCCCCCTTTATTCACAAAATCAGAAAGTTTTTTTTCTGCTTTTGGGGGCATGTTAACAATGTCACCCATAATCAAAACAGATGGATTTTGTTTAAGCAAATGATCAATATCCGTTGAAAGTTCTCTTCCACCGGCTGTTATAAGCTGTGTATGACCTTGTAAGGCTTTGATAATGTAATAAAATGGAGCAAGTAAAGGCTGTGCCATTTCATTGGTATCTGGTGAGAGAAGAGCAACACGGCTTATCCTGTTATGGCTGTCTACCAAGAAGGTTGCAGCAGCATGGTTTTGATTGTTTATTTTTATCCAAGCGATATCATTGCGTAGTTCAAGTGGTACATTAAAAGGAACAAGTGCTGTTGTTTCTCCTTCAGAGAAATTGTTCGTAAATTGACCGAGAAGTTGATTATTTGAATCGTAGAGGCTGAGTATAGCGGGAGTGTTGCTGTGTGTTGTTGAGCGGATAATACGCGCGCCCATGTTTCCATTGTTATTTTCTATGGATGTTATGCCGGTTAAATCGGAAATATCAGTCAAATACCACAAGAATTTTCTAGGTTTTAATTCTTCAAGATGAGCAAAAGCTTGCTCATCTTCATTTGTTCGTAATCCATCACTCAAATAAGCAATATCAAGAGGTTTTCCTTTGGTTATTTCGCTGAGTTTTTTGAAGGCATGCACACGGTTGACAGGCCAAGGACGCGGTTGCAAATGCATTAAATGCTGTTTTATAATCTTGGCTGGTTGGGGCTCTATATTGGAGATATCATTTTCAGCCGTTGCAACAAGATAAATATTTTTTTGCTGTTTTTCTGCCTGTGCAAGAAGCATTTCAGTGATAGAGATGCGCTTTTTCCATTCTTTTACAGAAGCCCAACCATTATCAATAATGAGTGCAAGGGGTTGAGATCCAGAAAAGCTGATTGGTTTTTGATTCCAAGTGGGGCGTGCTAGAGCTATGATAACGAGTGCCGCTATGGTTAAACGCAACAAGAGCAACCACCAAGGTGTATGTTTTGCTGTTTCTTGTTGATGAGTTGGTTTGGGTAAGAAGCGAAAAGGGGGAAAAAGCTCTTTGCGCGGAGATGGAGGAGTTATCCGCAACAGCCACCAAATGACCGGTAGGAACAAAAGCCCTAGTAACAGAAAGGGAGCAGCAAAACTCAAAGTGCCCTCCTTTTTTGCAATGGAGAGTCGCTCATTGTATTTGCAAGATGAAAAATGGTCTCTGTTAAAGGTTGATCCGTTGTACTAACGTGATAAGACCATCCTTGGCGTGCGCAAAAATTTACCAATTCTTGTCGCCTTGCGTGATATAGTTTACAATAGCTCTTACGAAGATCTTCTGCTTTAGTGGAAACATGTTTCTCTTTCGTTTCAGGATCCAAAAATTCTGTGTGACCTGTGTAGGGAAAGCTTTCTTCTGCGGGATCAGAAATTTCAATTAAATGAGCTGTCACCTGTTTTGTAGTTAAAACGGTTAAATGTTGGATGATTTTTTCAGGATAGTCGAGAAAATCACTCATTATAACGACATGTGAAAAGCGTGTAATCGTTGAAAAATCCGGAAATGAATTTTCATCTGAATGATTTTCTAAAGCAAAGGCTATTCGTTCTACGACATTGGATGTCATTGTGGGGGACATTAAATTGGGAATAGCAATATGTTCGCCATTGCGTGCAAGAAGGGATGCCAAGGTAAGGGTAAGAATAATGGCATGATTACCTTTAGAGATTTTAGAAAAGCGCGAACAGTAATGCATTGATGCGCTCTGATCAGGACAAAGCCAAACGGTTTGTGTCATTTGCCATTCGTTTTCGCGCAGATACGTATTTTCATCACGCGCTGAGCGACGCCAATCAATGCGGGTAATGGATTCTCCTTCCATATAGGGACGAAATTGCCAAAAGTTTTCCCCATTACCGCTTTTACGTTGTCTGTGCCATCCGGTTATCAGTGTATTAGCGATATGACGCGCTTGCAAAAGGAAATATGGCATTTTGCCAGTATCCTTATGCAGTTCATTTGCCAGCGACAATGGAGGCTTTTGTAAAACTTTTTTGCCAAGTGCCATTCAAAGAGCATCTTTCACAAGGTTATTGATAATATCTTTTACGGTTATATCTTCAGCACGGGCAGAAAAATTAAGAGCCATGCGGTGTTGTAATACGGGATAGGCTAATGCTTCAACATCATCAAGTGAAGGGGCTAAGCGTCCATAATAAAGAGCACGGGCGCGAACACAAAGTGAAAGGGCTTGTGATGCCCGTGGACCAGGTCCCCAAGAAACATAAGTATTAGCAAGGCTATTGTCTTTATGAGGGCGAGATGAGCGGACAATTTTTAAAATAGCTTCAATCACATTTTCTGAAAGAGGCATTTTGCGAACGATATTTTGAATTTTTTGCAATTTTTTGCCGGATAAAATTGGTTTTGCCTTTGATTTTTTTTCTTTTGTTGTTTCTAAAATAATCCGTCGCTCTGTTGTGAGGTCAGGATAGTCAATATCGATTTGCATCAAAAAGCGATCCAGTTGTGCTTCAGGAAGTGGATATGTCCCTTCTTGTTCGAGAGGGTTTTGCGTTGCAAGAACATGAAAAGGTTGTGGCAAATCATAACGGGTACCTGCAACAGTGACATGATATTCTTGCATAGCTTGTAAAAGGGCTGACTGTGTCCGTGGGGAAGCACGATTGATTTCATCGGCCATGAGAAGTTGCGTAAAAATAGGACCTTGAATGTATCGAAAAGAACGTTTACCGTCTTTATCGGAATCCATAATTTCAGAACCAATAATATCCGATGGCATTAAGTCAGGAGTGAATTGGATGCGTTTTTCATCAAGTCCTAAGACTGTTCCCAATGTTTCAACAAGACGTGTTTTTGCAAGTCCTGGAGCACCGACAAGAAGGGCGTGACCACCAGCAAAAATAGCGATTAAAGCATATTCGATTACCTGATTTTGCCCAAAAATAACTTTGTCAATTTCTTGTTGTAAAATATCCAATTCTTTGTGTGTCGTATCAATATCATCAATAATGACTTGAGCCTCATGATTGATATTGACCTTTTTTATAGAATTGGATGATGGATCATGTTGACTCATATTTCTTCCTTAAGGCGTTTGTCGCAAAAATGGTAATTTTCTCTGCATGATAATGGATATCTTATTGTTTGTAACAGAAAATGAGAAGAAATGAAGTATCATATGCCGTTTTTTTTCATATTCGTATAGAAGAGAAAAGTTTCTTTGGAAGAATAGACGTGCTTTATAAGGGATGTCTTAAAAATTTTGTTTTATGAAGAGAGTTCTTTAAAGCAGTGAAGACAACTTTTTTGAAAGGTTAAAGGGTGAATATAAGACAGAACTTCAAACAGGTTGCGTGGTTACAACAAAGTGATATTCAAACACTTCTTCGTGTTTTGTCTGAGGAGGGGGAAGAGGCGCGTATTGTAGGGGGAGCAGTGCGCAATCAACTGCTAGGGCAGCCTATTAGTGATATTGATATTGCAACAACCTGTTTGCCGCAACAGGTTATTGCACGTGTAGAAGAAGCAGGATTTAAAGCTATTCCTACAGGGATTGCTTTTGGTACAATAACAGTAATTGCTCATTCATGTTCTTATGAGGTTACAACGCTTCGCTGCGATATTGAAACAGATGGTCGTCATGCAAAAGTGGCATTTGGTCGTGATTGGAAAAAAGATGCTGAACGGCGGGATTTTACGATAAATGCACTTTATTGTGATGCTGCTGGAAACCTTTATGATGATGTGGGAGGTTTGAGTGATATTGCTAGCCGAACAGTTCGTTTTATTGGGGTTGCAGAAGATCGTATTTGCGAAGATTATTTGCGTATTTTACGGTTTTTTCGCTTTTTTGCGTGGTATGGAGCAGGGCGACCTGATGTGCAAGGATTGAAGGCATGTGTTCGTTTAAAACACGGTTTAAAAAAACTTTCTTCTGAACGTATTTGGGCAGAAATGAAAAAGCTTCTTGCGGCGTTTGATCCAACGCGTGCTCTTTTATGGATGCGACAAAGCAGAGTTTTGGCACTCATTTTTCCTGAAACAGAACGATGGGGCATTGATGCAATTCACGCATTGGTGAAGACAGAACAGACTCTTGGTTGGAAAGTTGATCCATTATTACGGCTAGAAAGCCTTCTTCCTCCTGACCCCATACGTCTTCATGAAATGGCACAGCGCTTGCATTTTTCCCATAAAGAAAGAACGCGATTAAAAGAATGGGCAGAGTTAGAAATAATAAACCAAAACTGTTCTGATCATTTTGTGCAAAAACTGATTTATTTTCATGGACGACAGCCAGTTTTAGATCAATTATCGTTGTCTGTCGCTGCATCACATCTTGATCATCTGGAAAAAAGTGATGCTTTGCAAAAAGCAGAGGGTTATGTCAAGCTTCATCAACTTGCCAAAAAATGGCAGATTCCAACTTTTCCTATTAATGGTAACGATTTAATAAAGAAAGGTTTTACGAAAGGTGTACTTTTAGGAAAAAAGCTTAAAGAGCTAGAAATGATATGGGTTGAAAGCGGATTTTTAATGGATCGTCATGCACTATTAGAAAAAATTGATTTATAATATATCTGTTTACAAACCCACTGTTGTTTATATTTTTTAAGTCAACATATTAATTTATAATAGTAATTTTTCATGTGAAACAAGAGCTCCAAATATTGTAAGGTTATTTCAAACCTGTTCATATTACATCAATCAAAATTATTGCCTTAGATGTCACAAGTGAGGAAAAATGATTACAGAGAGGAAAAATGTCTCTTATGAACCATCTCAAAGATAAGGATTCTCGAAAATGAGAACGAATAAAGAGAATAGTGATAGCTGTTTGTACTTTGTATGAGCATGAAGAGGGGGATGTCTAATGGATTTTTACTAGGAGGAGTATTTAATCATTTATAGGTGGTGATATGAAATGGATATGATGGGCACTAAGAAATGTTTATTTTATCAGCACTTAATTGTTGGAAAATGATAGGCATTATACGCTCTAACTGTTTTTTATATATTGTATATTGTTTTTCGTAATAATTTATGTTTTTTTACAGGAATTCTGTAAGTTATTCCAAAAGTATTATTGAAACGTATGCGCTTTTAATTACTTATTATACGCTATAAAAAATATTTTTTAATTATTTAAAACCATATTTTATGTATTTTTATCGTTCTATTAAAAATTTTAGTGGAATTGCTGTGTTTTATAGATTACAGGTTCTTTCATGATAACCAATTTGGCGTAATGCTTCTCCTGTTGTTATGGCTACGCTCATGGCGAGATTTAGAGAGCGTGCCTGTGGTTGCATGGGAATTTTCAATGTGTAATCGGCCGCTTCATGAACATAATCGGGAACGCCAGCTGTTTCACGACCAAAAAGTAAAACATCATTTCTTTGATAGCATATCTGCGTATAGCATGTTTTTGCTTTTGTACTTAAAAGCAACAGGCGGCGGTTTAAGTGTTTCATGGAGCTTATAAAATGTTGCCAATCAATGTGTCGTTCTAAGGAAGCATATTCGAGATAATCCAATCCTGCGCGTTTGAGATTACGATCCGACAGATTAAAGCCTGCAGGTTCAATAATGTGCACATGTAAACCAAAGCAAGCGCTAAGACGTAAAATCGTTCCAGTATTACCAGCAATATCAGGTTGGAAAAGAGCTATATGAAGTGTCATGTTCTCTGTAATATGATTTTTCTTTCGACTTTGTAAAGAAGCACCACAATTTATTCGAAAAATATGCTTTGAGAAATACATGTTTTTACGGTTAATTTTTATTCCCTTTAAATTTCAGGGAAAACGTTATGTATACAGGTCTGTTTGGGATAAGAGAGAAGCTCCCTATTAGAGACTTCCTTTTATTGAGCGATCCATGAAATGGATTGGCTCATTATGTTGAAAAGTGGGGTATTTAATGAGGTTAGATCATCCATTTTAATTAAAATCAACAAAATATGCTTTTTATGCAAAAACAGAAGCAAAAAAAATACTCATGCAACCAGTTGGAATTGAGGAAGGGAGAGATGCTGTAAATGTGTTAAAGAAATAACCGATAAGCTCAACTTATTTACTGAGATATGATCATAACAAGACAATGTTTCTTTCTTTAGAAGTGTTTATTTACATGCTATCTCTGATTTTCACGGGTGGGGGAGTAATTTTGATTGATTAATATGAATAGGTTTGAAATGAAAGAAACTTACGGTGTTTCAGGATTTCATTCACTCTGTAAAACGATGAATTATCATTATAAAACAGTTTTTGTATAAACCATACAAATGGCGGAGTTTTTTACGGGGATGTTTTCATGGTTGAGGTAACTGAATGATCAAGCATTGTACAATGGGAGAGGGTATGGTAAAAGAATGTTTTAGCAAAGTGTCTCTTTAAGTTAAGTCCATGGGTGAGCAAACGAGGCGGGATTTTCTGTTTTTGGTAACAACTGTTGCAGGAGCAGTTGGAATGGGAGCGGTTGCGTGGCCTTTTATCCGTCAGTTGCGTCCAGATGAAGCTGTTTTGGCATCTTCCTCTGTTGAGGTTGATCTTTCTGGTATTGAAGAGGGGATGTCGGTAACGGTAAAGTGGCGAGGACAGCCTGTTGTTATTCGAAATCGTACGGCAAAAGAAATTGCTGATGCGCGCGCTACTGAATTGAGACTTCTAAAAGATCGTCAAGCGCGCAATCCTAATCTTGAAGGTGAAAAAGAAGCAACAGATTTTGCGCGTTCAGCAGGTAAAGGACGTGAAAATTGGCTGATTGTTATTAATCTTTGTACGCATCTAGGCTGTGTAACACTTGGGCAATCGGGTAAATTTGGAGGATGGTTGTGTCCCTGTCATGGGTCTGTTTATGATACCGCTGGAAGAGTGCGGTCAGGCCCAGCTAACTATAATTTGGTTATTCCACCTTACCAATTTCTTTCTGACACTTTGCTCAAAATAGGATAAGGTTATGACAAGGTTTCCTCCTTATTGTCCTAAAAATGCTCTTGCTCGTTGGTTTGATAAGCGTTTTCCTCTTCCTCGTTTTTTTTATAATACATTTGTGACTTTTCCTGTTCCACGTAATCTTAATTACTTTTACACATTTGGCGGTATTTTGACCATTATGCTTTTATCACAGCTCTTGACTGGTATTGTCTTGGCTATGCATTATGTTCCAGATATTCATTTGGCTTTTGAAACTAGTGAACGATTTCGGCGTGAAGGGCAGTTTGGTTGGCTTTTTCGTCCATGGCATTGTGTAGGCTCTTCGTTTTTTTTTATTGCTGTTTATATCCATTTGGCACGTGGACTTTATTATGGTTCTTATAAAAACATGCGAGAAATGGTATGGGTTACAGGTATTTTTATTTATATCATCATGATGGCAATAGCATTTTTTGGTTATGTGCTTGTTTGGGGGATGATGTCTATTTCAGCGGCTTCAGTGATTGCAGGGCTTTTTAAAACGATACCTTTGGTGGGGACATGGTTGCATGAGACACTTCTGGGTGGTTATGTCGTAGGACAACCAACGTTGAATCGTTTTTATGTTTTCCATTATGTTTTATCATTTGTTTTGCTTCTTTTTGTGGGGCTGCATATTTGGGCAATCCATTGTGTTGGGCAAGGTAATCCAACGGGTCTTGCTATACAATCAGATAAGGAAACAGTTCCATTTTCGCCTTATGCGCTTATCAAAGATATTTTTGCTATTACTGTTTTTCTGATCTTCTTTGCCTGGTTTTTGTTTTATATGCCCGATTATATGGGGCAGGCTGAAAATTATAGTGTGGCAGATCCTTTAAAGGTACCTCTTCGTGTGGTTCCAGAATGGTATTTTTTGCCTTTTTATGCGATGCTTCGTGCTATAACTTTTGATATTGGTATTTTCTCTTCAAACTTTGTTGGCTTTGTTTTATTCGTCAGTTCGATTTGCATTTTAATTTTTGTGCCATGGTTAGACCGTTCTAAAATATGTTCAGCAAGATATCGACCTGTTTATAAAATTTTCTTTTGGGCGTTGGTTATTGATGTCGTTTTTCTTGGTTGGTTGGGGTCAAGAGAAATAAGTGATAAAATTCTTTTATGGACACAATTGGCTACTGTTTATTATTTTATATTTTTTTTGGTTATTTTGCCGATTTTGCCAGCATTTGAAAAAAATTGTTCTCTTCCTTCTTCAATTATGCAAGATTTAAAACAGAAAAAGAGACTATGGTAAATGTTTTTGTCGGACTGATTTTTATTGTTGCTATGAGCTTTTCTGCTCAGAGTTTAGCGAGTGATGACTCTGATCAGGAAGAGGGATTTATTTCTTTTCCTTTACAAGTTCCTAAAAAACAAGAATGGAGTTTTTCAGGTCCATTTGGGCTTTATGATAAGGCGCAATTGAGGCGCGGATTAAAGGTTTATAAACAAGTTTGTTCCAGCTGCCATGGGCTAAAATATGTGGCGTTTCGCAATTTAAAAGCTCTAGGGTATGATCAAGAACAGATTAAAGCTTTGGCGGGGCAATATGAAGTGCGCGATGGCCCTAATCGAGAAGGAAAATTTTTTAAACGTGCTGGGGTTGCAACGGATTATTTTCCTTCTCCCTTTTCACATGAAGAAGAAGAAAGATTTATTTTGAATAGTGCTTATCCTCCAGATTTGTCATTGATGGCACGTGCACGTGGGGTATCTTTGCCGTTTCCTGCTTTAATTACTGATGTATTAACTCATTATGATACAGCTGGTCCAGATTATATTACAGCTCTTTTAACAGGATATCAGAAGGCACCGAAGGAGATAAAAATTGCGAATGGTTATTGGTATAATCCTTATTTTATTGCCGGTAATTCTTTAACGATGGCTCCTCCTTTGAGTGATGGTATGGTTGCTTATGAAGATGGAACTCCAGAAATCATTGAACATTATGCGCGCGATGTTTCTGCTTTTTTGATGTGGGCTGCCGATCCTCATATGGAAATTCGTAAAAAAACCGGTTTTCGTGTTATTTTATTTTTAATCATTTTTGCAGGGCTTGTTTATATTTTAAAAAATCGTATTTGGTGTGGTTTAGAAAAAGAGTTAGAGAAAGAAATAAAAGACGAAATAAAGAGAAAAGGGTAAAGCGACAAGACTCGAAAGAGTATAGAGTATAAAGAGCATAAGGAACAAATCTTTTTATGATGCATTGAGGTTTTATAAAGTAAAAGCAAAGTAAAAATGGAGATGTTAAAATGAAAAAAATTGCATGTACTACTCTTATGTCAATTTTGATGGTTTCTAGTACTTATGCTCAGTCTTTTGAAGTGCCTTCAAAACCTGAAATGATCTCTTCGACGGGTATTGTACAGGTGGGGATAGATAAGTCTGTGCGTTATGTGACACCTTTAGCAACGGATTTTGTAGCTTCCAGTCTTATAGGCGCCAATGTATATAATATAGAAGATGAAAATATTGGTGAAGTAAAAGATATTATTTTACGTGAAAATAATATTGCAGGATTTGTTATTGCTGTTGGTGGTTTTCTTGGCATAGGCGAGAGTTATGTGGTCGTTTCTCCAGAAACAATCCAGATGACAAATGATTATGGTAAATGGAAACTCATTACAAATGCGACAAAAGATTCTTTAAAGGACGCTCCAACATTTAAATACGAAGGGCGTTGGACACGCTAATTTTATATTTTCATTCTTTAATGGATAGAACTGTTGCTATCATAATCATATGCTAGCAACAGTCTTTTTGTTCTAAAAACACTTGAGAGCTTTTGCGACAAGATTCCAGGGAGCTATTACCAAAGTTTTCAAGATAAACTATTAAGACAGAGTGAAGATTTAAGTATTATGTTTAAATAACATGATATCGCCATCTTGCACAATGTATTCTTTTCCTTCATCGCGGGTTTTTCCTGCTTCTTTTGCACCGCTTTCTCCACCCAGAGCAATATAGTCATTGTAGCTGATGGTTTGGGCACGAATGAAACCGCGCTCAAAATCTGAGTGAATAACGCCAGCTGCTTGGGGAGCTTTTGTACCACGCGTAATTGTCCATGCTCGTGTTTCCTTAGGCCCACAGGTGAAGTAAGTAATGAGATCAAGTAAATGGTAACCAGCGCGAATGAGGCGATTGAGACTCGGTTCAAAGAGTCCTAAAGCATTGAGATATTCTGATGCTTCAGCATCACTCAGTTGTGTGATTTCCGCTTCGATAGAAGCAGAAATGATAATGCTTTGTGCATTTTGCTCTGTTGCCATTTTTTCAACTGTTTGGGTAAAGCTATTTCCATGAGCGGCGTCATTTTCGCTTACATTACAAACATAAAGTACAGGCTTGGAGGTTAAAAGATTCAAGCTTTTAAGAATGTGGTGTTCATCGGAAGAGATATCTTTGAGTAATAACCGGACAGGGTTTCCCTGTTGCAGTATGTTTAATGCTTTTTCCATAATAGGCAAAATTGTGAGAGCTTCTTTGTCTTTTCCGGTTGCTCGTTTACGAATTTGTATGATTCGTCTCTCAAGACTTTCAAGATCCGCAAGCATGAGTTCGGTTTCAACCGTTGTTGCATCACTAACAGGATCAATACGTCCCTCTACATGGGTAATATCTTCATTTTGAAAACAGCGTAAAACGTGGACAATGGCATCGACTTCGCGAATATTGGCTAAAAATTTGTTTCCTAAACCTTCGCCTTTTGAAGCTCCTCGCACAAGCCCCGCAATATCGACGAAGTTAATGCGTGTAGGAATCATTTCTTTTGAACCAGCGATTGATGCAATTTTTTCCATTCGTAAATCTGGAACAGCAACTTCACCGGTATTGGGTTCAATGGTACAGAAAGGATAATTGGCAGCCTGTGCAGTGGCTGTTTTTGTTAATGCATTAAAAAGAGTTGATTTCCCAACATTAGGTAATCCGACAATACCGCATTTAAAGCCCATGAGAGTCTTTCTTTTCGTTTGATTTTATAGTCAAGATAAAGCTTCTTTTTTATAGCATATTTTCATAAGAGTTATAGTCCTTGCCTTGCGATAAGTGAGAAAAAAGTATAAAGTAGCAGGTATCTGCTTTTTTTACCTTAGTTCTTCTTATCTTAATTCTCTCCTTAGTTTCAAGGATAAGAAAACTTCGAATTAATGTTAATATTGTGCTAAGTTTTTCATGGTATGCAAATCTGCATAAATAATTAATCGGAGAAAATAGAAGAGTGTTATCTCGTTGTGCCTTTTTAATTGCAGCACTTTTGGCTTTGGCTGGATGTGCTACACATCAGTCAGATATGTCATCGGTTTCTTTTCAACAAGTTCGATACATTCCACCAGAAATACAGGCTTTGTATGGTCCTGTAACGAATGAGACTTATTCGTTACCTGCTGTTGATCTTGCGACAATTGATCCAAAATATTGGCGACAAGAAGTGATTTATTATACATCTTATCCAGCTGGAACATTGGTTGTAGATACGCAAGAGTGTTTTCTTTACCTTATTGGTGAAAATGGAAAAGCTTTGCGTTATGGGATTGGGGTCGGTAAGGAAGGTTTAGCATTTGAAGGTGAGGGGGTTATACAGCGCAAGCGTCGGTGGCCAAATTGGGCTCCTACTGCAGCTATGATGGCTCGAGAACCAGAACGTTATGGACATCTTGGGAAAGGAATGCCACCAGGACCCGATAATCCATTAGGTGCGCGGGCACTTTATTTGTTCAAAAATGGGAAAGATACACTTTTCCGTATTCATGGTTCACACGAATCGTGGTCAATTGGGCGTGCTATTTCAAGTGGGTGCATTCGTTTGCTTAATCAAGATATTATCGATCTTTATGATCGTGTTCCCGTTGGTTCGCGTGTTGTGGTATTGCAAAACAATAGGAGTATTCCTACAGTTTATAGTCAACAATCAAATGGCTATGATCCGCTACAGTCGACCATTCAGCCAAATGAATTTTTTTAATTTTGGGGAGAAGATTGGAGAGAGCTGTTTAAGTGTTTTGGTTTTCTGTTCAATCTTCTCTTTTTCTTAAAAGAGAAAATAAGCCTTTCTTTTTCAAAAGTGCATACAAGCTTGTATTCTGATTCTATTTTTTAGCTTCTCACGTTGCCAACAGATTTTTCCTTTGAGAAAGTTTATAAGAGGATTTTTTTTAAGAGTTCTTATCCATATTCTTCACGCGACTGGGACACTCAAGCCAATGGTTTTGATTGTTTTTTATCGTTTGTGAAACTTCATTCATAAAGAGGGATTTCTCATCTTTTATAAGGAGAGCAATATTTTTTGCAATTGCCTCTAAGAGAGGGGATAACCATTCTTGATCAGATTTGGTGAAATTTCCCAGAACATGCTGATGAACAAGTTCTTTGCTTCCAGGATGACCAATTCCTATGCGTATACGACAATAGTCAGTACCACAATGGGCATCAATAGACTTAATGCCATTATGCCCATTATTTCCTCCACCAATTTTTATACGAACTTTTCCCGGTGACAGGTCTAACTCATCATAAATGATGATCAAATTCTTCAAATCTAATTTATAAAATCGCAAAGCTTCGCCAATAGCTTGACCAGAAAGATTCATGAAAGTTTGTGGTTTTATAAGAAAAATTTTCTCATTACTTATGAAACCATTGGAGATTTCTGCTTGAAACTTCTTTGACCATGGAGAAAAAGAGAAGGACTGATAAATGGCATCAACAGCCATAAAACCGATATTATGGCGGTTATTTTGATATTGTAAACCAGGATTGCCAAGACCAGCAATAAGCCACATGTGTATCTTCAGTCAAAGTATGAGTAAGGGTAATGCCTCATAAATTAAGGCGGAAAAAATTCCCGCCTTTTGAGTTTTATGAAGTTTCCGTGTTTTCTTCATCATTTTCTTGCTCAGAAGTTTCATCGCTGACATCCATGCCAGCAGGAGTTGCAATAGTTGCAATGGTAAAGTCTCGATCTTGGATGATGGGAGTCACATCTTTTGGCAGTTGCACTGCTGAAATGTGAATAGAATCACCAATAGAGTAGCTGGAGAGATCAATTTCAATAGCTTCAGGAATAGCACTTGCTGGAGCTGTACATTCAATTTCGTGCCGAACAATATTGAGGACACCACCCTTTTTAAGTCCAGGTGCCGTATCTTCATTGAGGAAGTGGACAGGAATATTCACTTCTACAACAGATTTTGCTGAAATGCGTAAAAAGTCTACATGGAGGGGAAAGTCACGCACGGGATCTAATTGATAATCTTTTGGCAAAACCATAATTTTTTGCTTGTCAAGAATAATCGTTGCAATGGTGGTACGAAAGCCACCGGCATGAATTTTGTAGAAAATTTCTTTATAGGGAACTGTTATTGCCAAGGGTGGTTGTTTTTCACCATAAATGACAGCAGGAATAAGACCGTTGCGGCGAAGTTCACGGGAGGACCCCTTACCAACCCGCTCGCGTTTTTCGGCCTTAAGAGTGTAGCTTTTACTCATAATTTAAGTCCTTTTTACATGATTGGAGATCCTTCAAAAACAGTAATAGTTTTTGCATGGATATGAAGATATGCGCTAACCAACAGCGATCACTCCATTCTACGTTGCCTCCAAGGGTGTCTACGCAGAAGTTTGTTCTATAGTTCAAACTATTCATAGATGCAAGAGTTGTGGGAAAAATCGATGATTTCTACCGTTAAAAAGGAGGAAATGTTACAAATTGCGGTGTGGATGGAGAATCAACCAATATGTGCTGGCACTGATATGTTCAAAATCAAACACTGGAGATGTTATGAAGGTTGAGATTGCCTTGGGTGAGATGTCAGAGAATCGTGCTTTGCATAAATCGATGCCAGCACTTCTTGACTTAGAAGAATTATTGGCGACACGTCTTCTTGTACAAGGTAATTCCGGTTCAGGGAAATCACATCTTTTACGCCGTCTTTTGGAGCAAAGTGCTAAGTGGGTGCAGCATTGTGTAATTGATCCAGAAGGCGATTTTGTAACTTTGGCAGATAAATTTGGTCATGTTATTGTAGAGGCTCAACGTAGTGAATTAGAGTTGACTCGTATTGCCCATCGCATTCGACAACATCGAGTTTCAGTGGTATTTAATCTTGAAGGCTTGGATACTGAACAACAGATGCGTGCTGTAGGGGCTTTCCTTGGGGCACTTTTTGATGTGGAACGTGATTATTGGTATCCTATGCTTGTCGTTGTCGATGAAGCACAATTGTTTGCTCCAACTGCAGCAGGAGAAGTTTCTGATGAAGCGCGTAAAATTTCTTTGAGCGCTATGACCAATCTTATGTGTCGAGGACGTAAACGTGGTCTTGCTGGTGTTATTGCGACACAACGTTTGGCTAAGCTTGCCAAAAATGTTGCTGCTGAAGCTTCAAACTTTTTAATAGGGCGGACTTTTTTAGATATTGATATGGTGCGCGCTGCTGATCTTTTGGGAATGGAGCGTCGCCAAGCGGAAATGTTTAGAGATCTTGAACGGGGAAATTTTATAGCTTTAGGCCCTGCTTTATCACGACGTCCCTTACCAATCATTATCGGTTCTGTTGAAACTTTGGCACGCTCTTCTAGTCCTAAATTAATGCCACTTCCAACAGAGCGGGATGATGTGCAAGAGCTCGTTTTTACTGCTTCACCAGAGGAAATTTTAACGCCATTTAAACAAACACGAGAGCCGATGAGGGAAAAATCAATGCACGAGATGTTAGAGGAGGTAGTGCATAAAAAACAAGAGCTGTTGGAAGAAAACCTGAGTTTATTTCCTGAACTTTCTGATGTTGAGCGTGACGGCCAAGCAGAACATATTATTCGGGAAATTCTTGAGGATTCTGAGGCTTTTTATCGTTCAACAGCGGTGCTTTATCAAGATTTTTCAGTTCGTTGCCGTATCCATGGTATGTCAAAGGTTCCTTTTAATCTTTCACAATTTCGGCGTAAATTGGCTATTGCTCAGGCTTTTGTTGATGAACAAACGGCTGTCAGTGAACATTGGAAACATATTTTGCAGATATCAGAAAGTTTGGAAGAAGATGTTCAAGGAGTCTTCTTGAATGTGGCACAGGCCGCATTAGGGGGAAAGCCATGTCCATCTGATGCATTTTTAGCACGTCTTTATGGAACTCATTCTTTAAGCCGTGCACGCCGACTTTTAACCTACTTTGAAGAGCGTGGACTTATTGTTATTCATACGCATTTTAGTGGTCAACGTATTGTTGCATTTCCTGATCTTGGTGTTGAAACAGCACCGGGAGACCCCAAGGAACCACTTTAACCAAATAAGCTGGAAACCGATTGTTCTGCTGCTGTCCTTGCTATTGCTTCTCCAATAAGGTCGGCAATGGGCAAAACACGAATATTATGGGTTTTCTCAATAGCTTGTGTTGGCATAATTGAATCTGTAATAACCAATTCTTTCATCTCTGAATTGGCAATTCGTTCGATTGCATTACCAGAAAGAACACCGTGCGTGATATAAGCCGTGACACTATTGGCACCATGTTTAAGCAGAGCACTTGCTGCATTGCATAAAGTTCCACCTGAATCAACAATATCATCAAGCAAAAGGCAATCTTTTCCCGATACATCTCCAATGATATTCATAACTTCTGATTCACCGGGGCTTTCGCGACGTTTATCCACAATAGCGAGCAAACTGTTCAAGCGCTTGGCGAGCGCGCGCGCGCGAACCACACCACCCACATCAGGTGAAACAACGATAACATTTTCAAGAGAATAATGCACTTTGACATCGCGAGAAATGACAGGAACAGCATAGAGATTATCTGTAGGGATATCAAAAAAACCTTGAATTTGTCCTGCATGAAGGTCCAATGTTAAAACACGATGGGCCCCTGCTTCCGTAATTAGGTTGGCAACAAGTTTTGCAGAAATAGGAGTCCGTGGTCCTGGTTTTCTATCTTGGCGGGCATAGCCAAAATAGGGGATAACAGCTGTAATACGACGTGCAGAAGAACGACGAAGGGCATCAATCATGATGAGCAATTCCATCAAATGATCATTTGCGGGATAGGATGTAGATTGCAAAACAAAAACATCTTGGCCACGTACATTTTCATGCAGTTCTACGAAAATTTCTTGATCAGCAAAGCGCTTTACAGTTGCTTTGCCTAAGGGGATGTTCAAATAATTTGCAACATCTTCAGCTAGGCGTGGATTAGAATTTCCGCAGAAAAGTTTCATAGTAGAACCTCTGAATCATCATGGTGAGAATGCGACACGGTTTTTAATTTCTTTTTATTAAATTGCAAGAGAACAATTACAAAAGCCTTACAATTTTATCGATTATTATTAAAGAGCTATGCAGTATGTTTTCTCTTTTTCCAAAAGTTTGTTACTTTTAGAGCAAAGTTTTTTCTCCATGCGGCAAAGAAATACATATTGATTAATCTTTTTGGTTATTACTTTATAAAAATGCTTTCAATATGGGGAATGTTTCATATTTAAGATGAATGAAGGGGAGTAATAAAAAGAAGTATCATCTTGCCTTCAATTATTATAACCAAACATTGAAAATGATCACAGCGAAGGCTATCATATTTTATGTGCTGGTAGATAATTTTGTGAAAAAAGCAAAGTCCAATGGGATTTATTTTTACATTTGGGTAAAAAGTTTAGTTTTGCAGTTTTGGTATTGTTCTCAAGTATAAAAGGGGCTCATCTTTTGTTTTTCAGCATAATAGCAGAAATTTGCCGTCCGTAATCGGGTTCGTTGCGGTGTATTGCACGGCGATAGGAGAAAAAACGCTGTTCATCTTGATAGGTACAAAGCTCTACACAAGAAGCATTAACGCCTGCTTCTTTGAGTTGGTTTATAATAAATGCCCATAGATTAAAATAAAAGCGATTTATTTTGTCTGTTTTTAAAAAATATTTTTGGTATTTGCTGTGGTAATCAATAAATTGGTCGTAAAATTCATTTGTTACTTCGTAGTGATAAGGGCCAATACAAGGTCCAAGGACTGCTGTTATTGATTGTCTTTTGGCTCCTTGTGTTTCCATAACAGCAATTGTTTTCTCGATAATTCCATTTAAGCTTCCACGCCAGCCAGCATGAGTTGCAGCGATGACTTCAGCTTGTGGATCAGCAAACAGAATGGGTCCGCAATCTGCTGTAAGAACCCCAATAACGAGTTCTGGGGTGGTCGTAACCAAAGCATCAGCTTGAGGAGGTGCACCGATAGTTGCTTGATGAGCTACGACAACGTTACAGGAGTGTATTTGATTGACTGTGACTAAATTTTGCGCCTCAATAGAAAAATAATTGGCGATCAAAAGACGATTCTGTACAATATATTCAAGCTGATCATTTGAACCTTTCCCAACATTAAGACTATGATAAAGATTTTTTGAAACACCACCTTGACGTGTAAAAAATCCATGTTTTATCCCATGGGTGTGTAAAGTAGAAAGATTTTTTGCAAGAATGGGATGAGGGATAGATTTCATAAAAGTTCCTTATGGAGATTATTTGAAATGAGGATGGAGATGTTCATATTTGTCAATGAATATTTCAGATACTGATGTGCTTATTGACAAAAGCGCCGATCATCAAAATTGAGGAGGTATGGAGATGTTTTTATCACTGAAATGTAAAACTTTAAATAATTTTCCCATCTGATCTGGACCAGCGAGCCGTTCGATGTCTTGGCGGATTTTGTCTTGCAAAGGAGCACTTTTGCCAACTCCAAGCTGGTTTGCGCGCTCCAGTAGCCCCATTTTAAAAAGAAATTCTCCTTGCTCTAAGATTTCAGCAAAACAGCCCTGTTCAAGAGCTATGTTTTTTAAAAAAGAAAAATCAACATGGGATGTTAAATCATGTTCACCAGGGGCATCAAAAACATCACGAAATTTATGTTTTGAGAGTGCTTGCAAGGTATCGCCAAAGGCAAGCTCACAAGCACCATAGTCGATAAGTAAAGCAGAACCTGTCACTTGCACTAAATGGTGGCTGATTTGTTGCATGAATTGATGCCGTAAAGGGGCATGTTCAAAAATTGTTCCGTCAGGCACTTTAGAACAATAGGTTTGTAGACAAGAAGAGGGAAGTTTATGCGGGGCAGCAATAAAGATGAAATCTCCATTTTGATTGACTGTAATGCAGCGCTCTTTCCATTCTCCATTGACTTTAATATATTGGTTGATAGGGAGTGTATCGAGAAATTCATTAGCAATGAGGAAGAGAGGTTTTGAAGGAATTTGATTAAAATTTTCAATGCTATGGATTTGTTTTTGATAAGAGCAAAGGCGCTTTTTTTGTTCTTTTGCAAGTTTTTTGCTTATTTCGATCAGAAAAATTTCAGCAGCATTAAATGCTCTTGTAGAAAGCTTTTGGATGGTTCGCAAAATGTCATCCATCAAAATTCCACGTCCTGGACCTATCTCAGCGAGGATAAAAGGATGAGGACAACCTTGAGCTTTCCAGCTCGCAAGAGTCCAAATGCCAATCATCTCTCCAAATAATTGGCTTATTTCAGGTGCTGTAATGAAATCACCATCACGTCCAAAAGGTGTTTGTGTTTGATAATAACCAAACTGAGGATCTGTAAGTGCCAACGTCATATATTGGCTAACAGTGATTGGTCCATTAAGGACAATAATTTCTTTAATTTTTTCTTTTAGATTGGCCATTTTCTGTCGATTTATATTTAAAGGCGTGGAGAAGAAGATACCCCCCTAAAAGAAGCATGGGAAGAGATAAAGCCATGCCATAGGTAAAACCAGTAGAATGGAAAAGTGTCGAAAACCATTCTGGATCTTCTTGAGGCGCACGGTAAACTTCAGAAATGCTGCGTGCTACTGCGTAGCCTATAATAAATGTTCCTGATACAGCACCGGGACGCTTTAATGCTTTGAACCCAAAAATAAGAAGACACAAGATGATGAAGAGAAGAAATCCTTCCATAAATGCTTCGTAAAGCTGGCTTGGATGGCGCGGTAAATAGTAAGGATCGAGAGGAAAACAAACAGCCCAAGGATGTGTAGTGATATTGCCCCATAACTCTTGGTTGATGAAGTTGCAGATTCGTACAATGCCGATACCAATAGGAGCACCTGCAGCAATGATATCAAACATGGCTCGTATGTTAATATAATTTTTACGGGCAAACCAGATCATAGCAATGATAATACCAATAAGTCCGCCATGAAAGGACATTCCCCCATCCCATACGGCAATGATAGCACTTGGATGGTTAAAATAGTAAATGGGATCCCATACAAGAACTTGTCCTAAACGCCCTCCGATAACAACACTTATGGCAGACCAGACAACAAAATCTCCGATCTTTTCTTTATCCATAGGAGGGTGGTCTCTATACCATAGAGATGTTTTTTTTAATAATTTTTGCGCATACCACCAAGCAAAAAGAATACCCAGTACGTAACCAAGTCCATACCAATGAAGTGCTATGGGACCTAGCTGGATAATGACAGGATCAAGGAAAGACGGAAAAGCAATGGCTGGACAAGACAGATTGTTCATGAGTTAAGCATTTTACATTATACGAGATGAATATGAAGTGACTCTGATGGTCAGAAATGACAGATGAATGCACAATGGTCAAGTCAGTAGGGAGGCTAGTCAGAAAGGGAGATAGATTTCCACTGATTTATCGCGGTAAAAAAATATGGTGATAAAGGAATATTAAAAAATCTTAAACAAAATCGTTATGAAAAGTCTACATAGTATGTAAAATATAGAGTAAAAGGAACAAATTACAGTATCTAAATGTTATGAGAATACGCTATAATGCGTGCGTCAATAATTAAAATTTAAGGAAAAATGTTATGCGTAATGGATCAAATCGTATTCTTGATGAATTAGCAAAATTAGCAACGGATGCTGCTGACGTTGCGCAAGGCATACGACGTGAAGCTGGAACAGCTTTTCGTGTGCAGGCTGAAAAGATAGCAAACAAGCTTGATCTTGTTTCTCGCGAAGAGTTTGAGACTTTTAAGGAGATGGTGCTGAAAATCCATGCTGATAATGCTGATTTGAAAAGGCGCCTTGATGATTTAAAGAAAGGTGATTAAAAAAAACGCAGACACAAAAAAGTAAAATAGTTTCTTAAAAAAAGAATCTTCAAAAAATATCCCCAATTTTTCAATGTGATGCGTGAAACTAAAAAATGCTTAATCTTGAGTCTGTTAGAGCGGAGCATTTGTTTATTTTTGATTTTTTTTTGGGTAAAATACATTTTTTTGAATCAGGGGGGCTGGCGCTATGAAATTGTATCAATACACTGAAAAGACTTGATGATTCGTTTTATGACTATCAGGTTGCCCTAAACAGCGCGATTGTGTTCTGGGTGTTTGTGTACTGTCGATGTTTTTATGTGTATTTGTTTGGTGTAAAGGTTCTGATTGTAGCAAAATATTGTTACAGTTTAGACGGTTTATATTCTGTTGACAATGTTTTAAGATGATTGAGGATTGTGATGAGGCTTGCATTTTGCGCCACAGAAAGAAAAGAGCACCCTGTTGACTTTATCGAACAGATTGCCTGTGAATATGATTGGTCGTTTGAGCGGGATGCACAAGATGAAATTAGCGTTTGTGTGGAAGGAAAACGCGCAAACTATCGTCTTGCTTTTTCATGGATGGAAGAGCATGAAGCACTTCATTTAGCTTGTTCGTTTGATCTCTCTACTAAAAATGCTCGAACAGCTGAAATACAGCGCTTATTGCTAGCAATTAATGAAAAGTTGTTGTTGGGACATTTTGATTACTGGCAAAGGAATAATTCAGTTATTTATCGACAAGGTCTTCTTTTGGCTGGTGGGATGCATCCATCTCATATACAGGTTGAAACATTGTTGATACATGCACTTAAAGCCTGTGAAAGCCATTATGTTGCATTTCAGATGGTTGCTTTGTCGGGAGAAAGTGCTTACAAGGCACTACAGTACACTTTGTTTGAAACTGTAGGGAATGCCTAAAATATACAGTCTGTTATTTTTACAGACGGTTTGCGGAAATATTGCTCATAGGGGGACATCAAGAATAGCGCGCACTCCCCCGAGTGGGCTCTCATCTAATTGTATATTGCCACCATGGCTGCGTGCTATGTCTTGAGCAATAGAAAGACCAAGTCCTGTTCCACTTGCATCTTGATTTCGCGCTTTATCAAGTCGAAAGAATGGCTTAAAAACTTCTGTGCGCATATCTTCATGAATTCCAGGTCCATTATCATCGATTATCAATATAAAAGATTCTTGTTGAGAGTTAGCGGTTAGTTTAACAGTCGTGCCGTAACAAAATGCATTTGTTACAAGATTGCTGACTAAGCGTGTGAAAGCACGGGGACGTACTTGTATTTCTGTAGGACCTTCAATGGTGTAAGAAAATTGACGTTTGTGAAGACGAGCATCGGTGGAGAATTTTTGCATAAGAGCATTTAAATCAAAAGTCTTGACACTTTCACTTCCTTCACCACGAGCAAAAGCAAGATAATCTTCTAACATATTTTGCATGTCACTTACATCTTGCTCAAGCGGTTTAATATCAAAGTCAGTATTTACTAATGCCAGCTGAAGTTTAAAGCGTGTAAGAATGGTTCTTAAATCATGACTTACTCCTGAGAGCATCATGGTACGTTGTTCAATTTGGCGTTCAATACGTTCACGCATGCGTAAAAAAGCGATGCCTGCACGACGGACTTCATCAGCTCCTTGTGGTTGAAATCCTTTTGGTAAAGGACGACCGCGTCCAAAGCTTTCTGCTGCTTCAGCCAATTGTTGAATCGGTTTGATTTGATTGCGCAAGAAGTAAATTGCTATCAGCAATAAAACAAGAGCTGTTCCTACCATCCAGCTTAAAAAAATAGCAGTATTGGAAGCATAGGCTTGGCTGCGTGGAGCAAAGACGCGTAAGATGTTGTGACCAAGGTGGATACGGATTTCAACAAGATCAGAATCTCCTACGGTATCGATCCAGAAGGGACGGTTAATTTGGCGGGTGATTTCTTCACTTAAAAAATAGTCAAGAATTGCAAAAAATGGCTTAGGTCCTGGAGGGGGTAAGGAGGTAGGAGATAGAATAGAAATATTTAATCCCATACGTTGTTGTGCAATACGCTTGATATCTTCATAGTTATCTTGTTGGGGATATGTTTCAAGAATATCAATAATGGCTGAAATATCATGCACGACAGCCGTTGAAAGACGCTCGGTTACCATTTGCCAATGGCGTTCCATAAAGACATAAGCAATGACCGTTTGCAGAAGCACCATGGGAGCGATAATAATGATTAAAGAGCGAGCATAAAGCCGTTTAGGCATTTTTTTCGTTAACCATCGAAGAAAAAATCTTAAAGGTTTGATCATTCTTGTGCCTATTCAATAGAGAGTTTATACCCTATTCCTCGCACGGTTTGGAGCCATATAGGCAGTGCTGGGTTTTTTTCGATCTTACGACGAAGGCGGTTGATCTGCACATCAATGGCACGTTCACTTATATTGCTGTCATCTGTCGCGAATTTATGGCGCGGAATTGTATCGCCTGCATTTTCGGCAAACATGACCATCATTTCTTGTTCTTTATCTGTTAATTTAATAATTTCTCCTCCTTTTTTGAGTTCGCGTCGTGAAATTGAAAATATATAAGGACCAAAAACGATTTGCTCAATTTTAGGTTGGCTAAGGGGAAAACCACGTCGTAAAATGGCGTTGATGCGAAGGAGAAGTTCACGAGGGTCAAACGGCTTAGACAGATAATCATCGGCCCCTGCTTCTAATCCACGGATACGATTGTCTATTTCTGATAAAGCTGTTAGCATCAAGATAGGAACATCTTTTGTTTGGCGGAGTGAATGAGTAAGATCAATACCGTTTTCACCAGGCATCATGACATCAACAATAAGAAGATCAAAATCTAAACTTGCCAACAGTCGTCTTGCTTCATTCGCATTGGCTGAAACTGAAACACGAAATCCATTTTTAATGAGAAACTGAAATAAAAGATTGCGAATACGAGTATCGTCATCAATCACAAGAAGGTGAGGGGCATCGTCACACAAAACTTGAACGTGATTGGTCATTCTTAAAAAAACCTTGATAAAAATTTAGTTTACACAAAATACAAGTTTACATAAGTTGTATAAAGCTGTCGAGCAGCACCTTTACCTTAAAGGAGAGAAAGTTTTATTTATAAATTTAAAAAAGTTACTTTTGAAAAGGATATTATGGGTAGTCTTAATATACATATTATTCCCGTTACGACATTCCAACAAAATTGCACTTTGCTTTTTGATAGTGAATGTAAAACGGGGGTTCTCGTTGATCCTGGTGGTGATTGGCCGCGGATTCAAGACGTAATCGAAAAGAATGGTGTTATTGTCGAGGCTATTTGGGTAACACATGGTCATTTTGATCATGTAGGAGCAGCAATGCAAGCGAAAGAAGCGCTTAATGTAAAAATTATCGGTTCACATCGCGATGATAAGCCTGTGATGGATGCTGTGAGCGAAAGCGCAAAAAATTATGGCATCACTGATGCTTGCATCTGTATTCCTGACAAATGGTTAGAAGATGGTGAGTGTGTTCATTTTGCTGGACATGTGTTTAAGGTTTTTCACACCCCAGGACATTCCCCTGGTCATGTTATTTATTTCAATGAAAAAGAGCGCTTAGCCCTCTTGGGTGATGTTCTTTTTCGTGGTTCTATTGGACGTACGGACTTCCCCTTCTGTTCCTATGAAAAATTGATGCAATCTCTTCGAGAAAAAGTTTTACCCTTAGGCGATGATGTTTGTTTTATTTGTGGGCATGGTCCCAAAAGTAGCATAGGCTATGAGCGCCAAAATAATCCTTTTCTTCAAGATTTTAATATATGAGCAAACAAAAAAACGCTTTGAAGCGTTTTTTTGTGCCATTTAAGACTTTTTAGTAGGGCGGAACAGAAGTTAATTTATTGGGGCATAACAAACGTGTTCCAAACCATTACGGTCTCGGAAAGTTCCTGTTTTAGGGTTGAAAGAACGGTATTTTTTCTTGCAATAGTTAAGCCAATCAGACTCCCATGATTGTTGTACTGGCTCATATTCCACCGTTTGCGGAGCTTCATAAATTATCTGTTCTTGTGGAACCTGTTGATATACAATTTGATGCTGTGGTGCGGTTTGATAAACAACTTGTGGCTGTTCTGGTTTTTTTAAAATTTTGCCGAGAAGTGCACCTGCTGCAAGAGCAAGAATGCCTATTGCTAAAGCTTCTCCTGAGTTATTTATATTAATACTACTGTGTTTTGTCTTTTTGCGCTCGACATAATGATATGTCTTGTGTTCAACATGATGGTGTTGTTGTGCTCCCCATTTATGGCTAACATAATGACGCTTGTGGGGATTATCAAAAGAGCGATGTTCACTATGAGAAAAATGGGAGCTAAAATTGTGAGCTGGTAAACCAGCCTCCCTCCTCATATCATAGCTATGATACCATGCCATATCTGCAAGCGTTGGATTTAATGGCATCAAAACGGTTGCAGTAGACATTGCTGATAATACCGCTAATCTGAAGAGTTTTTTCATAATGATGCTCCTTGTGTAAATTCGTATTTTTCACATCCTACACGTTTCAAATTGAATAGAGCCTGAACAATTTTGGACTTTATTGTGACAAAAAAATAAAAATTCATTTAGTTAAAACATTGCCGGTACAGTAAAATAAAATCATGACAAAATTTTGATTTCAATTAATGTAATATTCTTAAGGTTAATTAAGCAGCTTGTATTGAGAGCAGCAGATTTTTTACTATTGGTTATAAATTCTTTATTGATGAGTACTTTTTTATTAATTAATTCAATATGAATTAAACAATAGGTGTATGAATAAAAGTTATCGTTTTTTATTATAGGCTTATGGTGCTAAGATAAAATCTTATTTGTGTGATAGAATACAGTCCTGTTTGACTACTCTCTTGTGAGGTTAAATATTGAGTTCGATATCAGATTATAACTGTATAAGATAATATATTGCGGGAACTTTTTTTTATATATGGGAAACATTCTCTTTAATTTTTTTGTGCTCGTTTAGGTTTTAGAAGTATTTTTGGCGTGTTTTGATAGTTTTAGGGATTTTTTTATAACGTGGTTTAACAAGAAAAATTGCTAAAGGGGGACATCAATAATAGCGCGTAAGCCCCCTAGAGGGCTATCATCCAATTGAATATTGCCTCCATGGCTACGTGCTATATCTTGAGCAATAGAAAGGCCGAGTCCTGCTCTACTCGCATCTTGATTTTGTGTTTTATCAAGTTTAAAGAATGGCTTAAAGACTTCTGTGCGCATATTTTTATGAATCCCAAGTCCATCATCATCAATAGTTATGATGAAAGATTCTTGTTGGGATATGGCTGTTAGTTTGACAGTATTAGCATGACAAAATGCTTTTGATACAAGATTGCTGATGAGACGCGTGAAGGCATGTGGGCGTACTTGTATTTGTGTAGGGCTTTCAATGGTGTAGGAAAATTGACGTTTGTGAAGATGCGCATCGGTAGAGAATTTTTGCATAAGAGCATTTAAATCAAAAGTTTTAATACACTCACTTCCTTCACTACGGGCAAAAGCAAGGTCATTTTCTAACATATTTTGCATGTCGCTCACATCTTGCTCAAGCGGCTTAATATCAAAGTCAGTATTTGCTAACGCTAGTTGAAGTTTAAAACGGGTGAGAATGGTTCTTAAATCATGGCTTACACCCGAAAGCATCATGGTGCGTTGTTCGATATAGTTAGAAGATGGTGAGTGTGTGTATTTTGCTAGACATGAGTTTAGGGTTTTGCATACACTAGGGCATTCCCTTGGTCATGTTATTTATTTCAATGAAAAAGAGCGCTTAGCCCTCTTGGGTGATGTTCTCTTTCGTGGTTCTATTGGACGTACGGACTTCCCCTTCTGTTCCTATGAAAAATTGATACAATCTCTTCGAGAAAAAGTTTTACCCTTAGGCGATAATGTTTGTTTTATTTGTGGGCATGGTCCTAAAAGTAGCATAGGCTATGAGCGCCAAAATAATCCTTTTCTTCAAGATTTTAATATATGAGCAAACAAAAAAACGCTTTGAAGCGTTTTTTTGTGCCATTTAAGACTTTTTAGTAGGGCGGAACAGAAGTTAATTTATTGGGGCATAACAAACGTGTTCCAAACCATTACGGTCTCGGAAAGTTCCTGTTTTAGGGTTGAAAGAACGGTATTTTTTCTTGCAATAGTTAAGCCAATCAGATTCCCATGATTGTTGTACTGGCTCATATTTCACCGTTTGCGGAGCTTCATAAATTATCTGTTCTTGTGGAACCTGTTGATATACAATTTGATGTTGTGGTACGGTTTTATAAACAACTTGTGGCTGTTCTGGTTTTTTTAAAACTGTACCAAGAATCGTACCTGTTGCAAGACCAAGAATACCCATTACTACAGCATCTCTTGAGTTGTCTATATGAACATTACGGTGTTTTGTTTTTTTGCGCTCGACGTAATGATACGTTTTGTTTTCAATATAATGATAATGGTGGTGGTGGTGATGATGGTGTTGTTGTTCCGTCTTACTATGTTTGGCTACAAACCTTTCATGTTCGGCTTTAAATCTTCTTTTGCCGTCTTCAAAACGCTTGTGGAAATCATCAACAAACTTTTGGAAATCATCAGAAAAAAAGCCACGTTTTCTATCAGAACAATGGGAGCGAGAAAAACCGCAAGGCGGGATATCAGCTTTCTTCCTTATTTCCCTTATCGCATCATCTGTTTCTTTACGCATCTTCCTCATCATATCATCTATTTCTCTCGAGATAGAGTCACTACGATTCCATGCCATATTCGCAAGCGTTGCATTTAGCGGCATCAAAACGGTCACAGTTGACATTGCTGATAATACCGCTAACCTGATCACTTTTTTCATAATGATGCTCCTTGTGTAAATTCGTATTTTTCACATCCTACACGTTTCAAACTGAATAGAGCCTGAACAATTTTGGACTTTATTGTGACAAAAAAATAAAAATTCATTTAGTTAAATCTACCACGGAGACAGTACAATAAAATCATAACAGAATTTTGATTTCAATTAATGTACTCTGCTTGAGGTTAATTAATAAATTTGTATTGAGAGTACCAGATTTTTTACTATGGGATATAAAATCTTTATTTATTGGTACTTTTTTATTGTTTGGTACAATATGAATTGAACAATAGGTGTATGAATACAAAGTTATCATTTTTTATCATAGTCTTATGGTTCTATGAGAAAGTCTTATTTTACTTTATTTGTGTTATAGAACAGTGACCTATTTGAATATTTTTTTGTAAGGATCGATAATATTGAGTTAAATATCAGAGTATAACTGTATAAAATAATATATTTTGGAATTTTTTGTAAAATGTTCTTTCTTATGTTGTTTTAGACAAATTGGAGCACCCTTGATGTTGGAGGTTGTCTATTTTTCGAATAATGCTGTTTGCTTTTGAACCTTAGTCTTTTTTAGAAGAGCTGAAGATTATTTTATGCGGTTTGAAATTTCTTACTCCTTCATTGATTGCGTTTTTTTCGTTTTATTGTTGCTTGATTAGGGGTGTTTTTACGAGATTTTCCTTTTTGATTTTCCAAAATACCAGTGTCCATGGTTGGTCCCATGTGTGCAAGGTCTGGTTTGGAGAAAAGACTTTGTTGTAACACGGGCTCATGGGTGGATTGTTCGCTATGATGTGTTAAGGGATTTTCTGCAAGTTCTAGTTCTATCTTTTGTAATTGTTTGATTTCATCGCGAAGTCGCGCTGCTTCTTCAAAATTAAGATCAGCAGCTGCTTCATGCATTAATTTTTCAAGGTGTTTAATATGAGATGCTAAATTGTTGCCAACTATATTTTTTTTCTCGATAACATCAGGGATATTTGTACGAACATGGTTGTTTTCATCGCCTAAATTGAGAATATCTCCGATATTTTTTTTGATACTTTTCGGTGTGATATGGTGTTCTTCATTATAGGCTATTTGTTTTTGTCGACGTCTTTGTGTCTCCTGTAAGGCTCGTTCTATGGAACCAGTGATCGTATCTGCATAGAGGATAACACGGCCATCTACGTTACGTGCAGCACGTCCGATTGTTTGTATGAGGGAAGTTTCAGAGCGCAAAAAGCCCTCTTTATCGGCATCTAGAATGGCAACAAAACCACATTCTGGAATATCTAAGCCTTCTCGGAGCAAGTTGATACCGATCAGGACATCAAAGGTGCCAAGCCGAAGATCGCGTAGAATTTCAATGCGTTCTAATGTATCAATGTCAGAATGCATATAGCGTACACGAATATCTTGTTCGTGGAGATATTCAGTTAAGTCCTCGGCCATACGCTTTGTGAGAACTGTCACCAATGTACGGTAGCCTTTTTGAATTGTTTTACGAATTTCATTCACAACATCATCGACTTGATTTTTGGCTGGACGAACCTCTGTTGGTGGGTCAACCAGCCCTGTTGGGCGAATAACTTGTTCCGCAAAAGTGCCGTGAGATTGTTCTATTTCCCAGCGTCCAGGTGTTGCGGAGACAGCAATCGTTTGTGGGCGCATGGCATCCCATTCTTCAAAGCGCAAAGGACGGTTATCCATACAAGAAGGGAGGCGAAAACCATATTCTGCTAGTGTTGCTTTTCTACGAAAGTCACCTCGGTACATACCACCAATTTGGGGAATAGTTACGTGGCTTTCATCGATAAAAACAAGAGCATTATTTGGAATATATTCGAATAAGGTTGGTGGTGGTTCTCCGGGTTTTCGTCCTGTTAAATAACGTGAATAATTTTCTATTCCGGCGCATGAACCGGTGGTTTCTAACATTTCTAAATCAAAAATTGTACGTTGTTCTAAACGTTGTGCTTCTAAAAGACGTCCAGCTGCGTTCAACTCATCGAGGCGTTGAACGAGTTCCATTTTGATGGCTTTCATTGCTTGATTGAGTGTTGGTCGCGGTATTACATAGTGTGAATTGGCATAAATTTTAATCGATTGAAGATCGCCTGTTTTTTGTCCGGTGAGAGGATCGAATTCCGTAATTGTTTCCACTTCATCGCCAAAGAGCGAAATACGCCAAGCACGATCTTCGAGGTGGGCAGGGAAAATTTCGATTGTATCCCCTCGTACACGAAAGGAACCACGAATGAAATTGATATCTTGTCGATAATACTGTTGAGAGACTAAATCAGCCAAGAGTGTTCGTTGATTGAGTTTGTCCCCTTTTGCTATTTGGAAGGTCATGGCCGTATAGGTTTCTACGGAACCAATTCCGTATATGCAGGAGACAGAGGCGACGATAATAACGTCATCACGCTCTAAGACGGCGCGTGTTGCAGCATGACGCATCCGGTCGATTTGTTCATTAATTGAGGATTCTTTTTCAATATAGGTATCAGAGCGTGCAACGTAGGCTTCTGGCTGATAATAGTCATAATAGGAAACAAAATATTCGACGGCATTATGGGGAAAAAAACTTTTAAATTCACCGTAAAGCTGCGCTGCTAGAGTTTTATTTGGTGCTAAGATTAAAGCTGGACGCTGTGTTTTTTCAATGATATTGGCCATTGTATAGGTTTTTCCTGAGCCGGTAACACCCAAAAGCACTTGTGTACGTTCATTTTTTTCAATTCCCTCAATCAGAGTTTTAATGGCTTGAGGTTGATCTCCCGCGGGTTTAAAAGATGTTTCGAGTTGAAATGGAATACCACCTTCAGACTTTTCAGGACGAACAGGGCGGTGAGGTGTCCATAATGCACCATTCTTAAAAAGAGGATTACCTGAAGCAATAAGAGCAGAAAGAGCTTCTACTGTTGCAGTAACACCATTTTTCATTGTTGTATCCTTTGATAGAAAAGTGTTGGTGATTTTAAAGAAAATACTAATTTTTACAAATTTATTACGACAACAGCAAAACGTTATTGAACAGATTTATTTTGGTTTATTAGAGCTTTCATTAGGATATTGATCAAGTTTTTCATGAGACGAGTTCTTTGAAGTATTTCTTTGGAGGGGGCATATTTGTGGTTGTTCGTGGACACTATTGCATTTTTGCCATGATGATATTCAAGAGGGCATAAGTTATTATGGCTGTTATGGAGAATAATCGGTATGTTTGGGCACTAAAGACATTGTATATGTGTGATAAAGATCGTTTCCATCTTTAAATGAAAGATAACGAGATGACACCCAACCTATTTGAGTGTTATATCGGATATGGCACCAATTTCCTTCACAGTTTTTAACAAAAACCAATTCTCCAGCAGAGATTAAGCCGCAAAGCGCATACTGAGTGCTGGGACCTGTTCTAAAATTAAGATTTCTCGTAACAAAAGCATCTGCTGCCTCTGATATTGTTGTGGCTAAAAAGAAAGAGCCAAACATAAAAAAAATGACGATTTTTTTCATTTTTCTGTAAAGAATTTCTTTAGAGATTTTCTATCCTTCTCTCTTCATATCCCATATGATTTCTTTTACTAGATTATGATAAAACAGAAAAAAATACAATTCTTTCTTCTTTAGGACACTTTTAAAGAGAATAGTGAAGTTTAACGTTTTAAACACCAAAATGAGATGTTTTAATCACTATTTGTGCATGTTTTGTTTCCTTTATTTATTTTTGTATGGAAAACAGCGATACTGTACTATATAATAAAAAAGATCGTAGTTTTCGGATTCCAAAAGTAATTTTGGAAGCCGTTTTTTGTATTTTTATTAAACCTTCCGTGTAATAGAAAGGGACGGATTATGGAAAAAGTTCCGATGACTACAGCTGGTTTTGAGAGTCTTAAAGAAGAGTTGCGTTGGCGTCAACAACAGGAGCGTCCGCGAATTATTGAAGCAATTTCTGAAGCGCGTGCGCATGGTGATTTATCCGAAAATGCTGAGTATCACGCAGCTAAAGAAGCGCAAAGTCATAATGAGGGGCGTATAAATGAGCTTGAAGATTATATCGCGCGAGCAGAAGTTATAGATGTCTCGCGTCTTTCAGGTGACAAAATAAAATTTGGCGCAACCATTAAACTCTTGGATGAGGACACTGAAGAAAAAAAAGTGTATCAGATCGTAGGAGATCAAGAAGCTGATGTAAAGGTTGGTAAAATCTCTATTTCTTCGCCTATCGCACGTGCACTTATTGGCAAGCAAGAAGGTGATGTGATTGAGGTGAATGCACCAGGTGGTGCGCATAATTATGAGATCATTAAGGTTCAGTACATCTAAATAACATATGGATTATTATGCGTGTATCTTTGGACGAAACTGAGGTTATTGCGCCTCACTTTAAAAGGCGTTTGTCGGGAGTAACATCTACGATTATTCAGCTTATTCCAATGCAACGCGAACAGGGTATGCGTATATCCACTTTGGGGTTTGGTTTACCACAAACTTTACCGGCTCTTGCCTTTAGGGACCTTTTCGGACTTTGGAAAAGTCCGAAAGGGAAGCCATTTCGTATTTGGCATGCACGACGCAATATTGAGATGCTTTGTGGGATCTTTTTACGCGATGTTTTGCGAATGAAGCTTAAACTCATCTTTACTTCGGCTTCACAACGTCATCATAAGCCTTTTACCAAATGGTTGATTCGCTGTATGGATAGGGTTATAGCTACCAGTACACGTACGGGCGCTTATCTAGAAGTGCCTCATAAGGTTATTATGCATGGGGTGGATGTGAGGCGTTTTACTCCACCACAGACTTTTGATGATTGCTTTTCTTCGACAGGATTTCCAGGAAAATATGCGGTAGGATGTTTTGGGCGTCTGCGCTACTCAAAGGGAACAGATTTATTTGTTGATGCCATGATAGCATTATTGCCTGATTACCCCGAATGGACAGCACTTATCGCTGGTCGTACGACAGAGCAATATTATCATTTTGAAAAAGAGTTACGCCAAAAGATTGCTAAAGCTGGTCTGGATGATCGCATTATTTTTCTTGGTGAGATTCTGGACATCCCTTTGTGGTATCGTCGTTTAACACTTTATGTTGCACCTTCTCGTACAGAAGGTTTCGGTTTAACGCCATTAGAAGCAATGGCATCACAGGTTGCGGTTGTAACGAGTGATGCAGGAGCTTATAAAGAATTGGTTGTAGAAGCGACAGGAACAGTTGTAAAAGCAGGAGATGGTTCGGCTTTAACCGCAGCAATTGAACCTTATTTTTCTGATGTGGAAAAAACATTGGCAGCCGGAAAGAAAGCTTTAACCCATGTTCGTACTCACTTTCCTTTGGAAAAAGAGGCAAGCAAGATTGAAAGTGTTTACAAAGAACTGTTTGCGGAAAAAACACTTTGATATGATATCAAAAATCTTCTTGAGGGATGATAAAAAGTATTTTCCTTAAAGGTTTTTCATAGTCATCAAGAAAACAGCTCAATGATATAAATGTTATTTTACAAAATTTATATTGTCTTTAGTAGAACACTATAAAAAGTTCCCAAAATTTTGGATAAAAGATTAAAAATGTATACGCTTGAGAGCGATATGTAGTTTATGATAAAGCATACTAGGAGAGAGGAAAGCTACTTTTATTCATTGATATTTTAGAATAAGAAAATAATGCTTTAACTCAAGTCTGGGGATTTATGCACTATCTTATACGGTGTCGTACTGATATTGTTCGTTTTGTAAGACTTAAATAGATAGCAAAAAAACGTTTTCTTGTCTTAAAAAGATAATGATGCTATCTCCATGGATAAAATAGTCGTACATATTTTCAATAAATTCATGATAAGATGGATTTAAGATCAATATATATATATATATATATGATTTTTATAGATAATTTACCTTTTCAATTTGAATAAGAGCTTTGAGTAGCGTAAGATTTTCTTATGTCAAATCTGTTGATATTAAATCAATGAGAGCTATCCTCTAGCACATCACAATCGGAAGAAGGCATGTGGTGGATAAAAACTATTGAAGACAAGGTGTAAAGAGTTTTCTTATAAATTGTCTGAAATGCAGGCTGTTACGACATTAACAGAAAAAAATAATATGGTGGTACTAATTTATATCTTATTTTGTAGTACCGACTTGCACCTTATTATTATTTAAGTAAAAATGATGGTGACCATTTTATATCTTTCATGAAGGCTGTCGTGGAATGGGTGTGATGAGTACTGTGAGATGTTTTTTATAAGCTTGTGAGTTCGTAATATAATAGCATTTTTTTCTATAAGGAGGTAACTCTATTAAAGAGAAAAAACACTTTTATCAGCAAATATTCATATTTTTTGCATGAGAGATTATTCGTAAAAAAGAATGTTCTATGCGTCCACTTTATTTGATAAAGAAGATCAATAAAGTGAAGTTTTATATGTTATGGCTTTGAAAATATTGGTATTTGATTGTTTTTGTTGAATTATTTTTATATCATTGATATGATGATTTGTATGAAATTTTAGAAAATCTTCAGTGGATTGAGTAAGGGGTGAATATTATGATGCATACTGTTCACACCTTTTTATCTTGTAAATTTTTATCATGGTAGAATAAAATACTCTCTGCATTAGAATTGTTCACGCCAGAAAGCGGGAATAAAAAGGACGAATATTGTTATGATTTCAAGGCGTCCAGCTAACATTAGAAAACTTAAAATCCATAAAGCATGGTCGTTGATTGTAGAGAAATTACCAGTGGGGCCAATAATATCTCCAAAGCCTGGACCAACATTTGAAAGTGCGGTTAAGACCCCCGTAAAGGCAGAGGTAAAGTCAAGACCGGTTGTAAGCAAAAGTGCAGTGCCGATAACAAGGCAAAACATATAAAGACAGACAAAAAACAAAACGGCTTGAGCAACATCATTTGATATATTTGAGTGATCGTAGCGCGCTTTTACAACGACATTAGGAGAAAGAAGTTTTTCTATATTTGTTTGTGTAATACGCCAAAGAATAATGAGGCGATTGATTTTCATGCCACCAGAAGTAGAACCAGCACATCCGCCTGTAAAAGAAACAATGAAGAAAATTCCAAGCGCAAACGGTCCCCAAAGTTGATAATCTTCAGCGCTATAACCTGTGGTACTAATAATGGATGAAAGGTGAAAAATGACATCAAGGAAAATCAAGTGGAATGCGCGATGATCATAAAACCGTAGCCATGCCGCTAAAGCAAAGCTGAAAAGGAGAACGATATGGAGAAAAACAATCACTTGTGGGTCAAGGAAGCGTTTGGAGTGTCCAGGAAGGACTAATTTAACATAAAGTACGAAGGGTAAAGCAGAAAGCAACATGAAGATTGTTGAAATAATTAAGATGGCTGGTTTATCAGAAAAATAGCCAAAAGAAGCATCATGCGTTGAAAAACCAGCTGTTGCTACTGTACTCATTGCATGGTTAATGGCATCAAATAAATTCATGCCTGCAGCAAAATAAGAAAGCATACAAGCCAATGTTAACCCAACATAAGCGATGATAATTCCGTTAGCAATTTGGTTGATGCGAGGCAATATTTTTTCAGATTTATCAGATGATTCCATATGAAAAAGTCGCACGCCACCCACACGCAGTGAAGGCAAAAGCAAGAGGGCTAAACCGATAAAACCAATGCCCCCAATCCAGCATATAAGGGAACGCCATAACAAAATACTTCGCGATAAATTATCAAGATCAGAAAGGACTGTGGAGCCTGTTGTTGTAATTCCAGAAACAGATTCAAAAATGGCTCCTGCTAGAGAGATGGGAAGAGGAGAAAGATAAAGAGGTAAGGCACCTACGATGCTTCCTGTAAGCCAAAGACAAACAGTGAGCATAAAGCCAAGCCGTGCTGAAAAACGACAAGTAGCTCCCTTAGTTGCTAAAAGAATCAGCGTTGCTAACATGGTGGTTATGGCACAAGAATAGAGAAAGCTTATCCAATTACGATTGTTGTCGTGCAAATCCACAAAAATTGGCAAAAGCATTGCTCCTCCCATGATTAAGGCAAAACGTGCACAGACATTGATAATAAATTGAAAAATGATCGTTCCCTATCTTTGTATCTCTTTTTATTACGGTTTTGTGCTCATAAGAATTTACGTTTTTCTCTTTATAGGATAAGGATTAATTCGTAACATTAGCGTGCCTTGATGAATTGGTAATCAGACCTTTTCATAAAACTTGAAAAGAAGTATACATAACATAATTGGAGCTCTTGAAAAATATTTTTTTAAAAGGCTGCATTCCGTTATCATTTATAGAATAATTAATTTATAATAAAGTGAAGGGGATTTAATGGTGCAATCGCATATTCGTCTGCTGATTATTGGCTCAGGTCCGGCTGGTTATACAGCGGCGATCTATGCAGCAAGAGCAATGCTTAAGCCGGTTTTGGTGACGGGCTTGCAGCAGGGTGGACAATTAACAATTACAACTGATGTTGAGAATTATCCAGGTTTTGCAGATCCCATTCAAGGACCATGGTTGATGGAACAAATGGCAAAACAAGCTGAGAATATGGGGACAAAAATTGTCTATGATACAATTATAAAGGCTGATTTGTTGAAGTATCCTTTTGTCTTATATGGGGATTCAGGAACACAATATTCTTGTGATGCACTGATTATTGCAACAGGAGCTCAAGCACGCTGGCTTGGTTTAGAAAGTGAACAGACCTTTATGGGCGGAGGTGTTTCCGCTTGTGCTACATGTGATGGCTTTTTTTATCGTGATAAGGACGTTATTGTCGTGGGAGGAGGAAATACGGCTGTTGAAGAAGCACTTTATTTATCGCATTTGGCTAAGAGTGTAAGCGTGGTTCACAGGCGGGGGCAGTTTCGGGCAGAAAAAATTTTGCAAGATAGGTTGCTGGCTTGTAATAATGTGCGTGTTTTTTGGGATCATGTGGTTGAAGAAATTCTGGGGCTGCCAGCTCAAGATTCAATGGGCGCTGTTGTAACAGGGGCACGTCTGAAAAATGTTAAGACAGGTCATGAGATGAAAGTGAATGCAGAGGGCATATTTATTGCCATTGGGCATGATCCTGCTGTTTCTCTGTTTGAAGGACAGCTGAAACAAAAACGAGGCGGCTATTTATGGACAGCACCGGACTCAACAGCAACAAGCATTGCTGGTGTTTTTGCTGCTGGGGATGTGACAGATGAAACATTCCGCCAAGCTGTAACAGCTGCGGGAAGAGGATGTATGGCAGCGTTGGAAGCAGAACGGTTTTTGGATATATCCAAGCGTTAGTAACTCATTGAGAAAATAGAGAATATAGAGGTAGAATTAATTGTGGCGCCACCGTTGGATTGGGATAAGTTAAGGGTTTTTCACGCTGCAGCAGAAGCGGGATCTTTTACGCATGCTGCTCAAAAACTTCATTTATCTCAATCAGCCGTTTCACGACAGGTTTCGGCTTTAGAACAAGAGGTTGGGGTATCCTTATTTCAACGTCATGCGCGTGGTTTGATTCTTACAGAACAGGGAGAAACTCTTTATCGTACAGCTCATGATGTTTTGATGAAGCTTGAAAGTGTGCGTTTGCAATTAAGTGAAAGCTATGCAAAACCAACGGGGCACTTGCGTGTGACCTCGACCTTTGGAATGGGGGCAGGGTGGATTGCAGAGCGTATGCCAGAATTTCTTAGTCTTTATCCTGATATGCAGGTTCAGCTTTTGCTTTCCGATGAAGAGCTTGATTTGACAATGTGTCATGCGGATTGTGCTGTTCGCTTACATCAACCCAAACAACCTGATCTTATACAAAGAAAACTCTTTACAATTCATATGCATGTTTATGCTTCGGAAAAGTATATTGCAAATTATGGAAAGCCGGAAAAATTATCTGATCTCGATGAGCATCGTATTATTTCGTTCGGTGAACCTGTTCCACCTTATTTGTCTGGTTTAAATTGGTTGGAAAAGGCTGGTAGAAGTGATGGATCATTGCGCGTTTCAGTTCTACAAATCAACAATATCATCTCAATAAAGAATGCGCTTATGCGTGATCTTGGGATTGCTGTGCTTCCTGATTATATCGTCAATAATGATGAGCATTTGGTGCGTCTTTTTCCTGATATGGTTGATATTCCTTCTTTTGATACTTTTTTTTGTTATCCTTATAATTTAAAGAATTTGGCAAGGTTAAATGCTTTTCGAGATTATATTTTTTTAAAAGCCCGTCAGTGGTCTTTTTAATATTAATGTCTTAATTTATAAGGAACAATTAGCTGTTTTGCAACTTGAGACTCCCGTAATATTCTTTCGTTTCAAATTTGCTCATATTGAATCAATTAAAATTATTCGTTGCACATTAAAAGTGGAGGGAGTCTGCGCGGGTAAATATTTTTGAAAAAAGGGATAAATGTTTTTTTACAAATGCTAGCAAACGTGAGAGCTATTATATAATGAACAATCGTGTGATGGTGTAGCTTACATTTTTATATTTAATTAAAGAGAGTGCTACATAATGGAGACAAATTTAAAGCTATGTGTTTATTGCATAGCAGATACGCTTAAGTCTTTATTGTGCTTTTTCTTATAAAATGACATAGAATGCTATCTCTTGATTATGTTGCCTCCCAGTGCGTTTTCTTGAGTGTTCCCTTACGAAGATCTATCAGATTGATTTTATCTCTGAAGATTTTCCAAATTTGCCGGACAATATGTCCGGCTTTTTTTTATTATTTTTGAAAGAGTCCTTAGAAATTGCAATATATGGGAAGATGATAAGGCAAAAATTTCGAAACTTGTGGATATCCAACAATTTTTTAAGAATACTAAAATTCAATGAGGAGTTTAAGAGAGATTTATCCTGTTATACCATAAAAGTCTGTCTTTTAGGGGTGTGATATAAAATATTTAAAACCTTATACATGAAGTGCTTTTTATTAGAGTGTGAGGTGAATATTTAAGGCAGGTCTTGTTCATAAAGCCTATGAAGTAAATCAAGTAGTTATTAGATAGAACTTAAAGGAAACTGGATTGCTTACACAACGATGGGAGGTGGCTTCTTCTTCATTTTAGGACGAAGAAGAAGCTGAGAAATAGAAGAGATTTTATTGTAAGGGCCTTTGATTATAAGGGCAATTGTGTTTAAAAGCGCTCGGTCTTTTTTAGAGTTATAAATTGAATGGAGAAAGCAGAATAGGTTTTTCATCTCTTATGATAGACCGATTCATTTATTTGATAGCTAGATTTTTTTGATCTTTATCTACAGCCTCTATTTTTGTGTTTATTCATAGATATTTTTGCTGAATCGATAGATTTAGACCATGACACAGTTTCCGATATTTTCTCGGATATACTGACATTCGGTAAAAACAATCACAAGAGATGATATTTAAAAATTTTAAATTAGACTGTTGCAAAAGCGCTGTATACGTATACAAGCTTCTTCAAGTAATTCTTCTGATGTTGCATAAGAAATACGAAAAGCTGATCCAAGTCCAAAAGCAGATCCTTGGACGACAGCAACAGCTTCTGTTTCTAGAAGCGCTATGGCGAAGTCCTCATCATTGGTAATACATTGGCCGTTAGGTGTTTTCTTTCCAATAATTCCGGAGCAAGAAGGATAAACATAGAAAGCACCCTCAGGCGTTGGACAGTGAATGCCAGGAGCTTGATTTAGCATGGAGACAACGAGATCACGGCGTGTTTGAAAAATACTTTTATTTTTAGCAATAAAGTCTTGTGGCCCGTTGAGTGCTTCAACCGCAGCCCATTGTGAAATGACACTTGTTCCAGATGTTTGCTGTCCTTGAATGGTATCCATGGCTTTAATTAATTCTTGTGGTCCGCCTGCATAGCCGATTCTCCATCCCGTCATCGCATAGGCTTTAGAAACACCATTCATTGTGAGTGTACGCTCATAAAGCGCTGGTTCTACTTGAGTTGGAGTAACAAAGGTAAAACCCTCATATGTGAGATGTTCATATATATCATCGGAAAGGATATAAACATGAGGATATTTTACTAAAACATCTGTGAGTTTTTTCAATTCATTATGTGTATAAGCAGCACCTGATGGATTTGAAGGAGAGTTAAAGATGAACCATTTGGTTTTGGGGGTAATGGCAGCTTCTAGCTCTTGGGGTTGGAGTTTATAAGAAAATTCGGCTTTTGTTTCTAAAAAGACAGGCGTACCATCGTTGAGTGCGACCATTTCTGGATAACTAACCCAATAAGGGGATGGAATGATGACCTCATCTCCTTTATTCAAAGTTGCCATGAATGCATTAAAGAGAATTTGTTTTCCACCGGTACCAACAATAATTTGTTCTGGTTGGTAAAGAAGGTTATTTTCTCTTTTAAACTTTGCAGAAATTGCTTGGCGCAATTCTGGAATTCCAGATATGGGAGGGTATTTTGTTTCTCCTCTTCGAATAGCTTCAATAGCCGCGTTTTTGATGTTGTCTGGGGTATCAAAGTCTGGCTCTCCAGCACTTAAAGCAATAACATTGCGCCCTAATGCTTTTAAATGGCGGGCCTTTTGAGAAGCAGCTATTGTTGCAGAAGGTTTGATAAGAGACAGTTTGTCGGCAATAAAAGCCATAATTTTAAATCCTTATATTATATCAACAAATGGTTATTGCTTTAAGGATATTCTATAAGAGATTATATTGTATGCAATAAAAAACTTCTAAAATACTCTTACACGGGCTTTATATTCTTCTTTTTTGAGATTTCACAAGATAATCTCTTTGTAGATTTTATGAAAGTTTTGAGGAAGTATAAGGGGGGGATAAATTGTGCAAAGGAGATAAGCAGTCTTTTATGTTAACAAGGTAAAATGATGCTTTATACAAAATAAAAAAAATCTTCGTCATTACAGACGAAGATTTTTAAGTAAAATATTGCAGAATTTAAACTTTAAAGGGCTGCAAGGTTACCAGCGGCAAATTTTCCTGAACGACGATCTTGAAGAACATCATAAGAAATTTTTTGCCCTTCATTAAGACTGTTTAGACCAGAACGCTCGACAGCAGAAATGTGTACAAATACATCTGCACTACCATCACTAGGTTGAATGAATCCGAAACCTTTTGTTGTATTAAACCACTTAACTGTTCCTGTAGACATAGGAAACTCCTTAGAATATATAATTATATTGAGTATTGAAGCTTTCATTTCTTCAATACGGTTGTAGATCGAAATTAGGTGGGAGAAGTTTCGTCGAAAGTGCAGATTGCACAGGAAAGAAAGTCACGTAACCGAAAATTCGATGAAACCTCTATAAAAGTTTTTGGAACAAAAAGCAAGTCTTAATCAATTTTTATATAAAGAAAAAATAAGAAAACAGTGTACATTTTGTTAAGTAGAAAAATTCAACTGAAATAACTTTGTAGTGAACGTACTTCAAGGCGCCTTTTTTTGAGTGCTTTGATCGCTTCTACAACGGCTTCGGCTCCAGCTATTGTTGTATAATAGGGAACATTTTGCATGAGGGCTGCATAACGTAATGATTTTGAGTCTGAGATGGCACTGGCCGTGCTAGTTGTATTAAAAATCAATTGAATTTTGCGATTACGAATAGCGTCTTCAATATGGGGGTGTCCCTCTAGAACTTTGTTAATTTTTTTTGCTTCAACGTGGTGTTCGGTGAGAAATTTTTGTGTTCCACTTGTGGCGACAACAGAAAAGCCAAGCTCAGTTAAACGTTTTACAGGATTTAAGATGCGTTTTTTATCTTCATCTCTTACAGAAACGAACAAAGTTCCCTCTTTAGGGAGTTTTACACCAGCTCCAAGTTGGGCTTTAGCAAAAGCAAGCGAAAATTCATAGTCAAGTCCCATAACTTCACCGGTTGAGCGCATTTCTGGACCAAGAAGTGTATCAACACCTGAAAAACGAGCAAAAGGAAATACTGCTTCCTTGACGGCAATATGTTGTTTTTTTTGCAAAGAAGGTAATCCACCATAAGCCTGAAGAGCATCATGAAGCGTTTCTCCTGCCATAATACGTGCAGCCATTTTAGCAATAGGGCGACCAATCGTTTTTGCAACAAATGGGACAGTACGTGAAGCACGGGGATTGACTTCTAAGACATAAATGGTGTCATCTTTTATAGCATATTGTACATTCATTAAGCCGCGAACATGAAGTGCTTGTGCTAATGCTTTGGTTTGACGCTCTAATTCAGTAACTATTTTATTTGAGAGCGTATGGACTGGTAGAGAACATGCTGAATCACCAGAGTGGATACCAGCTTCTTCAATATGTTCCATAATACCAACGATTAGTGTTTCGTTACCATCACATAGACAATCAACATCTACTTCAATTGCTTCTGTTAAATAGGTATCAAAGAGAAGCGGATTTTTACCAAGCAATATATTGATTTGTCCTGTTGTGTCGTTAGGATAACGGACTTTGATATCTTCTGAAATTAATTCAGGGACACTCTCAAGTAAATAATTTTGTAAGCTACGTTCATCACGAATAATTTGCATAGCACGTCCTCCTAAAACATAAGAGGGACGTACAACCAAAGGGAAGCCTAGTTCGTGGGCAATGAGGCGTGCTTGTTCAATGGAGTGGGCAATACCATTTTGAGGTTGTGTTAAATTAAGTTTAAATAACAGTTTTTGAAAGCGGTCTCTATCTTCTGCTAAGTCGATAGCGTCAGGTGAAGTACCTAGGATGGGGATATTGTGTTTTTCTAGAGCGCTTGCCAATTTCAAGGGTGTTTGTCCGCCAAATTGGACGATGACTCCAACCAAATCTCCTTTTTCCTGTTCTGCTTCTAAAATAGCGATAACGTCTTCTGTTGTTAAAGATTCAAAGTAAAGGCGATCAGAGGTATCATAGTCGGTTGAAACTGTTTCAGGATTACAGTTAATCATAATCGCTTCAAATCCTGCATCACGCAGTGCAAAAGCAGCGTGGCAGCAACAGTAATCAAATTCAATACCTTGCCCAATGCGGTTTGGTCCACCGCCTAAAATAGCAATTTTTTTGCGTTCAGAAACGTGTGCTTCCGAGTGCTCTACACCTGCAAAGGGAACTTCATATGTTGAATACATATAGGCTGTAGGAGAAGAAAATTCAGCGGCACAAGTATCAATCCGTTTGAAGACGTGTTTAACATTCAGTGATTTACGTAAAGCTGCGATATAATCGGGTTCTTTCCCTGTAAGGGAGGCTAATCGCGCATCTGAAAAGCCCATAGCTTTTAACATACGTAAATTATCTGCATCTTGGGGTAATCCATGAATGCGGATACGCTGCTCCATTTCAATGATGGAGGCTATTTGTTCTAAAAACCACGGATCAATTTTGCTAATTTGGTGAATCTCATTTAAGGGTAAGCCTGTGCGCATGGCTTGAGCAATATAGCGTAGACGATCAGGGCTTGGTATGGCAATGGCTGAGCGTATAGAACTTTTTTCATCACCTTCAGCATGCTCTGGAATCACAATTTCATCAAGACCCGTAAGCCCTGTTTCAAGTCCACGGAGTGCTTTTTGTAACGATTCTTGAAAAGTGCGTCCAATTGCCATGACTTCTCCTACAGATTTCATCGCAGTTGTGAGGACAGGTGATGAACCGGGAAATTTTTCGAACGCAAAACGAGGAATTTTTGTCACAATATAGTCAATAGAAGGTTCAAATGATGCTGGTGTTGCACCACCCGTGATATCATTTTTTAATTCATCAAGTGTATAACCAACAGCCAGTTTAGCCGCTACTTTGGCAATGGGAAACCCCGTTGCTTTTGAGGCAAGCGCTGAAGAGCGAGAAACACGCGGATTCATTTCAATAACAATGAGGCGCCCATTTTCAGGATTGACAGCAAACTGTACATTGGATCCCCCCGTTTCAACACCAATTTCGCGCAAAACAGCAATCGAAGCATTACGCATACATTGATATTCTTTATCGGTTAAGGTGAGAGCAGGTGCTACAGTGATCGAATCACCGGTATGAATCCCCATTGGATCAATGTTTTCAATAGAACAAACGATGATACAGTTGTCGTTCTTATCACGAACAACTTCCATCTCATATTCTTTCCACCCTAAAACACTTTCTTCAATTAATACTTCTGTTGTTGGTGAAGCTTCAAGCCCACGTTCAATAATTTCATAGAATTCAGAGCGGTTATAAGCGATTCCACCACCAGTTCCACCAAGGGTGAATGAAGGACGAATAATAGCTGGAAGCCCAACAACATCAAGAGCTTGAACTGCTTTTGCTGTTGCATGAGCGATATAATGTTGTTTGCGATCAGCTTCGGTATGTCGCCAGTTGCGCTCAAGTTCTTCGAGTGCTTTGTCAAGCGCAGCACCAGAAAGCTTTGCTTTAAGTTCAGCACACGTTTTTGCGTGTTGTTGGCGATTTTCTTCTTTCAGTTCTGTTGCATTGGCTAACATAGAGCGTGGCGTTTCCAAACCGATTTTTGCCATCGCTTGGCGGAATAAAGCACGATCTTCAGCTTTATCAATAGCATCAGCATTGGCTCCTATCATTTCAACATGGTAGCGGTCTAAAATACCCATACGCTTTAATGATAAAGCAGTATTGAGGGCTGTTTGTCCTCCCATAGTGGGCAAAAGGGCATCGGGACGCTCGTGAGCAATAATTTTGGCAACTATTTCAGGAGTAATGGGCTCTATATAAGTTGCATCAGCTAGATCTGGATCTGTCATAATCGTGGCAGGATTAGAATTTACCAAAATAATTCGGTAACCTTCTTCTTTTAATGCTTTACAGGCTTGAGTGCCTGAATAATCAAATTCACATGCCTGACCAATGATAATAGGTCCTGCTCCGATGATAAGAATAGATTTTATATCTGTGCGTTTGGGCATGACTTTTTCCTATGACAAATATCTGTGTGCGATTGTTGCGGGCAAAATATTTTAGTTCTGAGGCTACCGTCATTTTATAAGTTAAGTGACAAAGAAAGTAAGCATTAAAATACCTTTTCCATGCTTTTTTTCATAAAATTGAAGATAAATTTCTTTTTTGAGTTGAGTCATCTCGTCAGTTTATCAAAAGTATGATCTTTGATAAAAAATAATAACAGTGCTCCAACAAATTAGAATATTCAAGCATACTGTGGAGCATAAAAAGCCGGAACATCTTTCCAATCCATTGCCGGCATACTTTCTTTGTGTTTTATGACGTTTTTTGCTTAAGAGAGCACGCGCTTTTTCTGTTGCTTGTAAAACATAAGCTATTATTTATGGTTCGATGGGATTTCGTAAAATAAAATGGGAAGCTTATCGTGTTGTTTCGTAAAATACTGCCGTTTAGAGTTGTGATATAAGGTATGAAAATTTACCACATTAAGGTGTTTTTGTTAGAGTGTATGATAGAATTCAGAGCAGGATTTGTCTGTAGAGAGCTTATGAAATAAACCATATCAAATGGGTTCAGTTGGAATCTGTTATATAAAAAGCAAGATTGTTGATAGATCCGGTTCTGGTCGAAGTTTCCGTTTTAGGGTAGGAAGACAGTCAATCTATGTATCTTTCCATTTCATAAAAGGGTGAGAGTGTATTTTAATACAATGGCTAAGGATATAATTTCAGAATGATTTTGTTTGTTTTTAAAAGATAGTGAATACTCTCCTTTTACTTTATGGATGATGTTCAAGACTTATTTAAAATATAAAGAAGGCTAAAATGCTGAACATTTCCCAAACGAGAGTATTCTGTCTGAAAGATGTATCAATAGGAAAGCTTTTGGTGGCTAGGTCTCAAAAAGGGATCTGTCATATAGCGTTAGGAGACACTATAGAGCAATTATTACAGGAGTTTACGATACGCTTTGGTGATGCACAACAAGTTGTAGGTGACAATACATTTAAGAGAGAAGTTGCTCATATTATAGCCATGATAGAAACACCTAAGCTGGTAAAAAAATATAATTTTCCCTTAGATATAAATGGTACAGTTTTTCAACGACAAGTATGGGCAGTATTATGTGATATACCATGTGGTGAGACAATTTCATATGAGATCTTAGCATGCCGTATTGGTATGCCGAAAGCTTTTCGTGCCGTTGCTCATGCCTGTGCACGTAACGAATTGGCTATTATCATTCCGTGTCATCGTGTTGTGCGTAAAAATGGTTTTATTTCAGGGTATCGTTGGGGGGAAAAACGGAAACAGATTTTACTACAACGGGAACAAAATGGAAAAATTTAACTTTGTGTGATGGGCATTATAATCGTTACAGTTGTTCCTTTCATTTCTTTTGAAGTAATTTCAAGTTTTCCTTTGTGGAGTTCTAGCAAGGAGCGTGAAATGGCTAATCCAAGACCTGAGCCCGTATGAGATTTAGTGAGCTGATTTTCGACTTGTTCAAAAGGTTGCCCAAGTTTTTTAATTGCTGATTGGGGAATACCAACGCCTGTATCTGTAATTTTAAAAATAAGGTTATTTTTTTTCTTGAAAGCGCAGACATCAATATTTCCGCCAGAAGGCGTAAATTTAACGGCATTAGAGATGAGATTAAGGAAAATCTGTTTCATTGCACGACCATCAACTTCAGCATGAAGTTCTGGGGTAATGTTTGTTGTAACAACAATATTTTTTTCTTGAGCTTGAGGTGTTAGTGTTCGTACTGCTTCACTAATGATGGGCTCAAGATCGGTATTTTTACAATCAAGCGTAAATCTTCCTGCTTCGATTTTTGACATATCAAGGATGTCATTGATAAGGGTTAGAAGATGGGTTCCTGAATTGTAAATATCATGCATATATTCCTTATAGCGTTGTGAACCAAGAGGACCAAAAGTCGATTGCAACATGATATCTGAAAAACCAAGAATAGCATTCAGAGGCGTGCGCAATTCATGAGACATATTGGCTAAAAATTCTGATTTAGCCTTATTAGCACTTTCGGCGCGTTCTTTTTCTGCTTTCAAACTTTTATTAAGTTTTTCAACTTCTGTTGCGCGTTGTTGAGCACTCCCTCGCGCGCGCTTGAGTTCTTGAATGAAAGAAAAAAGACGCCTTTCACTGTCTTCAAATTTTTCCTGTTGTTGTTTAAGCTCAGAAATGTCAGTACCAATACAAACCAATCCTCCATCTTGGGTTCGTCGTTCGTTAATTTTGAGCCAACAACCATCTGCCGTTTGGCGAATACTGGTTAAGTTACCAGTACCATCATCTTTAAGGGGATATTCACTGAGTGCAGGGCGTGCCATGGCTTCGACCGTTGCACGTTGGATACCTGATTGGAGAATTTGTTTAGGAATAGCGGCATATTCGCAAAATTTGCTGTTGGACATGACTAAACGTCCTTCAGCATCCCACAAGACGAAAGATTCTGAAATGTTTTCAATCGCATCACGGATACGAAGGTCGGCTTGCGCTGTTTGTTCAGCCAATTGTTGCTGTTCACTAATATCGAAGGAAATACCAACCAAATGGGGTTCTTCTTCTTCAGTAACTTCGGCACGAATGCGCATCCATACATAATGACCATCAGCATGACGCATAGGAACGTTAATATCGATATGCTTTTTTTTACCGCTCATTAATTCCTGAGCAAGATCAAAAAAATTCGCATCATTTGGATTGATAATGGCGCTAATTTGGGAAATTGAGAGCAGTGCATCTTGAGGGACATAGCCGAGCATTTCGTACATTGCTCGTGACCAGTAGACACGTCCACTTGCCATATTCCAATCCCATAGTCCACAGCGTCCACGCATCATTGCCATATCAATACGGTTTTGAATTTTTTCTGAAACAAGATCTGTTTTGCGTGCTCGTACAATTTGGTTGTAATAAGCATAAAGAAGAGCGAGGATAACGCCACTAGTTCCAATAAACATGGTTATATTTAACGAGAGAGCTTTCCGCCATTCCATGTAAATATGTTGCATTTTTTCACTGATGAATACCCCATATTGTCCATTTTCTGTTTGCTGAAAGGAAGCGAGAGCAGGAATATCTTTTCCTATTGTAATTTTCATGATTCCAGCATGTTTTCCTAGAGCTTGTAAAGCAATGCTTTCAGAGGTAAAATCCTGTAAGGGTTTTCCTAAGACAATCTCGGAACTTGATGAAGCTAGGACATTGCCTTTTTGATCGACAATAGCAATAACAGCGCTGGTTTTTATAAGACCTTTGTTACGAAAATTAGTCAGGATATTTTGTAAATGATTATGAGAAAGAACAGCAGTTTTTCCTTGTCGAGTGGCTGCAAGTAAGTCACGGTCAATCGTATTGGTAATATGAGAAGCTAAGAGAGTGATGGTAGAATGCGTGTTTTTATCAATTGTGTTGCGCCAATCATAGATTGATAGGAAACGGATCGCTGCTAGCGTAACAAGAAATGCAAGAATTACAAATGGGAGTGAACGTCGCAGCCAAGGTTCAATAAAAAGAAGTTTTTGATAGGCAGGACCAGAAAACAGATTGGTACGCTCTGTCCGCTCCTTGCGACTTTGAGCGCTTGATTTTGAATCAGCATACACCTCCCTTGGCGCATTATATGCGTCCAATTTAGCCATCTCGCGTTCCTTTAATTCTGGAATAATGTGATTTAAAAACTGCTTCGATATTCATAGTAACCCCATCGAGTGCAATGAATCAAAACAGGAGTCTTCTGTCCAGTCTTTTTTTAAAAAAAATAATTTTACTTTTATAATTTTGGAATATGAAAAGAAAAAAGCACTTTAAACGTGACCTATAAACAGGCTTAGATTACCTGTTTATAGGTTTAATGATGATCGAATAGTTTATAGAATTTATTTTAAAAAATATTATAGCATATTGATTTAAAATAATTTTTTGTTTTAAGTAAGCAGACGATTAATGATATCAGCAACATCGCTTGATAATTTTGGCGCAACAGCAATCATTTTTAATTCAGTTTCAAGTTTTTGTTGTCGAATAGGTTCTAATTGTCGCCAAGAGCGCATCATTGTTAATAATCGTGAAGCAAGCTGTGGATTTTTTTTGTCAATTTCCAAAATGACTTGGCAAAGAAAATGATAAGACGCTCCATCCATCCTATTAAAGCCCGTGAGATTGTTAGAGGCAAAAACACCGATTAGGGAACGTACACGATTAGGATTATCTTGTGAAAAAAGCGGATGTTGCATGAGCTTTTGAACATTCTCGAGTGTTGATGAGCCAGCAACCATTGCTTGAATAGAAAACCATTTATCCATGACCAAAGGGTCATGCCGATAGCGGTTTTCAAAATCATTTAAGGCATTTTGTGCCTGCTCACTTTCATTAAAACGCTTCACGAGAACAGCGATACTAGCCATACGGTCAGTCATATTATCAGCTGTTGCATATTGTATAGCAGCTCGATTTGGATTGGCTTCAGCAATGGAAAGGTAATCCAGTATGATATTCTTTAATGCTCGTTTTCCAGCTTGTGCAGTGTTTGGTGAATAGGGCTCTTGGGTTTGCATTTGTCCATAGAATTTTGTTAAGAGCTCTTGATGAGTTTGTGCAAGTGAAGCTAAAAACTGATTGCGGATATAATGAATACGATCTGGGTCAATATTTTTACCGATTGTATGAGCAAGCTCAACTTCACTAGGTAAATTTAAACAGAAGGCACGAAATTCAGGCTCTAAGGTTTCATCTGTTATGATCGTTTCAATCAGCTTTAGCAAAGCAGAAGAGAGTGTTGCTTTTTCTTGTGTTTTATCTTGAATGCTTTGAATCAAAGCTTGCGTCATTAAATGATTAAGAGATTGCCAGCGATTGATGTGATTGTCATCATGTTGTGCAAGAAAAATAAGTTCTCTTTCATTGAATGGAGTGTGTAGAATGATTGGTGCTGAAAAGTCCCGCAGCAGTGATAAAACGGGTTTTTCACGCAGTCCCTTTAATGTAAACGTTTGGCTTTCCTTGGATAAAAGCATAACATCTGATTGAATATCTGTATCTGCTTCATAGGTGAGGTTTTCTCCGTTAGGTCCTAACAAGCCAAATACGATAGGGATAAGCATGGGCTTTTTTGTATTTTGTTGTGGGGTTGCGGGAATATGTTGCTTTGCATGAATTGTTAAAACACCATCGCTATAATGACTATCGATTTCTACATTGGGTGTTCCTGCCTGTTCATACCATAGCATGAATTGGGAGAAGTCTTGACCAGACACTTCAGCAAAACAGGTAATAAAATCTTCAATTGTACAAGCTTGTCCATCATGACGTTGAAAATAAAGATCAGTGCCTTTACGAAACAGAGTAGGACCTAAAATAGTTCGTATCATGCGAACAACTTCAGCACCTTTTTCATAAACAGTTGTGGTGTAAAAATTATTAATTTGGCTATATTGACGAGGACGTACAGGATGCGCAAGAGGTCCTGCGTCTTCTGCAAATTGCGTTGCTTTTAATGCTTTTACATTTTCAATTCTCTGTAGGCTGCGTACATTTTGATCTGATGAAAATTCCTGATCACGATAAACAGTGAATCCTTCTTTTAAACAGAGTTGAAACCAATCGCGACAGGTAACACGATTACCGCTCCAATTATGGAAATATTCATGTGCAATGACACGTTCAACATTTCTATAATCCTGATCGGTTGCTGTTTCAGGATCGACAAGAACATATTTATCATTAAAAACGTTAAGGCCTTTGTTTTCCATTGCTCCCATGTTAAAGTCGGACACAGCAACAATATTGAAAACATCAAGATCATATTCGCGTCCGAAACATTGTTCATCCCAACGCATGGAACGTTTAAGAGCATCCATTGCATAGGTTGCGCGTTCGGTTTTTCCTTTTTCTACATAGATACCAAGCTCGATACGTCGTCCAGATACAGTTGTAAAATGGTCTTCTAACTTATCAAGATCTCCACCTACTAAAGCAAAGAGATAAGATGGTTTGGGATAAGGATCTTCCCAAATGGCAAAATGGCGATTATTCTCTAAAGTTCCTGTTTCCACCAGATTACCATTGGAAAGCAAGATTGGGATTGTTTGGGAATCTGCTTCAATTTTCACTCTATAGGTAGAAAGAACATCTGGGCGGTCGTAAAAATAAGTAATACGACGAAAACCTTCCGATTCGCATTGTGAGCAATAAACACCATTTGAAAGGTAAAGCCCCATAAGTTGGCGGTTGCTTTCAGGATTCAGTTCTGTAACCAATTTCAATGTAAAAGGAGCCGTTGGTGGCGTTGTAATTTCTAAACGTGAAGGCGTCACTTTATAAGTGTTTGGGGCTAATATCTCATCATTAATAGAAACGGAAATTAAAGTAAGATCATCACCAGAAAGAACAAGAGGTGTTAATTCTTTTGTATCGTGACGGGATTCAATAGACAATATGGCTGTAACATAGGTTTTTGTCGGTGCCAATTGGAAAGAAAGTTGTGTTTTAGGGATAACGTAAGGGGTTGGTTGGTAGTCTTCCAAACGATAAATAGATGTTATTGGCTGTTTCATAGTTTTTTCCCATTTGTATTTTAAGAGTTAAAGAAGGGTGTGTTAATTTTAGAAGCAAGATAGGATTAAAGAATTACAAAAGGCTGTCGAGGCGATTTTTTACTTCTAAGAAGTCTATCCATGTAAGCTTCTTTTGACTAGGGGTTCTAAGAAGGTAGGCTGGGTGGAAAGTTGGCATAACAGGTATTTTTATATTATCCTCGCTTTCATAGATATGCCATTTCCCTCTTGTTCGGATAATCCCATTTTGAGATCCAGTAAGAAACTGTGCAGCAACACCTCCCAGTGCTATAAGAACACGAGGACGCGCTAAATAAATGTGCCGTTCAATAAAAGGGCGGCACAAGGCAACTTCTCTTGGTGTTGGTGTACGATTTCCTGGTGGACGCCAAGGAATAGTGTTGGCAATGTAAACATTATTTCTTGTTAAGCCAATTGATGCGAGGATTTTATTAAGCAACATCCCAGCTTTTCCCACAAAAGGAATTCCTTGTATATCCTCGTCTCGTCCTGGTGCTTCGCCTATAAGCATCAGGGGGCTTCCTGCTGTTCCATCTGAAAAACAGGTATTTTTTGCTGTCAATTTTAATGAACAGCTATTAAATGCAAGGAGAGCAGATTTTAATTCATCAAGTGTCTTGGCACTTTTTGCACTCTCTATAGCTGTGGATTCATTTTGTATAGTCCTAGAGTTATGCAGCTGATGATGATCTAATTTTACGGTTGGAGATGTTTTGGGAGATTCTTGTTGATTATGAGAAATGTTCACGACAGATATTAATTTTCTCTCTGAACAAGCAGACTGCTTAAAACGATCAATAGGGAAATCCGTCAGAACGGCATCCGCACCACTTTCTTTATAAAAGTTTAAGAGTTCTTCATAGGAAATTGAGCACGGCGTTTGATTTAACATTTTACTTTTTCTAATGATCTAGCGATTATAGATCAAACAAAATTATCCTTCAAGTTTTATTAAATGTATTCGCTAGCCATTAATGTATAAGAACGCTGATAGGATTCTCTCTTTTCACAAAAAAGGCAAATCGTAAAATGCGAGTGTTCGCGATTATATACATCTTTAAATGTACAATTTGTTTAAATTGCGCTATTTCAACTTTTTAAACAGACTAAACTCATTCATAATAAAAGATTTTTTTACTGAATGCAAGTGGTGTTATAATATTTGTTATCATTGTATTATATATTTAATACTTAATTAAAGTTACTTTTGTAGTATTTTATTTATAAAATAAAGTATAAATTTTTTATTATTATATTTTTTAAATAATTTTTATTAAAAAATAAATATATTAATGAATATATAAATATTAATTTTATATGAGAAAAATACTAAGACGTTATAAACTATTTTTACAATGGGTTAAAAGCAATGTGTGGATATATTCTTTTGCTTTTTTTACCGCTGAAATGAGAGGTTCATTTAATGCTAAATGCGCTGCAATAGCGCTTGAGAGAATGCAACCTGTTCCTCGCATTGTTCCTTTTAAACGTGGAGTAGAGATATTTATGACTTCAGTTTTGTCAATGAAGCTATCAATTGCAAGAGGCCCCTCCGCATGTCCCCCTTTTACTAAAATAGAGCGAGCTCCCAATGACAAAAGTTTTTTTGCTTGTTGTATTGCTTGCTTATCATGAGATGCCAATGGACTTTGGCTAAGAAGAGCGAGTTCTTCTCTATTCGGTGTTAAAAGATCAACATGAGGAAGCAGTTTATCGATCATAGTGTCGATGATTGTTTCCGTTATTAGTTTTCCTCCTGATGAAGCGACAAGTACAGGGTCCAAAATAACTGGAACATGGGGATAGTCTTTGAGTACGTTACAGATTGCTGCTATAATTGCTTTTGTCCCCGTCATACCGATTTTTATTGCGCTTATTGGATTTGCTTCTAGGGCAGCACGCATTTGCGCAGCGACGAGGTCTCCACGCATTGGAATGATTTCGACAACGCGATTATCATCTTGTACGTTAACACAAGTAATTGCTAAATTTGCTTTTATTTGAAAATGCGCAGAGGTTTCTATATCACGAACAATACCAGCACCTCCTGTTGGATCAGTGCCCGCAACAATAAGAATGGAAGGTATCAACGCCATGTTTGTGTCACTTTTATCCACTGCTGTACACGCTCTTCAGGTTTTTTATGGAGGATAATATCAGTCACAACAGCAGCACTATTTGCTCCTGCTTTTAAAACACCAACTGCGCGTTCTGGTGTTAAACCACCAATACCCACCAAAGGTAAAGCACCAATCCGCTTTCTCCATTGTTTGATTTTCTCTAATCCTTGCGGCATCCATTTCATTTTTTTTAAGATTGTCGGATAAATAGGACCAAGTGCAATATACTCAGGATTAGCAGAGAGTGCGGTATCCAATTCATGTTCATCATGTGTACTAAGACCAACTTTTATATCACTTTTACGAATTGCGTGAAGATCAGCATTGCTCAGGTCTTCTTGTCCCAGATGAATAAAATTGCACTTTTCATCAATTGCTATTTCCCAATGATCATTAATAATTAATTGTGCTCCCAATTTATTGCATATGTTTTTTGCACGCTTGATATGTTGACGGATTATTTGTTGATTTTCATGTTTCATACGCAATTGTACGAGCTTGATACCAAGAGGAAGCAAACGTTCAATCCAATCAGCGTTATCAACGATGAGGTAAAATGGATCCAGTTTCATGAAAATACTGCTTTTCCAATGATTGGCGTTGAAGGGACTGCTACACTGCGTGCTTCGATCATGCCAGCTTTATATCCCATACGTCCTGCTTGAACAGCTTTAGAAAATGCTTCAGCCATTAAGACAGGATCACCTGCTTTAGCAACTGCGGTATTAAGCAGTACTGCATCATAACCGAGTTCCATCGCAATGGCGGCATGTGATGGGCGTCCAATGCCGGCATCAATAACAAGAGTAGCATCAGGAAGGTAAGCACGGATAGAACGCAATCCATCAGTATTATGAGGTCCTTTGGCAGAACCAATAGGAGCACACCAAGGCATAATAACACGGCAACCAATGTCAAAAAGTTTTTCAGCAACAATGAGATCATCCGTTGTATAGGCAAAAATTTTGAAACCTTCATTGTTTAAAATTTGAGCAGCTTCGATTAAGGAAAAAATATTTGGCTGTAAGGTATCTGAATTACCGATAATTTCGAGTTTAATCCAAGCCGTTTTAAAAAGATCTCTTGCTAATTGGGCTGTGGTTACGGCCTCTTTAACAGTATAACAACCAGCAGTATTAGGAAGCACTGTTACCCCAAGTTCTTGAAGAAATTTCCAAAATTGTCCACCTTGTTTTCCACCTGCAGTTTCACGGCGCAAGGAAACAGTTACAATTTCCGTATTCGATTTATGAATAGCATCACGAAGGATTGCTGGTGAAGGATATTGCGCTGTACCTAATAGAAGACGGGAAGAGAATTGTCGTCCATAAAGATTCAGCATAATTTTAGCCTCCTTGCATTGGGCTTAAAATTTCAATTTTATCTCCTTCATGCAAGACAAATTGGCTTCGTGCATCTATGGGAACAACTTCAGCGTTAACAGCAGTTGCAAGCCAATTTCCTTCATATCCCAATTCTTCAAGCAAGAGACCGAGAGTCATAACTTCTGTTTGGACTGTTTCACCATTAACAAATATTTGCATGTTTTATTCCAATGCCAATTCCATTGCTCGTTTTGCCATTTCTGGAGACAACAGAAAACCATGTCTATAAAATCCATTAATAGAAATAAAGTTACCATCTTTATGCACAGAAGGGAAGTTATTAGGATAACATGGACGAACACCAACGCCAGATTCAATAATTTCTGCTTCAGCAAAAGCAGGATGTAAAGTATAAGCCGCGTTGAGCAGTTCCATCATTGATCTTACAGAGATTGCACCATCAAAGTCACTTTCAATCATCGTTGCACCAATCATAAAAATATTATCTTGTCGAGGTACAATGTAGAGAGGAAACCGTGGGTGAAGAAGACGAATTGGACGCGAAATTTTAATATCGGTGCAGCGCACGAGAAGCATTTCACCACGTACGCCCCGTATATTTTTATCTTTTCCTAAACGTGCTATTCCTGTCGCATCAATAACAATATCAAATTTTTTTTCAGCTATTTCTACATCAACAAAACAGGCTCCATTGTTGAGAAGCTTTTCTTTTAAAGCCATAAGTGCTTTGCGAGGATCAATATGGGCTTCATTTTCATAAAAGAGTGCACAGTTAAAACGTTCCGCAAGATCTGGTTCAAGATGAGCTATTTCTGTATTATCTACGGTTTTGTGATTATGCGTACGCACAGAAAATCGTTCAAGCTCTCCTCTATCTCGTGTAGGTGCAACCACTAAAGTGCCTTTTTGTATGACAAGGTTGGGGAGCGTTTTACGCCACCATTGTATAGCTTGTACACCAAGATCTTCAACAATTTGTTCTGCACTTTCCCTTTCACAGTAAGGTGCAAGCATTCCTCCTGCATACCAACTAGCACTTCCTATAGGTGAATGAGGGGGGGCCGATACAGTAACAGAAGCACCTTTTTGCTGTAACATAAAGGCAACTGTTAAGCCGCCTACACCTGCACCTTTGATAAGAATGTTCTTCAACTGTTTACTTTCTTTTTTTGAGGAGGAACAGTTTCCATATAAAGGTCACCATTTTTCTGATATTTTTCGGCCATGGCGATCATACCTTCCCCTTTTGTTTTTCTTATTGCAGCTGCCTCACGAATATCATGGGAAATACGCATAGAACAGAATTTTGGTCCACACATGGAACAAAAATGCACTAATTTATGGGCTTCTTTAGGCATTGTCTCATCATGAAAGGCACAGGCTGTTTCTGGATCAAGAGAAAGGTTAAATTGATCGTGCCATCTAAAATCAAATCGTGCACGCGAAAGAGCATTGTCGCGCAATTGTGCTCTAGGCAAACCTTTAGCAAGGTCAGCGGCATGAGCAGCAATTTTATAAGTGATCACACCAGTTTTTACATCATTCCTATCGGGGAGTCCTAGGTGTTCTTTAGGTGTTACATAACACAACATAGCAGTTCCAAACCATCCAATCATAGCGGCACCAATTGCTGATGTAATATGGTCATAACCAGGAGCAATGTCCGTTGTAAGAGGTCCCAAAGTATAAAAAGGCGCCTCATGACAAAGATCTAATTGTTGCTCCATATTTTCTTTAATTTTGTGCATTGGGACATGTCCAGGACCTTCAATCATAACCTGTACATCTTTTTTCCAAGCAATTTTTGTCAATTCTCCCAAAGTTTTAAGCTCTGCAAATTGGGCTTCATCATTGGCATCGGCAATAGAGCCAGGGCGCAATCCATCCCCCAATGAAAGAGAGATATCATATGTTTTTGCAACATCACAAATTTCATCAAAATGTTCATAGAGAAAGCTTTCTTTGTGATGATGGAGACACCATTTTGCCATAATAGAACCGCCTCGTGAAACAATACCTGTTACACGATCAATGGTCATAGGAATAAATGGTAATCTTAATCCTGCATGAATGGTAAAATAATCAACACCTTGCTCTGCTTGCTCAATAAGGGTATCACGGAAAATATCCCATGTTAAGTTTTCGGCAATACCCTGTACTTTTTCGAGTGCTTGATAAAGAGGGACTGTTCCGATGGGCACAGGAGAATTTCGGATAATCCATTCACGAATATTGTGAATATTTCGTCCTGTAGAGAGATCCATAACTGTATCTGCTCCCCAGCGAATGGCCCAAACCATTTTATCAACTTCTTTTTCCATAGATGACGTTACTGCTGAATTACCAATATTGGCATTAATTTTAACACGGAAATTACGCCCAATAATCATGGGTTCGCACTCTGGATGATTAATGTTTTGTGGAATAATGGCGCGTCCACAAGCAATTTCATTGCGAACAAATTCGGCAGTATAAATTTCTGGTATTGATCCAGAAAATGTTTCATTTGATGGTACATTCTGCCGTTCTTTTACTGCTAATCCTTCATTTTCTCGTATAGCCACATATTCCATTTCTTCGGTAATAATGCCTGCGCGTGCGTAAGCCATTTGTGTAATTGCTTTGCCATTTTTTGCTCGTAAAATAGGACGTTTTTGTTTAAAGGCTGGTGTAAGGTTTTTATCAGAAGTCAATCCATTATCTTCAGGTTTAACTAATCGTGCAGGATAAGTTTCAGTATCATCCCGCTTAGAGAGCCAAGGTAAGCTAATTGCTGGCAAGCCTTTTGTAATATCAATGATCATATCTTTATCTGTATAGGGGCCAGAAGTATCGTAGACGTTTAAAGGTTTTTCACCACTGCCATCAGTCAGTGAAATTTCACGCAATGGTACGCGCACATCAGAAAAGAGAAGGCTCTGTTGATAAATTTTGCGTGAAGCGGGAAAGGGGCTACAACTGATTGATGGAGTATTTTTCTGCACAAACTTTTTCCTTATAGACACAGAGTTCAAAAATAGGTTGCGATGTTAATGGAGTTACGATGTTAATGGAGATGTATTCAAATTATCAATCACGAGCATCCGGGTGAATAGGAATAATATTGCTTTGTAGCAAAGAAAATCCAATACAGCTCAAGAAAAGTTATTTTGAAAATTGATACAATATCTATTCTAATATTTGCATGCCTCCTCCCACTTGAAGTATTTTTGTTAATACGAATATGGTTGGCTTAAATATCTATATTGTCAATCATAAAAATATATTTTAAACGATTTTGGTGTGTTTTTAAGAGTGTAAATAGATATTATGAAGTGATAAACTATGATATTGAAGCTTTTATAAACCAGAATAAAGTTAAAAACGGATTATCAGGGAAAAAGTAGATAGTTTATGGCTCTGATTGAGATTTTTTTCATATTAAAATAATAACTCAGAATACCATAAGATTCTCTCATCATACATCTTTTCATATAAAATCACTTCCTTGCACGTCATAAGTGGGGGCGTATGGGGCAAAACACTTGAAGAAAGGAAGCCAAATGTCATTTAATGAACATTCTAAGATGTGAGGACTGTCAAAACGTGGGGGACAGTAAAATGTATAATGGGTTCCAGCTTGTATTTTCAAAAGCTTAACGCTGATGATTTATAATGGCTTACTATTTTATTATTGACGTGCGCTGTCGTAAAATAAAAGGAGTATATTTTGAGCAATATTTCTTTAAAAAGTGCGTAATATGCAATATCATTATATTTTGTTTGGAGCATTCTATTCTTCATGAGGGGGATGTTCCCATTAAGAATGCGATAAACAAAAGCGTGAAACAATACCTAATCTTTATTATTAAAAATAATATTGTTTTGAATCTTTTGAAAATCGTAAGCTGAATTAAAAAATGATGATGAAAATGAACAAAGGCTTTTTATCTTGAAATTTCATCAACAATTTTAAATAGTTGGAAGAGAGAGGAAAGCAAAAGGATGTATCTCAGCACAAAAGTATACGTAAATTCATTTAAGAGCCATATGATATCGTGCAACAATATTTACATATAAAAAATAACTAATTATGTTTTATATGCAATAAAAAATACTACTTATAATGTAATTCTATTATAATTATTATAATGAAACAATATAAAAATTGAATAAATTTACGGAAAAACAATTTTTAAACAATAAAAGAGGAAATAAACAAAATAGAATATTTTTATAGACAATAAATTCCATATGAAACGCTACAGTATTTTTTTATAAATGGTTATTAATAATTAAAATAAACGCAAACAAATAATTATTATGATGATGATTAATAAAGCCGAAAACCAATTTTTGAATAAGTAGGGAATTATGAGGAAGAGTAACCAAATTTCCACCAATATTACTATTATTAACAGTATTATAAATGGTAGCCATATAAAAGCTGCAGCTATACAGCCAGTGATGATTGGTGCACCCCAAAAATAGACAAATGTGTTGACAAGAGATTCATAAATAAATTCGTTAGTGAATTCTTTATCTGCAGTATCATAGCATTCTATAATCGCTTTGCATTACCCCACTCACATCATAAAACTCGTTATGCACCTTATGAAGGATATAAAAACAGCTTATCTTTTAAATCTTGTTAAAAAGATCATATTTAAGTAGTGCAATTATACTAAATAGTGAGGTAAATGCTGGAAGGAATAGAAAAGGACACCTAAAATATTCTTTTTGTAATTCTACTGTAACGATTTTAAGCATCCCCCCAATGAAAAGATTGTAAACAAAAATCCTAATATACTGCATACGATAAGATCTCCAAAACTCATATTCCCATCTTTCTTTTTGAGTGTTGGTTTTGTTGATTCATCAATACGTATTATATTTTGTAGAATAGATCACATTTTATTCATGTATTGTAAGGTTATATATTAGCGTTATGTATGTAAAAATTCTGGAATTTCTGAGTTTTTTATTACCTAAAGAAAATGTTTCTGACATTAGAAAATATAGCAATAACTTCAAAAACAGTAAAAATAACCCCATCGAGAGCTGGTAAAGGGTGTAGCTAATAAATGATGTATATTTTAAAGGGAAGATAGAAGTTCAAGGTGCAGAGAACACTGAAAATAAAGTCGGTAATGAGTGGAGGGGATATTTTATTTGGAAAAGACAAGCCATGGATAGTCCAATTGTCTGGCTACTTATGCAAGATTTTGTAAGGTGTTTTCTTTGATAGTTAAGGGTATAGCAAGTGTTAAATCGATGGAGCGTATTTTTTGTTTGGATTGATGAAGCAGATGAGTTAGAAAAATAGTTTAGAGAATGCTTTTTGATATTGTCATGAATTAAGAAGAACACCAATAATTGCAAGATGTTGTTTAGAATGATTTATTGTTCTTGCAAAAAAGATATACATATAATAATATATAGAGGCAGATGTGCTAAGTGTGGGAGGGGAAAAGTTGGTTATGGGGCGTTTAAAAAACAAGGATATTGTTCATAAAAATTGGGGGAGGGCGCTAGGTTATGCTTTTTAATTTTTTCCGGATCGGATACAACCTTCAAATTTTGTGAAGGTGTGTAGTGTTTCTTTAGTATTTCAAAGTATTTCTTTTCAGTTCAATGAAAGCGTGAGGAAATAGCCATATTGAATATATTCTCTATGATGTATTTAGATTGAACAAAAGCTTGTTCAAAAAAACATTGGTGATAATCCTGTAACACAATTTCAGGAATAAATTGAATAAAATAGAACAAAGTATCTGCATGTGAATAAAAACATAATGAAGCATGCAAAAAATTTGAAGCTAATTTTAAAATTTTAATACAAATGATAGCTAAAAGATAGAATTTCTTTGTTTAAAATATATGGTATAAAATATCGACGAGATAGATTTAAACTATTGAAAAAATAAAAAAAGATAATGTTTAAGTCAGAAACTTTCTATGTGGGTGATAAGTTATTACATTCAGTAATGGTTATATGAAATCCATAATAAGAAAAATTTTGAACAGTATTTATAAATTTTGCAACAAGATGCAAGATTTGAGAAATAATTATATAACAACAGCAAAACAACAAAACAAGATACTGAGTAACCTCAAATGAGGTGGTTACATTACACATTAGAAGAGAAAGCATTAATACTAATGTTATGAAAAGCGTCTGGTGAATTTAGGTTATAAAATTGGAAGGAGTGAAGAGAGATAAAATGCGTAAATACGGATGGTACAGTGGTTATGATGTACCAATCAACAGCGGCCGCACATTTTAGTGCACAGAACGAGAAATTGTTAGAAAAACTATGAAAATAATGGGGGATTTAAAATGTCTAATATTTACGATTGGTCTCTAAAGGCTGATGAAAATGCTTATTCAGATAGTATCATTAATTGGGCAGAAGGTCAGCCGCCTAGTTCTGTTAATGATAGTGCACGGGCGATGATGCAGCGCGTACGTGAATATCTTGCAGATAATGGAGGATCTATTAATTCAAGCTTTACAGTAAATGTGGATGATAAAACAACATTAATTACTTTAAAGACAGTTTCGCCTATAAAGAAATACAACAATGATATCGTCATACGTTTTAAAGCTTGTGGTGTAAATATTGGCGCGACAACCATAACTGTTAATAATATAGGAGAAAAGCTTATCTATAAAGCCACTGATGTGGGGGTTATACCATTAGAAGGTGGAGAATTTCAAACAGATGGCATTTATGAAATGGTATACAATAATGGTGTTTTAATAAAAGAGCATGAGGGTTGGTATTTATTAAATCCTACACCACCAAAGATAGAAAGTTTCCCCGCTGGATTCATTGCAACATTTGCTATGCAAAATGTGCCAAATGGTTGGCTTTTATGTGATGGTAAGGCCTATAAGCGTGAAGATTATCCGCTGTTATTCAATGCAATAGGTGATAAATGGGGAAAAGACAGTAATAAAACTTTTAAAGTTCCTGATTTTAGAGGCATGTTTTTACGCGGCTTTGATAATGGTCGGGGTTTAGATGGTGGTAGAAAGTTTGCGGATGAACAACAAGATAGCATAAAATCGCATACGCATATTGGAAACATTGAAAACGCAGGCGAGCATGCACACAATTTTGAGTATCAAGGGGTAGGCTGGCCCGTTGGTGATATTGGGAGACTCCCGAATCATTATACTTATAATACGACCCTGAAAGGGAGAACAGCTTCTGCTGGTGCACATACACACAAGGTAACTCTTTCCCATACGGGTGAGGCAGAAACGCGCCCTGTTAATACAACCGTTGTCTATGCTATAAAATCATGAGTATGGTCGGGTCCATAAATAATCTATAGACCTTGATAATTTTGTTAACGCGGAGCAATTCCGCGTTATTTTCTATGCATATGAAGAGGAAATCTATATTGTTAATAGGATACTTGAGAGAGTCAAAAAACAATTTAAAAATGATTGAAAGAAAGAGTTAAGGATATAATTTATTTTATAATTGTATGATAACATAGGGAAAATATGTAAAAATCATTTAAACTGTACCGTGAAGTGATCTAGAGATACATTTTTTCATAAGGTGTTTTGATAGGGGGTAAGGTGATAAAATTTCAACCTGAGGCATAAATAAAGTACAATATTTTAACGTTTTTTTGTGCAAAAACAGCATACCCCCGTATGAGTTAATTCATCTTATAAAGATATCTCTCACCTTGTTGTCGATTTCATTTCTTTGCATTGCCATGGTGGAGGCTTTATCTGTAAATGATAGTACTCCTTGAGTGGAATCATCATTATGCTTGTGAAGCAGAAGACAAACGCTATTTCTATACTCTCTCCTCATCCCTATATTCCGCATTGTTTTTGCATTAGGGGGGCTTACAAGAAGCGTTATTGAGTTTATTTTAAAGTTTTTATTCAATAGGTTAATTCTTTGTGATATGCCAATAAACAATTTTTTAATAGAAAGAGAAAAGTAAAAAGTATTAGTATAAATTAATATTTATTTATAAAAAAAGTTAAAGTATATGTGTTATAAAGAAGATGTTACTATTAAAGCTACAAACAAATCTTTTGTGGAGGGGAGAAAAGTACTTGATTTCTATATGGTCCTTAGAGGATATAAATAATACACCCGTTATTATAACAAAGGCATTTGTACGCATTTCTTGAATCATTTTTATAAAGATAAAAGTGATAGAAAGAGTAGGAAAACGCATATTTATGTTGTATAAATTCGTATTATCTAACAGTTTGATAGCAAAACAAAACTTCACATGTTTTTAGTTACGTAAAATCTTGAAAGATTTTAAACTGGTAGTTTTTTCAAAAAATATCTTTAGGGTGCTTGGTCTTCTTTTTTAATGATAGATGACAAAAAGGAGTTCATATAAAAATAAAAAAGATTCTTGAATATTTGCGTGTTTTATTTTGCTATGGACTTTAGTTTTTAGATTGAAGCCGACAGCTTAGAGATCTAATTTCATAGGAGGATGCCGTTTGAGGGAGTATAAAAGGGATATCTTCTTTAGGTAATTCAGAAACGTTTAAAGAACAATGATAAACATTGCGGAGATTTTGTGTTGTCAAAACATTAGTTGCATTTCCTTCGCAATAAATCTCACCTTCCTTGAGCAAGATCATGTTATCTGCATAATGTGCCGCGAGATTGAGGTCATGAAGAACAGCAAGAACGCCGCCACCAGAATAGGAAAATTGTTTAGCAATATCCATAACGATGATTTGATGTTGAATATCGAGGCTAGCAATAGGTTCATCTAATATCATCCAGCGAGGAATCCCATTATGAACAGGTTTCCAGACTTGGCAAAGTACACGGGCAAGTTGTACTCTAGCTTGTTCTCCGCCTGATAATTGGTGATAATACAGGTTGCCATAATCAGAAAGGTCAACGCACTCTAAAGCTTTCTGGATAAGATTTTGCAATTCGGCTGTGGCAAAGGTAAATTGGTTTACAGAAAGACCAAGTCCTACAACTTCATGGACTAAGAATGGAAATACGAGCGTTGTTGATTGTGGTAGTACAGCGCGCATTTTTGCCATTACATGAGTTTTTGTTTGGCGTACATTATAACCATTTAAGGTTATTTTTCCGCTGTAAGGAATTTCACCACTCAGAGCTTTGATAAAAGTACTTTTTCCTGATCCATTAGGACCAATAATAATGGTAAAAGCACCACTTTTAGCTTGAAGATTAATGTGTTTAAGAATCTTCTTCTTTCCGCGCTGAACACAAATATTTGTCGCTTCAATCATGAAAAGTCTGTTCCTCGTTTGCATATAAGGATCCATAGAAAGAAAGGTGCACCAAAAAGTGCTGTTACAATCCCAATCGGCAATTCTGCGGGGGCAACAATTAAGCGTGCAAACATATCAGCAAAAATAAGTAATGCTGCTCCCAGGAGAGCAGAGCAAGGAATGAGATAGCGATGATCAGGACCTATGAGCTGACGTAAAATATGAGGAACAATAATACCAATAAAACCAATACCACCACTGACAGCAACAGCACTACCACACATAAGAGCAACAAGGGGAATAGCAATATTTTTGACGCGTTGAATATGGAAACCAATATGGCCAGCAACAGCTTCTCCAAGAGCAAGGGCATTAAGTGCTCGTGATAAAAAGGGAGAGAAAAGAAGACCAATAACGATAAAAGGAAGAACGAGCCATACTTTTAACCATGTAGCGCCCGCAAGAGAGCCAAGACTCCAAAAAGTGATATCACGCAGTTGTTGGTCATTTGCGACAAAAATCAATGTTCCGACAACTGCACTGCTTAATGCACCAAGAGCAATACCAGCAAGCAGCATGGTTGCAATAGAGGTAAAGCTATTATGCGTTGCTATTATGTAGAGAATAATCGTTGATAAAAGTCCACCAAAAAAAGCACCTATGATAACTTTATAAGGCTCTAGAAAAGGTGCAAATGAAACAGGAAAAGCAATGCCGACAACAATTGCTAAGACTGCTCCAAGTCCAGCACCTGCTGATACACCTACAATTCCGGGATCTGCAAGAGGATTACGAAAAAGCCCTTGCATAAGAACACCGGAGACAGCTAAAGCTGCTCCAATCAATAATCCCAAGATAACACGGGGAAGCCTTATGTCTATGAGCACGAGGTAATCACGCGTTTTACTACTTACCGAAAAATCTTGTGTAAGCATCACATGGAGGAGATCAACGAAAGAAACTTTTGCAGCACCATTCAAGAGCCCACCAAAAATACTGAAGATAAGGAAGATTATTAAGCTTAATAATAAAATCTTCCCCTGCTTTGAACGGCTTATTTTTTTACCTTCTTTTGCTTCAGGTAAATGCATCATGGATGTACCGTCTACCATTTTTATCAGCTCTTACCGTTTTGATTTGCACCATAAAGTATCTCAATAAGCTCTCTTGATGCGTCTGCAGTGCGTGGACCAAATCCCAAAAAATACATGGCATCCATCTGTTTTATGGCATGATTTTTTGCTGCAGTTGTTGCTTGAACTGCCGGTATGGCTAAAATCTTATCAATGCTGGTTGATCTTGCACCATGTTTTACAAGTAAGATAACATCGGGATCTGATTTCAATAACGCTTCGCCGTTAAGAAGTTTATATCCTTTATAATCGGTGATAGCATTGATAGCGCCTGAAAGTTTTATCATACTATCAGCTGCAGTACCTGTTCCAGATGCCATGACGCGTCCATTTTGCACAGAGAAAACAAAAAGAACACGCTTTGGTCTTGTTACTTTCGCCAAAAGCGCATCGTTGTCTAAAAAATTACGCTTCAATTTCTCAATTAACGCCGCGGCTTGCACTTCCCGATGAATGGCTTGACCAACGAGGCGAATCTTTTCTATCACATTTTCACGGGAGTAGTCTTCTGGTATGATCACCAGAGGTATCGATGTTTTTTTGAGAATATCAATTGTTGAAGCGGGACCGCTTCCTTCAACAAGCAATATACCCTCTGGAGCAAGTGATAAAACACCCTCAGGTGAAAGAGCACGCATATATCCAAGCACAGGAAGCTTGAGCGCTTCTTGTGGGTAGACACTTGTACTATCACGGGCGACAAGTTGATCTTGGGCTCCTAATGCATAGACAATTTCTGTAAGTGCTCCGCCGATAGAAACAATTCGAGCATTTTCAGGAAAACGCGTTGCAGGTTCAGCAATTACTTGTTTAGAAAAACAAGTAAGAGAGAGCAGTAAACACATAAGAAAAAGGTTTGATAACCTATGTAAAAGAGATATGAACATGTCCAACCTTACCTTATCTTAGTTACTGCTGTTTTCTTGGCATGATGGCAAACTATTCAATAAAGAGCGCCAATCGTCACGTTCTTTTTGTCCCTCCTTGCGTACGCCAAAGAATTGAATAACCATCTCATCAGCTTTATCGAAAACTTCAAGTGAGCTGACATACCCATCAATCGTAGGCTTGCGAACACGCCATACCTTATAAAATCCAGAAACGAGTAAATGAAGGTGAAATTTCTGATCGAGAACATTAAGCCAAGGTCCCATTTGCTTAATGTTCTTTACTTGCCCAGTGAAAATTTGGATACATCCTTTATTACCAACAAAACACATAATTGGTAACTCTTGTTGTGCAACTTGTCTGAGCATCATTTCAACAGCTTCTATTTTTAACTCATCGGCAAACTCATTTCCGACATGTTTTACAGCATCATGTCGATTAATTTTCAGTTCAGAAATAATCTCATGAAGTTGATGCACATCAGTCATCTGGCGCCAACGATCTCGGAACTTTTCAACATCCAGCTTTGTCGTATCACATTGTACTGGAGTAAGAACGGGAGAAATATCAAGTACAGGTGATTGATCGTCATGAAGCAACTTTTCAACAAGTGCAGCCCATTCATCCATATTTGTTGCGTCTTTAGAATAGAGTTTGAAAATGGCAATGCCATATTGATCAAAGAATTGCAAACTTTTCATAGGTGTTCCGAGAATAATCACATCATGCTCGAAACCAAACTTCCATTTTTTTGAAAAAATACGCAAGTCAATTTCACCGAGTGTTATCGGGATATGCTGGCTTTGAACAATTTTCTCAAAACATCCTGTTATTTCATGGACAGCATTATCATTCCGTGTCAATGCCATAACTGTGCCAAGTTTAGGAGCATTTTCCAAGAGAGTAGCGACATCAGCGCGTAGTTTTTTTGCTTTTCCAATTGTACAATAAGCCGCAATGAGTTCTGCTTCGGATATACCAATAGAGTCCGCGAAATCGCGGTTACGCATCTCTTTTTTTTCTTCACGCAAGCGAATAATCATTTCGGCTGTGTATGACATGGGCTTATCCTTATGTTACCTGTTTGAGGGTTAATTGTTTAATTTTTCAACTCAAAGACAGTAAGTCGAACCACTATCAACTAATGGTTCAACCTACTACCAAATAAGCCCTTTTTTTATTAACAGTAGAACAATAAAAACCGATAAATTGCAAAAAGCTAAAGCGTAAACCTCAAAATCTGTTGTTTAGAGAACAAGAAGAACAGAAACACAATGACTTATTCTTTATCGATCTAACCTTTTTAATTGATCTAATGGTTAACAAAAGTAACTAAAATTTTTGCACGAACGAAACTTTAAAGTTGCGACCAGGCTGAGTATAATAATCCTTCGGCGTTGAGCTTTCACCGGAAGGAAGATCTGATACATTCCAATATTTTTGATTGAACAGATTATAAACACCAGCCCTTATAACAGGACCCTTTTCACCAAATGGCTTCAACCAACCTGACACATCAATAATATTATAACCTGGAATTTTTTGATAGTCCGATTCCTTAGCAACTTTATCGCGTTTGGCAGATGAGGTAAGAACAACGTCTGCTCCCCAGATTTCTTTTGCATATCCGATCCCAACAATCGCTTTTAAAGATGGAATTGAGTTAAGATATTCATCTTTATCAAGATCTTTTCCTTGCGAATAGGCAAGAGCAAAATTGCTATGGAATCCACCATTAAGAGCCAAATGTATTTTGGCTTCAGCACCATAAATACGCACATTCGCACGATTTATGTAATGGCGACGCGCAAATTTGAATTCCTCTGATGGCCCTTTATCTATAGTATCTATGAAGTCCTTGTATTGATTGAAAAAGGCACTGACTGAACCGCCGAAATTTCCATTTCCATACCTTATACCAACATCATATCCATTGCTTGTTTCTGCTTTAAGATCAGGGTTTCCCTTCACATAATAAGCAGAGGGTTTTATATAAGAGACATAAAGTTCTGGAATACGTGGTGCACGAAAAGCTTGCGCCCATTGAGCATAAAGTGTTACTTGATTACGAACATCCAGCTCCATACGTAATTTGGGAGAAAAACGTGAACCATTTCTTTCTGGAGGAAATTTGTCAGAAATCAGAGCTTTCTCATAAGAGGACGTTTTTTGAGGGATATATTTAAACCAATCATAACGAACTCCAGGTGTTATACGGAAATGGTTATCAGCAAAGCCAATTTCATCTTCGAAAACAAAACCCAAATTATAGCCATTCGCATCTGGTGAATCTGACCGATTAGCGGGTACAAAGAGACAGCCCCGTGCATTTTCCGCCAAATGACAATTATCTTTCCCTAACAAATAATGATGAAATTTAGATGATAAAACATTAGTGGCAATCTTTAACGTATGATCTACAGTGCCAATATGAACTTTCTTGAGAGCGTTAGCATTGATACCATAATTAGTATTACGCAAAAAATTATCTCTCAAAAAATCCCCTTTGGGGGCCCTAACACGAAATCCGGTCAGAATATGACGATTTGACTGTCTTTGCCAATAAATCTGCCCACGAAATGCATCAAAAAGTGCATCTTCATTGCCGTTATAGTCATAAGAAAGAGAAAGGCGTTCACGAAGTTTGTCGTCCTTATCATAAACAGAACTAGGGGCATAATATCTCTCAGAAGCATTCAATGAATGTGTATCAATGGTGTGACCAAAACGCTCGGCGGTAAAACCAAGTCGGTGATTATCATCAAGGTATTGGTGAATTTTAAAGAGCAAATTATTTTGATCAAAATGAGCAGGGTTTTTACGTGTGCGCTCTCCATAGCCTTCTAAGGTTCCCATATTTTTGCGCTCATGACCTTCCGCATAAGAACCTTGGAAAAGCAAAAACGTTTGTTGAGCACGCATTGCAACAGCTTGATCTACGTGCCAACTATTATCAACAGAATGATAACCACCTTTTATAAGACCACCCCAATTTTTTCCTTCTGTGATAAGATCTTCAGGATCAAGGGTACGCAAAGCAACAATTCCTCCTAGCGCACCAGATCCATAAAGGCTAGAATCCGATCCTTGAATAATATCAAGTGTGGAAAGTGCACCAAAATCAAACGTTGTGTTACCACTATTTCCGCGGAATATATCGTCCAACCATGGAAGAACGATACCATCCATCGTTGTAAGAATACGGCTTGCCTCTAAACCACGAATGACAAAACTGTTATTCCCTGGGTTATAGGATACGGATGGATCAAGGCGATTAATATCATAGGCATCAGTTATTTGTTTTTCACGAATATCTTTCGCGGTTTTTCGACTCGTCAAAATAGTGACCGAATCCAAGGCCGTCCCTATTTTTTTCTCTTCAATAACAATTGGTTTGAGTTCAGTGACAGAAGCTCCATCATTACTTCGTGCGAAAACAAATGAAGGTATACAGACCGATAATGCACTTAAAATCACACAGCTTTTATAGATATTTTTTCGTCTTATTTGCATAACACATCACAACCCTTTTAACGTCCCCTCTCTGTTTTGAAATTTTATTTACATACAAAAAGGCTGGACCCGCTGATTAAAACTTGCCAGCCAAGTAGAAATGATTTTGAAAACAACACAAAATCACTGGAAAACCATATTAAACATGACAAAATCAGTCAAGAAAAAAGTTGCAATTTCAAAATAGCCTGTTTTAATGAGATTGAACACCAATATTAAGCTTAAAATAGTGGCAGAAAAAACGATGAATTTTGCAAATACGAAGCAATTATTAACTCTTTGGATTGGTGCATTTGTTGGAGCTTTCTTTTTGCATGTATTATTGGGAGCGCAGTTTTATTTTCAAAGTATTGGTGTAAGTAATGGCTTGCTCTCGTCGGAGATTATGCTGACTTTTGCGCAAGAAACTGTATATCCGGATGTTGATACAGACTTGCCAGATATTCATACAGAGTCGGATATTAATACAGAGCCAGAAGTATTACAGTCTGATCTCCTAGAGCAGGAGTTAGAAGGATTGCAATCCGTGGATGAAGTTCAATCGCAAGAACCTCAGCATATAGTAGAACAGGATGACTTAAAGTCTTTAGAAGCCCCCCTTCCTCAAAAAGTGGAGCATAAAGCGTTTATCAAAAAAACAATACCGATGCCAAAGGCTGTAGTAAAGCGCTCCAATACAAAGGCGGTACGTTCTTCTTCCACCAATAAGGGCGGTGTTACAGCAGGGACTGAAGATATGTTGTTAATGGAGTGGTTAGCAAAGGTACAGTCACAATTAGAAAGGCAAAAAAATTATATTGTGGGACAGCGTACCAGTCATACAAAAGGAACGGTGAAGTTAGAATTTATGGTACATGAGCAGGGGAGTATTTTTTCTAGTCGTGTAGCAGTCTCTGCTGGTGATCCGGAACTTGATCGATTAGCGATGGCGGCACTTCAACGCATTGGTTCTTTTCCACCACCACCACCATCAAAAGTGAATAAAACAATCAGAGTATCCCTAATATTTAGCTGATTTCTTATGCGGGGCGCTTTTCTTATAATATATTGATTTATAATGATTGTTTATAATTTTAATGAAAGTTAAAATATAGTTTGTTCTAATTTTTTTGACGTTGAATTAATCAAAACCATTCGCTTACTTATGATATAAGTTGAGGGGGGAGCATGAATAAAAACTTCTGAAAAGCAGCGAATATACTTCTTATGAATGCTCTAAATGAAAGGGTTGTTGCAACATTGGGAGTTATGGGATGATAGAGCTATAGCTTTTATTAAGTAATTAAGTAAAGGTTAAACGTGTCTCATCGATTTTTATACCGTTCGTGAGAGGATTTTCGTAAGTACTTTCCAGATACACCGTTGTGAAATAGACTTAGAAACATTAAAATAAAACAAGAATATCAATAAGAAAAACATACTATTTTGGGATGCTCTGTTTTTGTGTGAAGGATGTGAACTTATATGTAAAAATGAGAAAAACAAAAAGCAAAGCTTCATCTTCATCATTAAAAGATATTGACGTATTTGAAAGTCGTAAAACCGAATGAAAGGGAAGGGGCAGAAGAAAATTGTTTGTCTTTAAGGCTTTCTAACTCAATGAGTCTGTTTTTCTGTTATCAGAGATAATCCAAACGATATATATAACAACCTACTCTCTATTTGGTATAGAAATGTTATAAGCAGAAAAAAATAGTTTTAAAATATGCTGTTTTACAAGATTTGAATATTGACTAATAAGCAACAGTAAAAGGATGAGCTATTTGTTTCACTCTTCTCTTATATTTGTAATCTCTATGATATTGTCGTTTATGTTGAGAAGAAATGAACTATTTGTATGACATGTTGATTTATAATGATAATTCATCATTTTGTATTTAGAATAAAAGACCCGAATAGCGCAGGGTTTTCTTATTTTGAATTTATTGATACTGAATCAATTAAAATTACTTGCTTATACAACATAAGAAGGCTGGTATGTGGGTACTATTTAAAAAGGAATAAAAATACTTCTTATGAATGCTTTCAAATGCTATTTGGGAAGTTAAGGCATATTATTTCCGTCGACCAGAAAGCAGGTCGGTTTTTATATCTATTTTCCCAGTGAGTCTTGCTTTGTAGACACCATAATTTTCCATGACACGCATCACGTAATTACGTGTTTCTGTATAAGGAATACGTTCAATCCAATCAATGACGTTATCGAGAGATTGTCCTCGAGGATCGCCATAACGTTTTATCCATTCATTAACTCGACGGGGACCCGCATTATAGCCAATAAGAGTTAGTATATAGGATCCATTAAAACGTTCTAATTGTTCATTGAGAAAATGGGCACCTAATGTTGCATTATAATGAGCATCACTGCTAAATTTTTTAGGAGACCATGCGATTGAGTATTTTTTTGCCAGTGCTTTTGCTGTTGTAGGAAGCAATTGGAGTATACCTTGTGCACCTGCTTTTGATATGGCTGTTGGATTAAATTCGCTTTCTTGGCGTGCAATGGCATAGATAAGCGATTTTTCTTCTACAGAAATATTAGCAGAAGCTGGTATAGCTCCCAGAGGATGAGAGAGTGCACCAACATTTTTTCCCTGAAAAGCAGCCATTTTTCCAATTTTGAGGCTGGTATAATAGTCTCCATTTTTTTCTGCCATAACAGCCAGAAGAGCTAATTCACCGGGGCTTTCTATTCTTTTTCCGAGCTCTCTATAAAAAATTTTAGCAAAATCAGCATAGCCGGCTGCTTCAAGACGTTGAATTGCTTTGATCGCTTTTCGTGCACTAAAATGTTGTCGCTCAGCGGTTGTTGGTTTGGGAAAGAAAACTTTAAGCTTTTGTTGGTTGAGTCGTGCAGCGGCTAATTGACCATAGTAAGTTGCACCAAAATGAGCTGCACGATGAAAGTATTGCTGGGCATTTTGATGTTCTTTTAGCGTTTCTGCTGTTCGTCCCATCCAGTAATATCCACGTGATGCATAAAAAGGTAAAGAAGAGAGTTGAGGAATACGTGAAAAATGCTGCATTGCTAATTTAGGGTTATGAAGAAACCGTAGTGCATACCATCCTGCATGAAACTCAGCATCGACGGCTAATGCAGATGTTATACCAGTGTGCGTTGCAACGAGTTGATAAGCAATTTTTGGTTTGTTTAAATCGAGCATTTCACGAGAAAGGGCGCGTTGTTCTTTCCACAATGAATGAGGGTTCATAAGGCGAAATGCATCGTTTGATGTTTTCATCATGAGTGCTGCGGCTGCATCATATTGCTCTGTTCGTCGAAGATGGCGTATTCGAGCAAACTGAAAAAGAGGATCTTTTTGCCATGATCTCTCTACAGCTTTTAATTTTTGTGTAGCTCTAGGATCATTTTTTTCAACGGCCACAAAAGCATTAAAAAGAGATTGAGCATGGGCTAATTTTGCAACGCGTGCTGCTGAATCAAAACGATGTGCATACAGCATAAACTGCATGCGTTTCAAATGATCAATAGGTTTTAATGCAGCGCTTGCATTTTTAAGAACAAATACTTCTTCTTTTGCACTGAGTTGTGTTTTATGCCACCATGGTGCAATAATGTGTTGAGCACGAGTGGTTTGTCTGGTTTCGATAAGTGCTTTAGCGAAGAGAGCCATCCCTTGTGCTGTTTGGGGCGGGTGATGAGAAAATTTTTGGATGATTGCGCGTGTAACGTTGGTTTCGTTAAGAAAAGCACGTTCAGCATTGCGTTGCATCGTTTCTATACCTGGCCATCCTTTTAGCATGTTGATTGCATTAAATATTTCAGAACTTGGTATATTCGCTTGGTTTGATACCCCCAGCGCCCATGTCAAAATATGACGATCAAGGCTATGTTTTTCCATTGAATTACGAAGATTTATTGTTTTTGCAATATTGTTGTTTGCTAGTGCATCTAGCCCAGCTTTCAGTTGCTGAAGTGTAGCAGTATTGTGTGATGTCGTGTGTATCTGTTGAAGAGAGTCTTGAGATTCTTTTGTGGTAAAGGGAGTAGGGCGAACCAAAGGGATTGGCGCTTTCCCTTGCAAAAGGGGTGTTTGCGCGTATGCACTTGAAAATAAAATTCTTATTGCCAGTATAAGTGCAGTAAAGGTTGATACGAAAAGAGAGGTGGAGAATACACGCATAGAGAAAAGACCTTGAGACCTTGCTTTTTGTAAAAACTTAAGGATTTATAGAACACAAGCGTGAAAAACGCGTTAATATAGACGGCTTATTTTAAAGAACTGTTCAACATTTAAGGAGGGGCATTTTCATCTTATGAGGGCTTTTTTTGAAATTCATCTTGCTTCAATGATAGAGCAAGATTATGCTCTATTTAAAATTTATAAAAGGCGATTATAAAAAAATAAAAGCAAACATTATAGGGAGTTTATCATGCTCAAGGGAGCTATAACTGCGCTTATCACACCGTTTGATAACAAGGGCGCAATTGATGAGAAGGCGTTTTGTGATTTTGTTGAATGGCAGATCACACAAGGGATTAACGGTGTAAGCCCTGTTGGGACAACAGGTGAATCAGCAACGTTAAGTCATGAAGAACATAAGCGGATTATAGAATTGTGTGTTGAGCAGGTTGCAAAGCGTGTTCCTGTTGTTGCTGGAGCGGGATCAAATAGCACAAGCGAGGCTGTAGAGCTTGCACAATACGCGCAAAAAGCTGGTGCAGATGCAGTTTTGGTTGTCACTCCCTATTATAATAAACCAAATCAATCTGGTTTATACAAGCATTTTTCTTCCATTGCCAAAGCTGTTTCTATTCCGATTATAATTTATAATATTCCTGGTCGTTCTATTATCGATATGGCTGTAGAAACGATGAAAGACCTTTATCAAGATTTTAACAATATCATTGGTGTTAAGGATGCAACGAGCAGAATTGAGCGCGTTAGTGAACAAAGTGAAAAGTGTGGAAAAGATTTTGTGCAGCTTTCCGGTGATGATTGTACGGCGTTAGGTTTTAATGCACATGGAGGTATGGGGTGTATTTCAGTTTCCTCCAATGTTGCTCCGAAGCTTTGTGCAGAACTTCAAGCAGCTTGTTTTCGTGGTGATTATAAAACAGCACGAGAATTAAATGATCGCTTGATGCCTCTTAATCGTGCTGTGTTTATTGAACCTAGTCCAGCAGGTATTAAATATGCTGCTGCAAAATTAGGATTTTGTGGTGATACTGTGCGTTCTCCTATTGTTCCATTAACAGAAAGAACAAAGAAGATTATTGATGCAGCCCTCAGTCATGCTGGTCTTTTAAAAGCATAAAATGATATTGACAAAGCCATGAATAAAAAAAAGAACGCGCCCGTACGGAAAATAATTGCTGACAATCGTAAAGCACGTTTTAATTTTGAAATCCTTAATAATCTCGAGGCTGGTCTTGTCCTTCAGGGAGCGGAAGTGAAGTCCTTACGTTCTAATCATGCCAATATTGCTGAAAGCTATGCGAGTTTTGAGAATGGGGAATTATGGTTAGTAAACAGCTATATTCCTGAATATACGCAGGCTAATCGTTTTAATCATGAACCACGACGTTTGCGCAAATTATTACTTTCAAAACGTGAGATGGCACGTTTTTTTAATGCAACGTCTCGTGAAGGAATGACACTTGTTCCTCTCAAACTTTATTTTAATGAACGAGGGCGCGTTAAGTTGGAGATCGCTCTAGCGCGGGGGAAAAAGCTTCATGATAAGCGCGAAACGGAAAAAAAACGTGATTGGGGACGTGAAAAAGCAAGACTTTTAAAAAGATATGGATGATGGATGCAATTTCGATATTCTTTATTTATAGCACTTTTTAAAACAGTTTTAGCATTGATCTAAGTATGTTTTTGCTGCTTGAAAGATTTGGTGAAACATGGCGTCTGTCAAGCGCCCAGTATTTGTATTATAACGAGAACAGTGATAGCTCGAAAAGATGCGTAATCTGCCGATGTTATTGATTTCACCATGTCCAAAAGGGTGAGATAAAACTTTTGCATTAAGGGCACGTATCGTTGAATGGTGCGCAATGGTGCCTAAGGTGATAACGGCTTTAAGTTTGGGAAGATTTGTTAAAAGAGGTGAGAAGAAATAGCGGCACGTGTTAATTTCTGCACCGGTGGGTTTATTTTCTGGTGGAACGCAACGAACAGAGTTAACGATTGCTGCATCAATAAGTTCAAGAGTATCGTCTGCTCTTTCTTCAAAGGTTCCTTGGGCAAAACCAAACTTTTTTAAAGTTGAATAAAGTAAGTGCCCAGCATAATCACCAGTAAATGGACGTCCAGTTCGATTTGCTCCGCGCAATCCAGGAGCAAGCCCAACAATAAGAAGGCGTGTTGTGTCGGGCCCTTTATGAGGAAAGAATGGGCGCACCGGTGCGTTATACCAACTTGGTTCTTTTACACGCCAGCCAGCGATAAATTGATGAAGCCTAGGACATAAATTGCAATTTTGGGGTGGTTCTGGGCAAAGTGATGTTAATTGGCTATTCATGGTGTTAGGCATCAATCGTTTTTCTATTTTTTTTGAGTCTTTTATAGCGTATATGACGGGTTATGTTTTGATAAACAATCTATAATGAATATAAATAAACTTTTTTAGAAGAAAGTTTAATATAAACTTATTGCTAATTATTGTGTAAGAGGTCATCTTTCAGTAATTTATTCGATGAATAAGAGTGCAATACACATGATGTTCAAAGAAAAAAAGTTTTCTCTTTAGATAAAGATATTATCATAAAAAGTATGCGTAAGGCTGCCGTTATTGCGAAGGATTTTAAATAGCTGGTATTCCTTTTAAAAGGATGAATACTCCAGACAAATATTTTGTCAAGAAAGACCGTCCTTTGTTTGAAGTCAATCTATTGGAATGCTTTTACGAGAAACTTTGATAACGAGCATGAATAGGTTATACATTTTTATAAATTTTCCAAGAATTTTCTTAAATAAGTTCTTTAATCAAAAAATATAAAAGTTTGTGTTGTTTTTCTTGTGTTTTATTTTGATTATTGTATATACTCCTTTATCCGCTATTAAATTTTTTTATTTGAGAAAGAGGCATAAATGGCCCGCGTAACGGTAGAAGATTGTATTGATAAAGTTGACAACCGCTTTGAGTTGGTACTTTTAGCAGGTCATCGGGCGCGTCAGATTTCACAAGGAGCCCAGATTACGGTTGATCGCGATAATGATAAAAATCCAGTTGTTGCTTTGCGTGAAATAGCAGAAGAAACATTGTCGCCTGCTGATTTAAAGGAAGACCTTATTCATTCGCTGCAAAAGCATGTGGAAGTAGATGAGCCAGAAATGGCAAGTGAATTTATTACCCATTCAGGTGAAGCTGAAAGTGTTTTTAATACGTCATCGCAAGAAGAAGGTACCTCATTTGATCATATGTCAGAAGAAGAGCTTTTAGCGGGTATTGAAGGTTTGGTTGTTCCAGAAAAAAGTGACGATTATTAATTGCAGCAATTTATGTTACAGGAGTAAAGATACTTTGTCATGTGAGGAGCAATTATTTTTCGTGTCTTTTATTAATAGGACGTGTTCAATAAAGATTAGGGGTGTGAAAAGATAAAGGATATGCTCGTATGATGCGTCAGTGTGAGCTTGTTGGACGTGTTCAACGTTACAAGTCTGACGTAGATGAGGCTCTTTTAAACAGGGCCTATGATTATGCAATGAAAAAGCATGCGCATCAAAAGCGTGCGTCAGGTGATCTTTATTTTTCTCATCCTTTAGAAGTTGCTGCTATTTTGACAGATATGCGGTTGGACGAGGCAACGATTGCTGTTGCTCTTTTGCATGATACAATTGAAGATACAAGCGCTACACGAGCAGAAATTGATCAGCTTTTTGGTTCTGAAATTGGGAAGTTGGTTGAAGGGCTTACAAAGCTTAATAAGCTTGATCTTGTATCAAAGAAAGCCGTACAGGCAGAAAATCTTCGTAAACTTCTTATTGCTATTTCTGATGATGTTCGTGTTCTTTTAGTCAAACTTGCTGACCGTCTTCATAATATGCGTACCCTTGGTGTTATGCGTGATGATAAACGTCGGCGAATTGCTGAAGAGACGATGGATATCTATGCGCCACTTGCAGGCCGTATGGGTATGCAGGATATGCGTGAGGAATTAGAGGATCTCTCTTTCTTTTATTTAAATCCAGAAGGTTATCGTACGATTACCAATCGACTTTCTGAATTATTGAAACACAACCGTGATTTGCTTTCCACAATTGAAAATGAATTGACAAAACTTTTTTTGGAGCATGGCATTAAAGCAGATGTTAAAAGCCGTCAGAAAAAATCTTATTCAGTCTTTCGCAAAATGGAAAGTAAAGCATTATCTTTTGAACAATTATCGGATATTTTTGGATTTCGTGTGATTGTTGAGTCCGTGAATGATTGTTATCGTGCTCTTGGTGTCATTCATACGACATGGCCAATGGTTCCTGGTCGTTTCAAAGATTATATCTCTATACCAAAGCAAAATGATTATCGTTCTATTCATACAACAATTGTTGGCCCTTCAAGACAACGTGTTGAGTTGCAAATTAGAACGGCTGCTATGGATGAAGTTGCTGAATATGGGGTTGCTGCTCATTCCATATATAAAGAGCGCGGTTCCAATTATTCGACTGTGAAGTTATCAAGTGAAACGAATGCCTATGCATGGTTGCGTCAAACGATACAATCTTTGTCTGATGGAGATAATCCAGAAGAGTTTTTAGAACATACAAAACTTGAGCTTTTTCAAGACCAAGTTTTTTGTTTTACGCCGAAAGGTCGATTAATTGCTTTTCCTAAAGGAGCTACGCCTATTGATTTTGCTTATGCCGTCCATACAGACATCGGTGATTCTTGTGTGGGTGTAAAAATCAATGGTCGTATTATGCCTTTAATGACCAAATTAAAAAATGGTGATGAGGTTGATATTATTCGCTCACACGCTCAAATTCCGCCAGCAGCATGGGAATTTCTTGTTGTCACAGGTAAAGCACGTTCAGCTATTCGACGAGCAAGTCGTGCAGCGGTACGTAAACAATATTCGGGTTTAGGATATCGTATTCTCGAGCGTTCATTTGAATATATGGGAAAGCAATTTTCAAAAGACCTTTTGAAGAAAGTTTTGCCACGTTTAGCACGTAAAGATGTAGAGGATGTATTGGCTGCTGTTGGGCGTGGAGAGCTGTTTTCCGCTGATGTGATTAAAGCGGTTTATCCTGATTATCAAGATCACCGTGTGGTACAAAAGTCATCTTTTAGGCCTGGGGAAGAAGGTTGGTTTAATATTGAAAATGCTCAAGGTATGATTTTTAAAGTTCCAGAAAATGAAAAGAATGCAAAGGTCGAGAATCATCAATCTAAAGCATTGCCTATTAGAGGAACCCATGGAGATATACCCGTACGTTTTTCACCGGAAGGAGCAGTACCTGGAGATCGGATTGTTGGTATTATGCAGCCAGGAGCTGGGATCGTTATTTATCCAATACAGTCTTCAGCTTTGATGGCGTATGATGATCAGCCAGAACGATGGATTGATGTTCGCTGGGATATTGATGCCCAAATGAATGAACGTTTTCCTGCACGGATGAATATTTTGGTTGTAAATAGTCCTGGTTCTTTGGCTGAAATTACACAAATAATTTCTGCTAACGATGCCAATATCCAAAATTTATCTTTTATCCGTACAGCACCAGATTTTACAGAAATTATGATTGATTTGGAAGTGTGGGATTTAAAACATTTGAATCGTATTTTTTCTCAATTAAAAAAGGCAGGTTCAGTAAGTACAGTACGGCGGGTTCATGGATAAAAAGAAAGATTTAGCAATGAATACACAAGATGTCATTGATATTTTTAAACAAGCAGATGCTATTCTAGAAGGGCATTTTATTTTAACATCGGGGCGCCATAGTGCGACTTATATGCAAAAAGCGAAAGTATTCATGCATGCTGACTTGACAGAAAAGTTATGTCGTGGATTGGCTGAAAAAATTAAAAAATCTATCGAGGAAAAAATTGATTATGTTGTTGGGCCCGCAATTGGCGGTCTTATTCCTTCCTATGAAACTTCACGTCACCTTGGTGTTCCTTCTCTTTGGGTAGAGCGTGTAAATGGCATCTTTGAATTGCGTCGTTTTGAAATCAAGAAGGGTGCACGGGTTGTTATTGTTGAAGATATTGTGACAACGGGTCTTTCCATTCGTGAGACTGTTGAAGCGCTTGTTGCAGCAGGAGCAGAGGTATTGGCCAGTGCATGTATTCTTGATCGTTCTGGTGGTAAGGTCAATGTTGGAGTTCCATTGATTGCGCTTGCTGAATACGAGATAACCTCTTATGCTAGTGATGCTCTTCCTGCAGAGCTTTCTGTTCTTCCAGCGATTAAACCAGGCAGTCGAAATATTTAATTGTCTTTCTATTTTTTTTTTGTGCAAAAGCTTAAAAAGATTAATTTGGATGATATAGGTTATTTCATTATCAAAAGATGTATATTGAGAGTCATATGCTTTTTCGTCGTCGAGAACCAATAGATTTTGTAACGCGTATTCGACTTTGGTTATGGCCACGTCGTTCATTTTCTCGCTCATTTTGCTACATATATAAACGTATTTTGCGTATATCAGCAACACCGCATGAAGTAGCATTAGGGGTTGCTGTTGGCATTTTTTTAGCTTGTTCCCCTTTCTTTGGGCTGCATATTATTTTGGCAATATTTTTTTCTTGGCTTTTGCGTGCAAACTTTGCTGCCGCAATCATTGGGACGATTTTTTCTAATCCACTCACATTTTTATTGATTATCATGGCTGATTATAAAGTAGGGTACTTTTGTTTATCACTTTTTAGCGATGTCAAAGAGATTTCTCTTTCGCAAATTCGTGCTCTATTTAATGGTTTGACATTGTCAAATCTCTCTCTCCTCTTTAAAGGCGCATGGGACACAATTATGAGTCCTATGATTTTAGGTGGAACTCTTTTAGGTATTGTTTTTGGTGGTTTATCTTATATAGGTGTTTACAGAGCAACGGTTCGTTTTAAACAAAAGCGATATCAAAAGATTATAAAAAAAAGGCGTTTAAAGAAGCGTTCATCGCCTGTATTAAAACAGAAATAAATTTGAGAAAGATCGGGTTAATATCTTATGATTATTGGTCTTGGAAATGATCTGGTTGATATACGACGTATTGAGAAAATGTTGGTTCGTTATGGTGAGCGTTTTATCCAACGTATTTTTACGGATATTGAAAAAAATAGATCTGAAAATCTCAAAAAAAGCTCCTCTTCCTATGCAAAAAGATTTGCTGCTAAAGAAGCATGTGCTAAAGCCTTAGGAACGGGAATCGCTTGTGGTATCAATTGGAAAGACATGGGGGTAGTTAATTTGCCATCTGGTAAACCAATAATGCAATTAACAAATCGTGCGCAAATGCAACTTCAAAAGTTATTACCTCCTCATCATGATGCAGTTATTCATCTTAGCATAACAGATGATTTTCCTTGGGCACAGGCATTTATTATTATCGAAGCACTTCCACGTGGATAGATGGCGTGAGAGATTGTGCTTTTGTTATTTGAATATTATGATGAAAAAAAATTATATCTGTGATGAGAAGGCAGTTGGTGATGATCCAAAAAGATAAAGTGCATAAAAAAGAAAAAAAAGGTGGGATTCGTGAATTTATTTCTGTTTTAGTACAGGCTCTGCTTTTAGCAGCGTTTATTCGGACACTTTTTTTCCAGCCGTTTAGTATTCCTTCCGGTTCAATGCGTCCTACTTTGTTGGTGGGAGATTATCTGTTTGTTTCTAAGTATGCATATGGGTATTCTCATTTTTCCATCCCCTTTTCTCCCCCTCTTTTTTCTGGACGGATTTGGGCATCTCAACCTCAACGTGGAGATGTGGTCGTTTTTCGCTTACCAAGTAATCCGAAGATTGATTATATAAAACGCGTTGTTGGGCTACCAGGTGATCGTATACAAGTCCGTCAAAGTGTTCTTTATATTAATGATGAGGCTGTTTCACGTCACTTTATGGGGGAGATTAATAATTCTGATATAACAGAGGTTAACTATCCTGTTGAGGTTTATCGCGAGACAATGCCTAACGGTGTCAGTTATGATACACTTGATTTAGCTTTCATCCCGAAAGTTGATGATACAAAAGTTTTTGAAGTTCCTCAAGGACATTACTTTATGATGGGAGATAACCGCGACAATTCAGATGATAGTCGTTTAGATGTAGGCTATGTTCCAGAAGAAAATCTTATTGGTCGCGCGAGCGTGATTTTCTTTTCTATCAGTAACGGTTCAAGTGCTTGGCAGATTTGGCGCTGGCCATTTGATGTGCGTTGGAAACGTTTGTTTTCTTTCATAAATACGGTTCATGATTTGCCGCTTATCAAGCAAGGAAACAACGATGAAACGTCTCATGATTGATCAGCTTTTCAAGCTGACGGGGCATCGTTTTAAAGATGAAGAGAGGTTAACGAAGGCATTAACACATTCGAGTGTACAAGATTCGGAACAGGGAAATTATGAACGACTAGAGTTTTTAGGGGATCGGGTTTTAGGGCTTTTGATTGCGGAAATGCTGTATCAACTTTTTCCTCAGGCAAGTGAAGGTGAATTATCAGTCCGTTTGAATCATCTTGTCAATGCGCAGACATGTGCTGATATTGCGCGTGAAATGAGGCTTCCTGATATGATTCGTGTTGGTTTTGAGATGAAAAATTTCGAGGGGCGTCGACTTATCAATATGCATGCAGATGTCGTGGAAGCTTTGATTGCCGTGATATATCTCGATGGAGGATTGGAAAGTGTTCGCCCTTTTATTCAAAAATATTGGCAAAGTCGGGCAAAGAAAATGGATGCTGGTCGACGTGATGCCAAGACAGAATTACAAGAATGGGCGCATATCCAAGGCAATGCACAACCACATTATCAGGTTATCAAACGTTCAGGTCCCGATCACGATCCTGTTTTTATGGTAGAGGTCAGTATTTCTGGGTTTGCTTCAGAGATTGGGCAGGGAAGCTCCAAAAGATATGCCGAAAGAATGGCAGCTGAAAAAATTTTGCGACGAGAGGGTGTATGGAAAACAGTGGGAAAAAATGATCATGAGTGACGTTATGAAAACGCGTTCTGGGTTTGTTGTGCTTATTGGGATGCCTAATGCCGGTAAATCGACACTGGTTAATCAATTGGTTGGAACAAAGGTTTCAATTGTAACGCATAAGGTACAAACAACACGAACTTTAATCCGCGGTATTGTCATTCATGATGATGTGCAAATTGTGTTGGTCGATACACCGGGTGTTTTTCGTCCCCATAAGCGCTTAGAACGAGCCATGGTCTCTGCTGCTTGGGGAGGGGCTAAGAGCGCTGATGTTCTACTCGTTTTAATCGACGCTCAAAATGGTCTTTCGGATGAAGTTGATATGATGTTAGATATTGTAAACAATCTGAAACAAGAAAAAGTTCTTGTTCTTAATAAGGTTGATACAGTTGTTAAATCATCTCTTCTAGCGTTAACCACTAAAATAAATGAACGTGTAAAGTTTGCGCAAACATTTATGATTTCTGCTCTAAACGGTTCTGGTTGCAAGGATTTACTTCATGCGTTGAGTAATATGATGCAGGAGGGGCCATGGTATTATCCGGAAGATCAAATTTCTGATATGCCCATGCGTCATCTTGCTGCTGAAATTACGCGTGAAAAACTTTTTCTTCGTCTTCATGATGAACTTCCTTATTCCTCAACGGTTGAAACAGAAAGCTGGGAAGAGCGTTCAGATGGTTCCGTTAAAATTAATCAAGTTATTTATGTCGAGCGTGAGAGTCAGAAAAAAATTGTCTTAGGAGCAAAAGGCGATACAATTAAAGCGATTGGACAAGCAGCACGTAAAGAACTCATGGAAATTATGGATCAAAAGGTTCATCTTTTTCTCTTTGTGAAAGTGCGCGATAATTGGGATACCGATCCAGAACGTTATCGCGAAATGGGATTGGATTTTTTAAAATAAGATTTTTAAAAAATAATTAAAGTAAAATGAAGTGGAAAGAACAAGCCGTTATTCTTGGTACGCGCCAATATGGTGAAACAAGTGTTATTCTTGAGATTATGACACGTGAACATGGTCGTTATATGGGAGTGGTAAAAGGGGGGCGGTCGCGTCGTATGGCAGCTCTTCTTCAACCTGGAAATTTTGTGGAGGCTGAATGGTGGGCTCGTTTAGACGAACATTTGGGACTTTTTCGGCTTGAAGCTCTTGATTTACATGCGGCACGATTAATCTGTCTACCAGAAGCACTTTATGCTTTGCAATTGATAGCTTTTCATTTGCGGCTTCTTCCCGAACGTGATCCGCACCCCATTTTATATGATATTTTACACCTTTTTATGCAGAATTTTGATGAACCATTTGTAAATGCAGAATTGCTTGTACGTTTTGAAATGCGGCTTCTTGAAGAACTTGGTTTTGGTCTTGATTTATCTTGTTGTGCTGCAACAGGTCGTCAGGAAAGGCTTCATTACGTATCACCAAAATCTGGACGGGCTGTCTGTGAAGAAGCAGGGGAACCTTGGAAAAAAAAGCTTCTCATTCTACCACAGTTTCTTGTACAAAGAACGACTCGTCCTGCTGATTTTAGTGACATAATAAATGGTTTTATACTAACGGGTTTTTTTCTTATGCGTCATGTCTGGGAGCCACGAGATATAAAGCAGCCGTCAGTGCGCATGAATATGATACAATTGTTTGAGCGCCAATTTGGTGTGCAGGCATTAATTGGTTGATCTGATGATAATTGAATGGGAAAATGAGAATTTTAAAGACAATTGCTGAAGTCCGCCAATATACTTCAGAGGAACGACGTTTAGGTTTTTCGATTGGTTTTGTTCCAACAATGGGGGCATTGCATGATGGCCATCTTGCATTAGTACAGTATGCAAGAGCAATGTGTGATCGCGTAGTGGTTTCTATTTTTGTCAATCCAAAGCAATTTGGACCTCATGAAGATTTTTCTCAATATCCAAGAGATTTGAAGGGCGATTGTGCTTTGTTAAAAGAAGCAGGTGTTGAATGTGTTTTTGCTCCTTCTGTAGATGAAATGTGGCCACTGGGGAATGATACAATTGTACAAGTGAAAAAATTATCACGTATTTTGATGGGAAAATTACGTCCGGGGCATTTTTGTGGTGTAACAAGCGTTGTTGCTAAACTTTTTAACATTGTCCAACCAGATAAGGCTTTTTTTGGGGAAAAGGATTTTCAACAAATTTTAATTATTCGGCGTATGGTTGAAGATTTGGCTTTTCCTATTGAAATCGTTGGAGTTCCTATTCTACGGGAGTCAGATGGTGTAGCTTGTTCTTCACGCAATCAGCTTTTAACATTAGAAGATCGTAAAGCTGCCAAAATTATTCCTGAAAGTGGAAAAGCTGCTGAAAAGCTTTATCATGAAGGTGAACGGTCGGTTGATAAATTATGCAAAACTGTTCGTGATATTTTACAACAAGAAACGCGTGCAATCATTGAAGCGATAGATTTACGGGATATGGAAACTTTATGCGTGGTTAAAGGAACATTGAATAAACCGGCGGTTTTACTCCTTACTGTCCGCTTTGGTGAGGTAAGGCTGATTGATCAATATATATTGCAAGAGAAGAGTGGAAAATGAGTGTACATAAAACCGTAAAGCGTATAACATCTTCCGAAATACGTGCAAGAAAGGGACAACAGCCAATTGTTTCTTTAACAGCTTATCAAGCTTATACTGCGCGGATTGCTGATCCATATTGCGATATCCTTTTGGTTGGTGATAGCGTTGGGATGGTTGTGTATGGGTTTGAGACAACGCTTCCTGTTAATTTAGATATGATGATTTCACACGGGAAAGCCGTGGTGCGTGGATCTCAAAAAGCTCTTGTTGTTATTGATATGCCTTTTGGTTCTTATGAGGAAAGTCCAGAGCAAGCTTTTTTAAATGCATCGCGCATTCTTGCACAAACGGGGTGTGGTGCAGTTAAGCTTGAAGGGGGCGTTTATATAGCCGAAACAATAGATTTTTTGTGTAAACGTGGCATTCCAGTGATGGGGCATATCGGTCTTACACCCCAAGCAATGAATCGTTTTGGTGGTTTTAAAACACAAGGACGCAAGGAGAATGATTGGCAAAGAATTGAAGCAGATGGAGCAGCGATTGAAGAGGCAGGTGCTTTTGCTGTTGTTTTAGAAGCAATGGTCGAACCTTTAGCGGTGAAACTGACAAATAAGCTTTCTATCCCTACGATCGGTATAGGGGCGTCCAATCAATGTGATGGGCAAGTATTGGTTATGGAAGATATGTTGGGCTATGGTTCTCATGTGCCAAAATTTGTACGCCGTTATGGAGACCTTGAACAAGCCATGGAAACTGCAATAAAGAATTATGCAGAGGATGTCACATCTCGTGCTTTCCCAGCGGATAATGAAGTTTATAAACTAAAATAAACTTCAGTTTAAGATGAAAGGTTTGACAAGAGAACATTTGTTATTTTGATAATGAATGTGCATTTTTAATATATTTTGTATGCAATTTGAACTGTGATTTTTTCCATTTCTTTAATGAAGTCACGCCTCTCATGCAAAACAGAACGCCATTGGGTCGCTAATTCACGTGCTTTTTTAAAGAAAGCTTTCTTAAGGTACCCAATCCTATTTCGCGACGGCGTTCGTGGATAGTATAGTAGTAAGTCCCTTATGAAGTGTATAAAATTTATAGAGCACTCCCGTCTTTACGCTTCATAAGAGAGCAAGCCGGCATCATCACGCACTTTGCCAATTTTCAATGTTGCGACAGCGCTTAGCACTTGAGATAGTTCATAAGAAGCATTTTAATTCTTTCTTTAAAAAGTTTTATCTACACGCCAGCCCCACTTGTGGTGTGCAAGAGAATGATTTTGATTGATTCAATATAAACAGATTTGAAATGAGTGAAGCTTACGATATTAGGAGCTCTCATTCAAAATGAAAAAACAATGAATTATTATTATAAGTCAGTGTGATGATTCTGTAATGACAAGGAATCAACAATGCGAAGAGTCTATAATCTTTGGGCATCCAAGTCATTAAAGCGCGTTAAAAATGCGTTTTCAATGTGTTGTGTAGAATAGGGGGATAAATTAAGATCATCGGGTAGAATATTATTGGGAGAGCCAAAATAGCGAAGGGCTTCTTCTGTATTAAATCCAGCAAGCGTAATCGCTTCATAATAGGCAGCAATACGGTCGGCTTGTTTAATTTTTTTTAAAAGTTTTTGAGAAAGATCAACGGGAAGAGAAAAGCGCATGTGGATAGCATCTTGGATGCGTTTTTCAACGCGTTCATATTGTTTTCCTATGACAGCTTTAAAAGGGGAAATCATATCGCCGATGACATATTCTGGAGCATCATGAAGAAGGGCATAAAGACATTCGTTGCTTCCCGATTGTGGAAAAAGTTTTTGAAATATTTGTTCAACCAAAAGTGAATGTTGTGCAACAGAATAGGCATGCTCTCCTCGTGTTTGACCGTTCCAACGTGCCACGCGAGAAAGTCCATGGGCAATATCTTCAATTTCAACATCAAAAGGAGAAGGGTTGAGAAGATCAAGTCGCCTTCCAGAGAGCATTCTTTGCCAAGCGCGGGCTTCTCCATTTTTTAATAATTCAGCTTTAGCCATGAGTGTTTTCTATAGTATTTTCAGGAAAGGTAAAATTCATATTTTCAGCAATGCTTATAGTGACAGGAATGTTTTTTACAGTAAAGGGGATGTTATGATCCATAGCATCTTTGACGTGGTCAATACGCATTAAAGCAAGAGCCTCATTTTCTACACATGTTCCCAAGTAGCCAATTACTTTTGTTTCTGCTTCAATGCTAGATTGAGGGGTTAATTCACACTGGCCTTTTACAATAAAAATACGGCGACGTGCTGCACGGCGGTGGTGCATTCGTGAAACAATTTCTTGTCCAATATAACATCCTTTATTGAATGCAAGTCCATTGATTTGATCGTAATTAATATCATGAGGAAAGACTTTGCCAACTTCATAGTCTTGACCACTTTCCGCAATTGCATAACGGATACGCAATCGATTCCATGTGTCATGATATTCTGAAGTTAAAAAAGGTTTTTTGCTATAGATTCGTATTATTTTTTCTTGTTGTGGGAAGCGTTTATCAACAAAACTTGAATCAAAATTTAAAGAATCTGATTCATTATTCAAAGAAACTGTAACAAGCTCTTGGAATGGTTGTGTAATTTCTACTTTTTTGCGCAGCTTATAGAGCAACAGACGCTTATGGAGCGTATCAGCTAAAGGCATCCTGATATCAATCAGGTAACCATCTTCTTTTTTTCCGATAAGAAAATCAGCAAGAACCTTTCCTTGTGGGGATAAAAGGGCTCCAGGGAAAAGTTCCTGTGGACTGATTTTTTTTACATCTGTCGTGATCAGGGATTGTAGAAAATCTGTTGCTTCTTCGCCTGTAATTTGAATAAGCCCGCGGTTTTTTAAGCAAATGGCATTTTGTTTTTTAATCATGGTTCTTGCCTTTCTGCTCAAAGTTACATAATCGATAAGTGAGCAATATGTAAGGAGCGTGGTTATGTTTAAAACATTTGATACAATTTTTAAAGGTGCAACACTTGTGAATCATGATGGAAGAAGCAAGCGTGATATTGGTATTACAAATGGTCGTATTGCTGAAATAGGCGACCTTACATGTGCATCGGCTAGTGAGGTCATTGATTGTACGGGGCTTCATATTTTACCAGGAATTATTGATAGCCAAGTGCATTTTCGTGAACCAGGAAATGAATATAAGGAGGATTTGGAAAGTGGCTCGTATTCTGCTGTGTTAGGGGGGGTTACGGCAGTTTTTGAAATGCCTAATACCAGTCCATTAACAACATCAGAAGAAACATTAAGCGATAAGGTTAAACGCGCATTTCATCGAATGCATTGTGATTTTGCATTTTGGGTTGGAGGAACGCGTGAAAATGCTCATGAATTGTCTGAATTAGAAAGACTTCCTGGTGCGGCTGGAATTAAAGTCTTTATGGGGTCCTCTACCGGTGATCTTTTGGTTGATGATGATGAAAGTGTACGCCTTATTTTGAAGAATACACGCCGTCGTGCGGCTTTTCATTCTGAAGATGAGGCGAGGCTCAAAGAGCGTAAAATATTGCGTATTGAAGGTGATGCATCGTCACATCCGATTTGGCGTGATGAAGTTGCGGCATTAAAATGTACGCAGCGTTTGGTAAAAATTGCTCATGAGACGAAGGCTCGCATTCATGTGTTACATCTTTCGACAGAAGAAGAAATTGATTTTCTAAAAAAACATAAGGATGTTGCAACAATTGAAGTGACACAACATCATTTGACACTCACGGCTGATGATTATAAGAAGTTTGGTACATTAATTCAGATGAATCCGCCTATTCGTGAATTGCGCCACCGTGAAGCTCTTTGGTACGGTGTTCAACAAGGAATAATTGATGTCTTAGGCTCAGATCATGCGCCTCATACTCTTGAAGAAAAACTTCAACCTTATCCCTCTTCACCTTCAGGTATGACAGGCGTGCAAACAACAGCAGCAATTATGTTGACACATGTGAATGCAGGAAAAATATCTCTTGAACGTTTTGTTGATCTCACTTCACATGGCCCTAGTCGTATTTTTGGTATAAGCTGTAAAGGGCGCATTGCTGTTGGGTTTGATGCTGATTTAACCATTGTTGATCTTAAGAGAGAAGAAATTATTACGAATAGCTTAATTGGTTCTCGCGCCGGTTGGACACCTTATGATGGTCAAAAAGTTAAAGGTTGGCCTGTTGGGACTATTATCCGTGGTATGCGCGTTATGTGGGAAGGTGAAATTGTCACACCTTCACAAGGAGAGCCTGTTAAATTTATGGAAACTTTGGTGTAAACAGATTAAAATTATAAGTATGCCGTAAAATACCATCCTTTAGAGTGGTGATATAGGGTATGTCAGCCTCTTTGATACATAAGTGTTTTTTTAATGCGTGGTGAATATTCTTAGGCTTGTTTGTAGAAACTATGCAGCAAATTACATGCGTTAGAAGCCAAGAGGAACCTTGTTCAACAAGAACCTAGATTATTTACAGAGCAAATTTAGTTAAAAATCTTCGTCCTTTGAGGTGTGGGGAGGAAGCCAAAGAGCGATTTTGTATGGGGAAAAAGGCGCTCATACGAATAAAAGCGTATCGAGACATTATTCTTTAAACGTCTCTCTATTTTCAGAGCTGGTTTATTGCTCCCCGCATTTGTGAAAGGAGTATCATTGATACCGCTAAAATTGAGAGAGATACTTTTTGTATAGATTAATTATTTATAATGCATGAGGAGGTTTTCAGATAAAGTTCTTCCTTCCTCAATGTATCTTTGATTGGCTTCAATGGCTTCTTGTGTACAATGATGATAATTTTCTGAGAAAGCACGATACGCTTCATTAAACGCTTCATAAAAATAAGCACGTCTTTGTGGAATGGGGTGTTCTGCTTCAATCAGTGCATTCATATAGTCATACCATTGGTTTGTTGGAGGCTCGCAAAGATTTTGGAGAGAATGCAATGATCCCAAAATTTCTGCTAGTCGGAGTAATTTTTTTTCATAAGGTGGAGATTGTTGTGCAAAGGTTGGCATTGAAATGACAAGAAATATTAAAATAATGATGTTCATCAATCTATTACGCATTATTTTTATTGCTTTCTTTGAATAAAACTCTGTAAAGATAAAATAATTTTGTCATGAGAACGGTGTAAAAAATAGAGTTGATTGCTACATTATTCTCAATTATTGATTATAAAATATAGGGCGTAAGAGATAGTAAGGAACCCATTGTGGAATATTGAAAATACTGATGAAGCTTTGTGTAGTTTAAAATTTAAGATTTTCTTTCTGCAAACTATCTATTTTTCACATAGATTTATATTGTATTACCTATAGAATTTTTTCTAAGCTCGTTTTCTTTAAGGAGGGAAAGCATTTCTAATGATAGAACGCTTTTGTCCAATCAAATAAAATAGATTATTTTTATGATAAATGATGGATACAGCCGTGAATACAATGGGAAAATGGTAAGAAGAATTTACTATAAGATAAAAGTTTTTAGCCTAAACAGCGTAATACAATAATTTGAGATAAGATACATCTAAAAGGATCGGTGCATAATATCGTTCATGGAGTCAATAAATGAAAGAGTTGCGATTTTATAATACGCTGACACGTAAAAAAGAAAATTTTACACCAATAGATGCGACAAGAGTACGTCTTTATGTTTGTGGTCCGACAGTTTATGATTATGCGCATATAGGAAATGCACGCCCTGTCATTGTTTTTGATATTTTATTTCGTTTATTGCGTCATGTTTATGGTAATGAGCATGTTCTATATGCACGTAATATTACAGATGTTGATGATAAAATTAATGCACGAGCAGCTTGCGAATATCCAAACTTGTCATTGAATGATGCTATTCGTCAATTAACAGAACGTACATATTCTCAGTTTCAGCAAGATACAATAGCACTTGGTTGTCTTTTGCCAACCAGCCAGCCGCGCGCAACCGAGCATTTAGAGGAAATGCGCTCTTTAATTGAAAGATTGCTTGAAAAGGGGCACGCTTATAAAGCGGAAAACCATATATTGTTTTCTGTAAGTAGCATAAAAAATCCTCCCCATTATGGGGCATTTGCAAATCGTTCTTTAGATGAAATGAGGGCGGGGGCGCGTATCGATGTTGCTGCTTATAAAAGGGAAGAGATGGATTTTGTTTTATGGAAGCCTTCTGTGGAAGGAGAACCAGGTTGGGAATCACCGGGCGGAATTCCTGTTTTAGGTCGTCCAGGTTGGCATATTGAATGTTCTGCAATGTCAATGGCAAAGTTATTAGCGCCCTATGGCGGTGGTTTAACCTGTGATGATCCGACCGCCAATGTTTTTGATATCCATGGTGGTGGAATTGATTTAATTTTTCCTCATCATGAAAATGAGATTGCACAAAGTTGTTCAGCTTTTGGGACGGAGCGAATGGCTAATTTTTGGATGCATAATGGTTTTTTACAAGTTGAAGGCAAAAAGATGTCGAAAAGCTTTGGCAATTTCATAACTATTCGTTCTGTTTTAGAGAATAATTTTTTGGAGCTTAATGGTATTTTAACCGATGAAATGAAGCAAAATTGGGCTGGTTTGTCTGCGCGTTTTTCGATGTTGCAAACGCATTATCGTGAACCATTAAATTGGACTGCACAGCGTTTAATACAATCGAGCAGCGAACTGTATCGTTGGTATAAATGGCTTCGCAGCAAAAAGAGTGAGATGAAAAACAATGAAGCAATTGATGATACTTTGATAGATGCACTTAGTGATGATCTTAATACTCCAAAAGCACTGACTCTTTTGCGAAAATTTTATAAGGAAGGAAATGCTTTGGCTCTTGTAAATGGAATGAATTTATTAGGACTGTTAAGACAAGAATGGATTAAAGAAATAGATTGCCCATTATTTATAAGAAAAACTTTCCTTGATACAAAATTTATTGATCAGCGCATTGCCGAAAGACTAAGACTTATCCATAATAAAGAGTGGGAAGCTGCGGATACAATTCGTGATGAGCTTGCAGCCGAGGGGGTTCTTTTAAAAGACAGTAAGGATCCGCAGAGTGGTGAGCGCATAACTGTGTGGGAAATAAAGCGACACTAATGTCTCTATTCCAGCAGCTCCATAAAAAAGGAGAATATGATGGAATTTTTATATCATTATGGATATATCGCGCTTAAGCTGGCTGTAGGTCTTGTTGCCTTCTTATTTATTTTAAGAACGACGGGGCGGGGGAGTCTTAGTCAAATGACACCAGTTGATTTGGTCAGTAATTTTGTCATGGGAGGTATTATTGGAGGCGTTATTTATAATCAGAATATTAGTAGCATTCAATTATTGCTTGTTTTACTCATCTGGCAAACCTTGATTACATCTTTTAATTTTATTGCACGTTATTCAGTTTTTTTTCGTCGTCTTATTGCAGGGCGGAATGTCACATTAGTTTTAGATGGAGTTTTCCAAATGGATAAGATTAAGAACTTAGGGATCAATATTAATGATCTCATTACGATGTTACGTCTTAAAGGGTGTCACTTACATGAAGCTGCTTTTGTTCGTTTGGAAACCAATGGTGATTGCACTGTCATTAAAAAGGAAGAGGGAAAGAAATCGACGATTTTAATAGAAAATGGTGAAGTTATTGATGATGGACTTAAAGAGATTGGTAAAACAAAAAAGTGGCTTCAGGCAGAATTGAAAAAAAAACATGTAAAAGTTGAAAGTTTATTCGCAGCAGAGTGGTATGAAAATACAGATCAAAATAATAAATTGTATAGTGGATTATTTCTTGTTCCTTTTTCAAAAACAGTCTAACTTCAAAAAACGGGTAGGTATAGCTTATTGGAAGTATAATAAAGAGATAAATCTATAAATAACCACAGAGGGTATTTTGCCTGTTTGTGCGGATGATAGAGAAGTAAGGACTTTATGAAACGCAATGAAATGACAAAAACTGTATCATCAGATACAGGGAAGACTCTGCACACACTTTACAATTTATGGCCCTATATGTGGCCGGTAGGTCGGCGTGATCTAAAAATGCGTGTGCTATGGGCAATATTTTATCTTGTTTTGGCTAAGCTCGTTCTCATATCTGTACCGTATTTATTTAAATATTCTACGAATGTGCTTGATTCAAGCTTTCAGCTACCTGAATGGTTCCCATCCAGTTGGATTATTCCCATCATGCTCGTTTTGGCATACAATGTCGCGCGTATTATGCAGGCTGGATTAAATCAATTACGCGACTCCCTGTTTGCCACTGTTGGTCAATACGCTGTTCGTCAATTAGCTTATAAAACCTTTGTACATATGCATGAGTTATCCTTGCGATTTCATTTGGAACGCCGAACAGGTGGGCTTTCTCGTGTGATTGAGCGTGGAACAAAAGGAATTGAAGCGATTGTAAGATTTTCAATTCTTAGTACAGTACCGACAGTTTTAGAATTTATATTAACGGCACTGGTATTTTACATAAGTTATGGGTGGCATTATCTTCTCATCGTTGTTGCAACGGTTGGATTATATATCTTATTTACCATTAAGGCGAGTGATTGGCGTATTCGCATTCGACAAAAAATGAATACAGCGGATACTGAGGCGAATACTCGCGCTGTTGATTCTCTTTTGAATTTTGAAACGGTCAAATATTTTGGTAATGAAACTCTAGAAGCCGATCGATTTGATGCTTCTATGGTAGGTTATGAAAAAGCCGCAACGAAGATTTGGACATCGTTAAGCTGGCTTAATTTTGGTCAGACTCTTATCTTTGGTATTGGAATGACGATCATGATGCTGATGTCAGCTTATGAAGTTTTTTATAAGACACAAACTTTAGGAGATTTTGTTTTTATTAATGCGCTTTTAATGCAACTTTCTATTCCACTAAATTTTATTGGGTCAATGTATCGTGATATTCGACAAGGTTTAACGGATATTGAAGCAATGTTTGATCTTTTAGATGTTCAGAAGGAGATCGTTGATAAATCGGATGCTAAACCGTTAGAGATAAGTGATGGGACCATTTGTTTTCATCAGGTAAAGTTTTCCTACGATTCGAGACGTCAGATTCTCAGAGATATTGATTTTAAAGTTCCGGGAGGAAAAACAGTCGCCATTGTTGGTCCATCTGGTGCCGGTAAATCCACTATTTCTCGGTTGCTTTTTCGGTTTTATGATGTTGATGCGGGCTCTATCACAATTGACGGGCAGGATATTCGTGACGTAACACAAAAGAGTTTGCGTGAAGCGATTGGCATGGTCCCACAAGATACGGTGTTATTTAATGATACAATTGCCTATAATATTTGCTATGGGCGTCCAAGTGCTACAGATGAAGAGATGCGCAAAGCTGCTGAAATGGCACAAATATCAAAATTTATTGAAATTTTACCGGAAGGTTTTCAGTCTATGGTAGGAGAGCGAGGTCTCAAATTATCAGGTGGTGAAAAACAACGCGTGGCTATTGCCCGGACACTTTTAAAAGCTCCCCCACTTCTTATTCTAGATGAAGCAACGGCGGCTCTTGATACGGCGACGGAACAGGAAATTCAACAAGCATTAGATATTGTAAGCCGTGGACGTACAACATTGATTATTGCTCACCGTCTTTCTACTGTTATCAATGCTGATGAAATTTTAGTTCTTAAAAGTGGTCGTATTATTGAAAATGGGACGCATACAGAGCTTTTACGCAAGAAAGGTCTCTATGCTTCAATGTGGAATAAGCAGCTTGAAGCAACGAAAGCTGAAGAAAAGTTACGTAAAATGCGTGAAGAAGATGAGATGAGTGTTGTTAATCGTAAAAAATAAATAGAGCAAAATGTAATCTATATCTTTATATGGAGTGATTGATTAAATACATAAAAAGACACAAGAGGAACAAAAAGATTTGTTGCTTGTTTAAGTTTACGATGAATAGGAAATTATATGAGTATTCTGCAATCTTTCCATAATAGCTTTGTATCGGTTCATAAAGAAGGCTATCCTTTTATTGTAGCGTTTTTTGTTATTTCGCTCATTCTTGGTTGGATATGGAGTCCGTTGTTTTGGTTTGGTCTCATTCTCACGGTGTGGTGTGTATACTTTTTCCGTGATCCAGATCGTGTGATCCCTTTGAATTCAAATTGGGTTATGTCGCCTGCAGATGGGCGTATTTCATTTGTGGAATCATGTGTTCCACCTGAAGAATTAGGATTAGGGAAAGATGAAATGATCCGTATTTCCATTTTTATGGATGTTTTTTCATGCCATATTAATCGTATTCCTATCAGTGGTACAGTAGAGTCTATCGTTTATCAGCCAGGTCGATTTACTAATGCTGACTTTGATAAAGCTAGTCAGTTTAATGAGCGTAATGGGATGGTAATTGATAGCAAACATGGTAAAATCGGTATCGTACAAATAGCGGGAATGGTTGCACGCCGGATTGTTTGCTGGTCAAAAGAAAATGATGCCGTTATGACTGGTGAGCGATTTGGATTGATTCGTTTTGGTTCTCGCCTTGATATTTATATACCAACTGAAATGAAAGTGCGTGTTGCAGTTGGACAGACAGCAATTGCTGGAGAAACAGTTTTGGGTTCTTTTGATGATAAGAGTGCCACAACGGATTTCAGATACGATTAGGACTCACAATGAAAAATTTTTCGCCATTTTCTTCATTCAATCCTGAGGGGCAGCATGATGAAGGTGCAAATCGGCGGCGTTCACCTACATCGATGCGGTATGTCATTCCCAATATCATTACTATTTTAGCAATTTGTGCAGGGATGAGCAGTATTCGTTTGGCTTTTGAACATCGCTATGAAGCTGCTATTTTAATGGTGCTTTTGGCCGCAGTTTTAGATGGTGCTGATGGTCGCATTGCCCGTTTAATAGATGGTAGTTCATCTTTTGGGGCACAGATGGATTCTCTTGCTGATGTTATAAATTTTGGTGTTACCCCTGCACTCATTGTTTATTCTTTTATCTTGAATCAAGCAAATCACATTGGTTGGGTTGCTGCTCTTGTTTATTGTGTTGCTTGTTGTTTGCGATTAGCACGTTTTAATGTGATGTTAGATAACCCCAATATACCTAAGTGGCAGAAAAGTTATTTTGTTGGTGTTCCAGCACCAGCAGGAGCATTATTACTTTTATTGCCTACCTATTTAGGCACTCTTGGTTTGGTTCCCAATTGGGGGTGGGCATTATTTTTTAGTCTTTATACTGTAATTATTGCTTTTCTTTTGATTAGTCGTTTACCGGTATGGAATGCAAAAACAATTGATCAAAATTTAAGGCGCGATATCGTTATACCGTGCATGTTGGTCATTGTTATTTATGTCGGTTTTCTTGCGACTTACACATGGGAAACTTTATTGATTACAGCTGTTAGCTATATTATTTTTCTCCCCTGTAGTTTTATCGCTTATAATAAACGTGCTACTTTAGAAGAGAAAAAGGCTGATGCTAAAGCTATCCAAGAATCATAAAGTGCTTCATGCTTCTGTCGAAGAGCACAGAAAAAAGAGAGAGTCAAACGATTTACTTCTCATATGATGATCAATCAGGTATGTGATAATTTACAAACCGATTTTTATGGACATTAAAGAGTTTTCCAGTTTCCTTTAAATCAGGTGATAACAAATGTACGATCTTTTTTGCGACCTCTTGTGGTGAAGGCAGAGTTTGTGGATCTTCACCAGGCATAGCTTCAGCGCGCATGGCAGTGCGTGTGGCACCAGGGTTGACACAATTAATCTTAATAGGGGTTTGTTTGAGTTCTTCTGCCCAACAACGGGCAATCACCTCTAAAGCCGCTTTAGAGGCTGCATAAGCTCCCCAGAAAGGGCGCGCAGCATGCGCAACGCTTGAGGATAACAGGATGGCTCGTCCAGCATCAGATTCACGTAATAAAGGCTCAACGGCTTTCATTAAGCGCCATTGGCTGAAAAGATTTATTTGAAAAACATCTTCAAATACCGTGTTTTCTATATGCGCTATTGGTGAGAGTGTTCCAAGAATTCCTGCGTTTGCAACGATAATATCAAGTTTTTTCCAGCGTTTGGCAATTGAGATAGCAAGAGTATCGATGTTTTCCATATGATGCAAGTCAAGGGGAACAAGGGTTGCATGAGCTCCTTTTTCTCGGATTTGATTATCTAATTCAGTAAGTCCACTGACTGTTCGTGCAAGAGCAATAATATGAGCCCCGCGTGCAGCAAGCTCGAGTGCCAAATAATAGCCAATCCCTCTTGATGCGCCAGTAACAAGTGCCACACGCCCATGGAGACTAAAATCACATTTTGCCATCATTAATCTCTTGTTTTAAGAACAGATGATTGATGAATTTTGGAGAGATTTTCTTGATCAACCAGATGCGTAGGATAATATCCAGTAAAATAATGGTCAGTAAATTGTGGATCGGCGTTATTCCGTTTTTCCCCTGCTACAGCAAGATATAATCCATCCGTTGAAAGAAATTCTAATGAATCCGCTCCAATAAAATCACACATAGATTTTAAATCTGGATATTGATTTGCTAAAAGATTTTCAGCTTTAGGTGTATCAATACCATAAAAGTCAGGATAAAAAATCATAGGGCTAGAAATGCGCATATGAACTTCTTTTGCTCCTGCATCGCGAAGCATTCGTACAATTTTAAGGGATGTTGTTCCACGTACAATAGAGTCATCAACCAGAATAACACGTTTTCCTTCAATCACAGGACGGTTTGCCGAATGTTTTAACTTGACGCCAAAAGCGCGAATTTGTTGTGTTGGTTCGATAAAAGTGCGGCCAACATAGTGATTACGAATAATACCAAGCTCGAAGGGAATTCCAATTTCTTGTGCATAGCCAATTGCGGCAGGCGTTCCTCCATCAGGAACAGGAACCACAACATCACCCTCACAAGGGGCTTCCTGTGCTAAATGGATTCCCATATTTTTGCGTGTTGTATAAACACTACGTCCTCCAACGATTGAGTCTGGGCGGGCAAAATAAACATATTCAAACAAGCAAAGTTTTTCTGGTTTTGTATTTTCTGGTTTTATAATTTTTTTCGTAATTTCCCCATTTTTTTGTATTTCACATATGATGATTTCTCCATTTTTAACATCACGGACATATTTTGCTCCAATAATATCAAGAGCACAAGTTTCAGAACAAAAGATAGGCTTACCATCAAGTTCTCCCATCACGAGAGGTCTAATTCCTGTTGGATCGCGTGCCGCAATAAGCTTTGTACGTGTGAGCGCTAACATAGCATACCCACCTTCTACTTGCCGAATCGCATCAACAAAACGATCAGAGGACGATTCATAACGTGAGCGGGCAATAAGATGGAGAAAAACTTCTGAATCTGACGTTGATTGACAGATAGCACCAGAAGCGATGAGTTCACGGCGTAATGTGAGACCATTGGTAAGATTACCATTATGTGCAATAGCAATACCTCCAACTTTCAATTCAGCAAAAAGGGGTTGAACATTGCGTAATGCCACTTCTCCAGTTGTTGAATAACGGGTATGTCCAATAGCACGATTTCCTGGTAAGCGCGCAAGTGTTGCAGGGTTTGTATAGTGATCACCGACAAGACCTAAATGCTTTTCTTGATGAAATATTTTATTGTGGTAAGAAACAATCCCAGCTGCTTCTTGCCCACGATGCTGAAGTGCGTGGAGTCCAAGAGCTGTTAATGTTGCGGCATCTTCATGCCCAAGAATACCAAAAACTCCACATTCTTCATGAAGGGTATCATCATCTAATGAAAATTCTTGACAGAAAACATCGCTTTTTATCATTATATTCTTTCAGTTGTGATATGGAGGAATCATTAATATCACATTTTACATCATTTAGTTCTTTTTCCTCATGAAAAACTATTCTCTATTTTTTAAAATTATCTTTTCATGAGAGTGTTGCTCATACGTATGTTTATTGCTGTCTTTAAACAAATTTTCAGCCTTTTCGAGAACAGATCCAATATCTTTTGGGAGTATTTCCCAAACTTTTTGTCCCAATGAATCTAAAATGGGTCTTGTTTTTGCATTTTTTAACCAATTCGCTTGAAGCTCGGGTTTAATCAGTGCATTAATCAGCAACATACCGATGACCATGATAAGTAAACCACGAAGTGCTCCAAAAATAAAACCAATAGCACGGTCAAGGATACCAATTCGACTATCAATAATAAAATCAGAGATCTTCATTGTAATAATTGAAGTAATAATGAGAACAATAATAAAAATTGTGACCAATGTTGTGATCAATGCAATCATTTTATTAGAGAGATATTGTTCAAAGAAAGGTAAGACAGGTTTGAATAAAAACAGTGTCGTAACAGCTGCAACTGCCCAAGAAATCAACGATAACACTTCACGTGAAAATCCTCGAAGCATAGCAAGAAAAGCGGACAACAGGATGATTACTACGACAATTCCATCAAGGATTGTTATGATCATTTGTTTGTTCCTTATACATAAAGTTGCGTTCTTTTAAGTCTGTGTGCAAATATATTTTTTGTTATGCCATTTTTTGTTCTTATAGCAAGGATCTTTTGTATGTTATAGAGTTTTTTCTATATTATCATATCTGTGGTGCAGATCATTTTTTACTTACGGTAAGAGTAGCAACGAGTTCGGGAAGGTCGGAGAAAGTTTTTTGTTTAAAGTTGAGCGACTTCATCATTTCGGTTGTTGTTGTGGGATGAAAGGCTCCTTGAAAGCCGAGTTTTTTGGCTTCATTTATGCGCTGTGCTGAATGTGCAACAGCGCGGGTAGCTCCTGAAAGACTGACTTCACCAAAATAGACATAATCCGTTGGCAATGCGATATTGGCAAGAGAAGATACCAAAGCAGCGGCTACAGCTAAATCAGCAGCGGGTTCTGATATGCGATAGCCACCTGCCACGTTCAGATAGACATCATGCTGTCCAAAACGAATGCCACAATGGGCTTCTAAAACGGCAAGAATCATAGAAAGACGATTTCCATCCCATCCGACAACCGCACGTCTTGGTGTCCCAAGGGAAGAAGGAGCAACAAGCGCTTGAATTTCTACGAGTATCGGGCGTGTTCCTTCCATACCGGCGAAAACAGCAGCGCCTGGGGCTTTTTCATTACGTTCTCCTAAAAACAATTCGGATGGATTTATCACTTCGCGTAATCCTTTATCAGACATTTCAAAGACACCAATTTCATCTGTTGGTCCGAAGCGATTTTTTACAGTTCTAAGAATGCGATAATGATGTCCTCCTTCACCCTCAAAATAGAGAACGCCATCAACCATATGTTCAACGACCCGAGGACCAGCAATTTGTCCATCTTTTGTAACATGCCCAACAAGAACAACGGCGGCTCCTGTTTTCTTGGCAAAGCGGATCATTGCCTGAGCACCGATACGTACTTGTGTGACAGTGCCAGGTGCTGAATCTGCTGTATCTGACCATAGGGTTTGAATCGAATCGATAATCACCATATCAAGGTTTTTATGTTCGCTTAAGGTTGCCAGAATATCTTCAACATTGGTTTCAGCAGCAAGTTTCACCTCTGTATTGTTAGCTTCAAGCCTTTGTGCGCGCAGACAAATTTGCGCAATAGCCTCTTCACCTGAAACATAGATGACATTATATCCTTTACGTGATAAAGCAGCAGCTGTTTGTGTCAGCAATGTTGATTTACCAATACCCGGATCACCTCCAACAAGGAGTGCCGATCCACGGACAAAGCCCCCACCGGTAACACGATCAAGTTCCGCAATACCAGAATAAATACGTGGAGCATCTTGGATATCTCCAGAAAGAGATGTAAGGGCAACGATGCGTCCTTTACGCGTATTCTGCTTAGGACCACTTCCTATGCCGCCATTTATATTTTCTTCGATAAGGGAATTCCATTCTCCACAAGCACTACATTTTCCTGCCCAACGAGAATGAACAGTGCCACAATTTTGACAGATAAATTGAATACGATTACGTACCATGTTGATTTAACCAATTTGCTCTGGAAGATAATTGCTATCGGCAAGATCACTGAATCGTGTGAAATCAGATTGAAAGGCAAGGGGCACGATTCCTGTCGGCCCATGGCGCTGTTTTGCAATAATAACATCAGCTTTTCCAAAAGCTTTGTCCATTATTTCTTGCCATTTTGTATGTTCCAAGCTACCTAACTTTGGTTCTTCATTTTTGAGATAATATTCTTCGCGATAGACAAAAAGAACGATGTCTGCATCTTGCTCAATTGAACCAGATTCACGTAAATCTGAGAGCTGTGGACGTTTATCTGTTCTATTTTCTACTTGACGTGAAAGTTGAGAGAGAGCGATAATAGGAATATTCAATTCTTTCGCTAATGCTTTTAATCCTGTGGTAATTTCTGTGATCTCTTGGACACGATTTTCTGATGAACGCTTTGAACTGCTTGTCATGAGTTGGATATAGTCAATAAACAAGATATCTAAACCATGTTGCCGCTTGAGACGCCGCGCACGAGCAGCTAATTGCGTAATTGATATTCCCCCAGTTTGATCAATATAAAGTGGTGCCTTTTGTAGTTGGTTCACCGCACGAATAATTTTTGAAAATTGTTCATCTGAAATATTACCACGCCGAATATCAGAAGAAGAGACTTCTGTTTGTTCAGAAATAATACGGGTTGCAAGCTGTTCGGATGACATCTCAAGTGAGAAGAATCCCACAATGCCGCCTTCATTTTCTTGGATATTGGCATTACGATTATAAGCATTAGCAATATTAAAGGCAATATTGGTAGCCAGTGAGGTTTTACCCATACCAGGGCGCCCCGCAAGGATAATTAAGTCAGATGCTTGTAATCCTCCCATTTTTTCATCAAGTGTTTTAATATGGGTGGCTATCCCTGATAATTGTGAAGAGCGCTTTTTCGCAGCACTTGCCATATCGATAGCTTTTTTAATAGCCTCATTAAAATTTTCAAATCCACCTCCATATTTCCCTTTTTCTGCTAGCTCAAATAACTGATTTTCAACAGTTTCAATTTGTTGGGTAGGCGTGAGTTCTACAGGAGCATCAAAGGCTGTATTGACAACTTGAGTTCCAAGGTTAATCAAAGACCGTCGGATAAAAAGATCGTAAATGACGCGTCCATAATCTTCAGCGTTAATAATAGTGACTGCCTCTGTGGCTAAGCGAACAACATATTGGTATACAGTAATATCTCCAATTTTTTCTTCCATTTGGATATAGGGCTTGATTGTAACTGGATCTACACGTTTTCCTGTTTTAATAAGGTGAGATAAAACATGATAAATTTTTTGATGCAATGGTTCAAAAAAATGTTCTGGTTTTAGAAAATCTGAAACGCGGTCAAGAGAATCATTGTTGATAAAGATGGCACCAAGCAATGCCTGTTCAGCTTCAATATTATGCGGAAGTTGCCGAAAAGAAGGAGAATCCTCTTTCTTTGAAGAGCTGACATTAACAACGTTAGTTTCTTCCATAATATTTTTCCACTAAAATTCTAAGTCTAGCTACTTTAGGCGATAAATTGAAAATCGTATAATTAAAAGAATAGAGCGACAAATCTTCATTTTAAGTTAAAATTATATAATTTTTTAAAACTCTCTTTTCGTTCCTCATTTATCATTTGTGTATTATTTATATAACGTCTATCTATTTTATTTTATAATATGTGATTTTAAAGTGGAAGTTTTGCTACTCTAAATTTAAGTATTTTTAAGTTACTTAACCTTAAAATTCCAATATCTGTGTAAGTAGAATTATTTTTTTATAACTGAAATTATTTCAGATCATGTGAGGATATAATCAACTTAACGCTCATACAAACTTTAGCCTTAAGGGTAGGACTTTAAATTATTTTTGCTTTATATGCTGGAAGACAAAAGACATTTCCTCTTAGTGATATTATCATTCTCGGCATGTAATGCCTTTAAATAATATATTTCTAATTCTTTCATAAAAATTAGGTTATTTATGTACGATAGCCATAAAATACTCACTTTTAAAGTGTGAGTATTTTATGAACAATATTTAAAATGGAATAAAAAATATAAAACACAAAGCAAAAATAGCAGTTAAGCTTCTTGATGAGAACTGTTTATATCGTTGTCATTAATTTCTTCTGCCAATAATTCTTCCTGACTTTCTTCTAATAATTCTTCTTGAATATTATATATTTCTTTAGCCGAAGTGAGAGTTTCACCTTCTGCTTGGCGTTGTGCTTCACTGGTAGAACGCGCAACGTTAATAATCACAGAAATTTGAACCTCTGGATGTAAGCTAAGAGTGATAGTGTGAAGACCGATCATTTTTATTGGATGATTAAGTTCGATTTGATTTCTTCCAATAGAAAAGCCTTCATCTGTTATGATTTCAGCAATATCACGTGTTGACACAGAACCATAAAGTTGTCCCGTTTCACCAGCAGAACGAACAACAATGAATGATTGTCCATCAAGTTTTTCAGCAATTTTTTGCGCTTCGCTTTTCCGTTCAAGATTACGTGCTTCAAGTTGTGCACGTTGTACCTCAAAATGTTTTTTATTAGCTTCATTTGCGCGTAAAGCTTTACATTGAGGCAAGAGAAAATTACGCGCATAACCATCTTTAACTGAGACAATATCACCCATCTGACCAAGACGAGGAATGCGCTCAAGTAAAATAATATCCATAGTTTTTCCTTTCGAACAAATAAATTTAGTGGAGTTTTTTGCGTGATTGAAAATTGTATTGAATAGCAGCCCAAATTCCCATCAAAAGCATCATGAAAACAATAGGTGGAGTAAAAACGACTGTAAAAATAGCAATATAAACAAGAGAAAGTATAATAATTCGACCGTTTACCCCTTTTGTAATATTGTGAAGATATGCTAGACCGCTAATTAATATGATGACAATGTATGCAGTGCTAAAGATACGGGTACTCAAGTTAAGAGAAGCGCTCAGCTCAATCATCGATGCTATGCAAACAATAATGAAAATAATAATTCCAGAAATTGGAAGGCGGAGAGTTTGGCTCCAATCATCACGGGGTCTTTTCAGCCATTTCATATGTTGTGCTGCTATCATGGAAAAGTAAAGGTTACCAATGAGAAAAACCAAACTATAAACAGTCAAAGAAAAAGCAGTAAAAGTTGCTGTATGCGTCATTAAAAGCTCACTAAAAGCGCGTATATCGGCTTCTTTTATTGACTGTGATTGTTGCAGAGTTTGTGCTATGTTTTCGGTGATTTTTTTTGCAATGACGGGTGTGGATGGACGGGTTTGAACATAGAGCCCAATGAAAGTTGCTATAAGAGCGATAAAATTAGTTAAATGAAAAATAACCGATGATAATGGATACCATATCAGTTCGTTTTCTTTTTGCGCTGGTCGTGCAAGCCCAAGAAGCCAAGAAGCATAGACAGCAGGAAGGAAAAATAAGAACATAGAGCCAAGAGCAATATAGGTATTAGTGGTTATGATAAGAACAACAGTGGCACTTATGAGGGCGATGAGACTGGCTAATGTTCCTTGACCGAACGCAACAATAAAAATTGGCAATGAAAGAAAGCAGCCAAGAAGAAGAGAAAAAAAGGGCGCGATATTTGCAACACTGATGATTGCCATTCCTATCACAACAGCAAATAATCCTGCCAAAATACCGGTTAATATCTCATAAGTACGATTTTTTTTCATTTATTGCTGTCCTGCTTTCTGCAGTTAGAGGCGTGTCAATACCCCAACTTCGACATTTAATAGCTTAACATAGGATACAACAAGCTATTTTTAACCATATAAGAAATGCAACTGGAGAAACTCTCCAGTTGCATAGCGTATTGATCGCTTACTTTATAACGTACGGAAGTAAGCCTAAAAAGCGAGCACGTTTGATAGCATTAGCTAATTCACGCTGTTTTTTCTGACTAACAGCAGTAATCCGCGAAGGAACAATTTTCCCACGTTCGGAAATATAACGTTGTAACAACTTGATGTCTTTATAATCAATTTTGGGAGCATTGGTCCCTGAAAAAGGACATGTTTTACGACGACGATGAAAGGGGCGACGTGCAGAGTTTTGATTAGTATCAGTCATCATTCTACCTCTTCTATAGCATTTTCACGTTGACGACGTGGAAAACGAGGACGCTCTTCATCGTGTCCAATGTGACTATTGCGATCAAGGTGTGAGAGCATAGCAGATTTTTCTTTTTCGTGTTTTTCTACGCGAATGGTCATATAACGCAAAATATCCTCATTGATGCGCATCTGACGCTCCACTTCAGCAATTGCTGAAGCTGGTGCATCAATATTGACCAAGACATAATAAGCTTTACGGTTTTTACGAATACGGTAAGCAAGAGGACGAAGTCCCCAATTTTCTATACGCCCAACTTTTCCACCATGCGCTTCAATGACACCTTTGTAGAGACTCAAAAGTTCATCAACTTGCTGCGGTGCGATGTCTTGTCGGGCAAGGAACATATGTTCATAAAGAGCCATTGTTTTGCCTTTCTTCAATTAAATTTCACCGGCTTTAGCGCAAAGCCTCTGCGACTTGTCTTTTTTGGAAATCCAAAGAAGAAAGGACGCGTTTACAATTCGAGACATCTCAGAGCGGAGACACGGGAGGCCGGAAACATTGTATTTCCTACTGATATTTTACAGCCCTCCGTTCAACCTCCAGCTAAAGTGCCGGCAACGAACATTTCACATTTACAGGTTATCTTTTAAAATAGCAAGTTTATGCACATAAAAAAATTGATTTGTTAAATCTTGATATATTTCCTTCTTCTACAAAAAGATAATACTGTAATATAAAGGTAAAGGAGGGAAAAATGGACTTTTTAAACCAGATTGATGTTACACTCTTTGAAATGTTTGTCGGCAATCATCACGCTTGGTCGATTGTAGTTTTGTTTAGTATTTTTTGTGCAAAGTTTTTAATTTATATTATTCCTCTCCATCTTTGTGCGTTGTGGTTTTGTGGTGGGGAGAGGGAACGATGTGTCGTGCTAAGCATTTGCATGAGTATTTGTGCGGCTCTTTTCATAGGTTATCTCATTTCTCTTTTTTATTTTCATCCTCGCCCATTCGTGGTAGGGCTGACGACACCGCTTATTCAACATCGTGCGACAGCTTCTTTTCCTAGTAATCATGCCTTGACCATTGCATCTTATACAGCTAACTTTTATTTTTACCGATACAAAGTTGCTTTTAAATTTGCTTCGGTATTTTTGTGTTTGATCTGTTGGGCGCGCATCTTTGTGGGTGTACATTATCCCTTTGATATTTTAGCAGGTGCAATTTTAGGAAGTCTCATAAGTTTGGGTGTTATTCAGTTTATAGCACCCTATTTCCCTAAGTTTTTATATCAAATTCCGCCCTTAAAATATAATTTTAAGTGTGGTATTCGTTTTAAATAAAGGGCTTTATTTTGATTTGTGCGGATGAATAAGGTCAAAAGAAAATAATTTAATTGTACAGTTTTAGGAGTTGATAAATGGGTGCAGCTTTTATTTTTCCAGGGCAGGGGAGTCAACTTGTTGGTATGGGGAAGGCGCTTACAGAGCAATTTATTGCCGCACGGATGGTTTTCGAGGAAGTTGATGATGCTTTGGGTGAGAAATTATCAAAGATCATTTTTGAAGGACCAGCAGATGTTTTAACGTTAACAGCAAATGCACAACCGGCATTAATGGCTGTATCTATGGCTGTCATTCGTGTGATGAAACAATTAGGGCTTCGTATAGAAGAAAAGGTAAGATTTGTTGCTGGTCATTCTTTAGGCGAATACTCGGCTCTTTGTGCTGCTGGTACATTTACTCTCACAGATACGGCAAGACTTTTGCGTATTCGTGGCAATGCTATGCAGGCTGCTGTCGCGGTTGGTGAAGGTTCTATGGCTGCATTAATTGGTTTAGAAGAGCACATTGTGGAAGAAATTTGTGAAACTGTTTCTGGAGAAGGACTATGTCAGATTGCTAATGATAATGGTGGTGGGCAAATTGTTATTTCCGGTAAAGCAAAAGCAGTTGAAGCAGCGGTAGAGATTGCATCAACAAAAGGTGCAAAACGTGCACTTCTTCTTCCTGTTTCTGCACCTTTTCATTCATCTTTAATGCAACCTGCTGCTGATGCCATGAAGAAAGCACTTTTGACTGTTAACAAAATGTCCCCTATTGTTCCTTTGATTGCCAATGTTTCTGTTGCACCTGAGAGCAATCCAGAGCGTATTACTACTCTTCTTGTCCAACAAGTGACTGGGAGGGTGCGATGGCGTGAAACAATAGAATGGATCGCTGCTAATGGAGTTGATACGCTTTTTGAAGTTGGTTCTGGAAAAGTATTAACAGGTTTAACGCGTCGTATTAACAAAGATATAAAGGGGGTAACCATTGGAACAGTTGATGAAATAGAATCAGCGCTAGGTATGCTCGGCGTTTAATCTATAAGGAGTTAAAAGATGTTTAGATTAACAGGACGTAAAGCTCTTGTAACGGGGGCTTCGGGAGGAATTGGTGAGGCAATTGCACGCTGCTTTCATGCACAAGGAGCCATTGTTGGACTTCATGGAACACGCGAAGAAAAGCTTAGAGAAGTGGCGGCAGAATTAGGGCAGAATGTTTTTGTATTTCCCGCTAATCTTTCTGAACGCCAATCGATTAAACAATTGGCTGAAGTTGCAGAAAGAGAAATGGATGGCGTCGATATTTTGGTTAACAATGCGGGAATCACTAGGGATGGTCTTTTTGTGCGTATGCAAGATAAAGACTGGGATGATGTTTTAGAAGTTAACCTAACAGCTGCTTCTCTTTTGACGCGTGAATTAATACATTCTATGATGCGCCGCCGTTATGGAAGGATTATTAACATTACATCTGTTGTTGGTGTTGTGGGAAACCCTGGACAAACGAATTATTGTGCTGCAAAAGCAGGCTTGATAGGTTTTTCTAAAGCATTGGCACAAGAAATTGCTTCGCGAAACATCACTGTCAATTGTATTGCTCCAGGATTTATTAAATCCGCAATGACAGACAAGCTTAATGAAAAGCAAAAAGAAGCCATTATGGCTGCGATTCCGATGAAGCGTATGGGAAGTGGGCAAGAAATAGCCGCTGCTGCTGTTTATTTAGCAAGCGATGAAGCAGCCTATACGACAGGTCAAACACTCCATATCAATGGTGGAATGGCAATGATTTGAGTATTTATTTTATTCCACATTGATTTATGAGTTGTATTATTTTAGATAGTAACGATTGAAATGGATAGATGCATCTATTTCTTTAATATGGTCGTTGATCAATTGATGTCGGAATGTCAGATTGGTTCATTTTGTAGGGGATATCCACAGGATGTTTTAAATCATTACTAAAATCTTTTAAAGTAATGCATCTATTGCTTGATTAGATGAACCGATATAGTTAACCAAATTATAGGAAAATATAAATTCGAGGATTTCAACATGAGTGATACAGTAGAGCGCGTTAAGAAAATTATCGTGGAACATCTTGGGGTTAATGCTGATAAAGTTGTAGAAAATGCAAGCTTTATCGATGATCTAGGGGCTGATAGCCTTGATACGGTTGAACTCGTTATGGCTTTTGAAGAAGAGTTTGGGGTAGAAATTCCAGATGAAGCTGCTGAAACGATTTTCACAGTTGGCGATGCAGTCAAGTTCATTGATAAAGCTTCTGCGTGATTACTAAAGGGCAAAGGCATGAATTGCTTTTGCCTATATTCTTCGGAGCTCTTTTGAAAAGAGAGCTTTGAGAGGTGAAGTTTAGTTCAAGGTTAGAAGTTATGAGACGTGTTGTTGTTACTGGTTTAGGGTTGGTATCTCCATTAGCTGGTAATACTGAATATAGTTGGAAACGACTTCTTGAAGGAAGAAGTGGTGTCCGACGTATCACAGAGTTTGATGTGTCAGATTTGCCATGCCAGATTGCTGCGCGTATCCCCTTAGGGGATGGAACAGAGGGGACTTATAATGCTGATTTGTATATGGAACCTAAAGAGCAACGTAAAGTTGATGCATTTATTGTTTATGCAATGGCTGCTGCTAACCAAGCGCTTGCAGATGCCGAATGGTTTCCTAAGAGTGATGAAGATCAGATTTGTACAGGTGTGTTAATTGGTTCGGGAATTGGGGGAGTTGAGGGTATTGTTGAAGCTGGTTATACGCTTCGTGACAAGGGCCCACGTCGTGTTTCTCCTTTTTTTATTCCAGGTCGTTTGATTAATCTTGCTTCTGGTTATGTGTCTATTCAATATGGTTTACGGGGGCCTAATCATTCTGTTGTAACGGCTTGTTCAACAGGGGCGCATGCGATTGGTGATGCGGCACGTTTGATTATGTTTGGTGATGCAGATGTCATGGTGGCAGGGGGGGCTGAATCTCCGATAAATCGGATATCTCTTGCAGGTTTTGCAGCTTGTAGAGCTCTTTCTACTTGTCGCAATGATGATCCTGAACGGGCGTCACGTCCTTATGATACTGATCGTGATGGTTTTGTGATGGGGGAAGGAGCGGCAGTTGTTGTTTTAGAAGAGCTGGAACATGCCAAAAAACGAGGAGCGCGTATTTATGCTGAGGTTATTGGCTATGGTTTATCTGGTGACGCTTACCACATTACAGCGCCTTCAGAAAGTGGTGAAGGGGCTCAGCGTAGTATGATAGCTGCTCTTAAGCGTGCACAAGTGAATGTGAGTGAACTTGATTATATTAATGCTCATGGTACATCTACGATGGCTGATTCCATAGAGCTAGCGGCTGTTGAGCGTGTTTTAGGGAGTTATGCACCACAAGTTTCTATGTCATCAACGAAATCATCTATCGGGCATTTACTTGGTGCAGCCGGTGCTGCTGAGGCTATTTTTTCTATTTTAGCTATACGGGATAATATAGCCCCAGCGACACTTAATCTTGACAATCCATCGATTGAAACGAAAATCGATCTTGTACCACACAAACCGCGTGAACGAAAGATTGATACGATTCTTTCTAATTCTTTTGGATTTGGTGGGACAAATGCATCGTTGGTGATGCGACGTTTTAGGGGATAATAAGTATTTTTATTTAATTTTTGCTTTTGAGTTTTCTATTTTATTATAAGGTGAATGAGAAATTATAATATTATCCTTAATCGCTATTGAGGGGTTATGTCCGATGTGAAAAATGGAAATCATTAAAGGACGTAAGTGATTCCTCTTCGAATCATTTAGCAGATAGTTATGACATGTTAATACATAAAAAACGAAAGAAATCATCTATCGTCCGTAATCCGTTGGTCATTCTCGGTCATTTTTTTCTTATGCTGATTGTGATTATTCTTTTTGCCATAAGTATTCCTCTTTATATTGGAAAAAGTATTTTTGAAGAAAAGGGAAAAATTGAGGAAGAACAAATTGTTCTTATCCATCCTGGTACCGGAATTCGTGAAATTGCTTCATTGCTAGAAAAACGTGGTTTCATTCGATCATCAGATATTTTTGTTTATGGGGTTGGTTATCACCAAAAAACAACGCATCTGAAGGCTGGTGAATATTTAATTCCAGCTCATGCTTCGATGCAGGATATTATGGATATTCTTGTGAAAGGAAAATCTATAGAGTATACATTTACAGTACCTGAAGGTTTAACGGTTCAGCAAGTTTTCGATCGATTAGCTGCGAATGAAATTTTGATTGGAGACCTTCCAAAAATTTTGCCTCCAGAAGGTTATTTAATGACGGATACTGTTCGTTTTATTCGGGGAACAACGCGTAAAGAGATTTTAAACAGGTTGCGTGAAGGACAGACAAAATTAATTCATGCTATATGGGCTACGCGTTCACCTGATTTACCCATTAAATCAATTGATGAATTTGTTATATTAGCCTCAATTGTTGAGAAAGAAACGGGAATTGCAGCAGAAAGACCAATGGTTGCTGCGGTATTTTATAACCGCCTTACAAAGCATATGCGTCTTCAATCGGATCCAACAGTAATTTATGGTCTCTTCGGAGGAAAAGGAAAACCATCCGGTCGTGCAATTTATCGTTCAGATCTTGAGAAGGAAACACCATATAATACTTATAAAATTAATGGTTTGCCCCCAACGGCTATTGCAAATCCAGGTCGGGATTCTTTAAAAGCGGTGGCACATCCACCAAGCAGTGATGCACTTTATTTTGTTGCTGATGGTTCAGGAGGGCATGTTTTTTCTCGAACTTTAGAGGAACATAATATGAATGTTCGCAAGTGGCGAGAATTAAAGGCAAAACATTGAATTTATAGTGATAACACATCTTTTTGCATCGTAAATGAGAATCCCAAATATAGTAAAATTTTTCTATTTAAACTTTTTATGAGAATGATAAAAAATCATTTTCTTGTCTGTCACAAGTGGGATTGGCGTATGGATAAAAATATTTAAGAAAGAAGTGAATATACTGCTAATACCTTATCTCAAAAAAGAGCAAAATAACATTGAGAATTGCTAAGAAAACACATTGATTAGGGGAGAGGTTGAGATAATGTATAATTCAAATTTTGGAGAAACATTTATGAACAAAGTAGAGTGATGTAATGACAGTCTTTGAAAGTAAATTGAGTGCTATAAAAATAAATCAACGCCGCGGTTTTTTATTTATTCTCTCTTCACCTTCAGGTGCTGGTAAATCAACAATTTCTCGATTACTTCTAAAAGATGGACAATTAGAGCTTTCCGTAAGTATGACCACAAGGAAAAGGCGTCCTAGTGAAGTAGATGGGCTACATTATCACTTTATTTCAAAGGAAGAGTTTGAATATAAGCGTGATAGAGATGAATTTATTGAATGGGCAGAAGTTCACGGAAATTATTATGGCACTTTGCGTGAAACTGTTGAAAACGCATTGAATGCTGGCCATGATATGTTATTTGATATTGATTATCAAGGTACCGAGCAGCTGCAAAAAAAGATGCTAGGAGACACTGTATCTGTTTTTATCCTTCCACCATCAATGAAAGAGCTTGTTTCGCGTTTACATCGTCGAGCAGAAGATAGTCAAGATATCATCAATTTGCGATTGGAAAATGCACGAACGGAGTTAAAGCATTGGCGTTCTTATGATTATGTTGTGATTAACAAAGATTTAGATCAGTCTTTATCTTTTATTAAATCAATTTATTTAGCTGAAACCGTAAAACGTGAGCGTTGTTCTTATCTTGGCTCTTTTGTTGATGGGCTTATTGCTGAAAAAATCGATAAATGTTGTGATTAAAAAAGGTTTCATAACACAAAGTGTATTTTTTAGAGCACTAGATGCGCTAGAGTTACAAATTCAGAAACCGAGAGCGTTTCAGCACGGCGCATTCCATCAATTCCAGCTTTTTCTAATAGCACTTCACCTCCAAGTGTTTTGAGATTTTGACGAAGCATTTTTCGTCTTTGCCCAAAGGCGGTTTTTGTGACGAGGCTTAGTTTTTGTGCAGAGCAGGCAAGAGGTTGTGTTCGTGGAATAATATGAACAACGGAAGATGTTACTTTAGGTATTGGTATGAAGGCTTGAGGGGGTACATCGAAAGCAATTTTAGCAGTAGTACGCCAGCCAGTTAAGACACTAAGACGCCCATAATGAGTAGATTGAGGTTTAGCTGTAATCCGTTTGGCAACTTCACGTTGAAACATCAATGTCATTGATTCATAAAAAGGAGGCCATGGTTCAGTCAAAAGCCAATTTAATAAGAGTTTTGTCCCAATATTATAGGGAAGATTTGCAATAATACGAGGTTTTTCTGGGCTTGTTTCAAAGAGTTTTGAGAAGTCTTGCTTTAGTGCATCATTACAAATAACTTTTAATTTTTTAGGATAGTGTTTTTCTATTTCTAAGAGAGCCGGTATGCAGCGCTCATCGCGTTCTATTGCTGTTACAATGGCACCCTTTGCTAGCAAGGCACGTGTGAGACCTCCAGGACCAGGACCAATTTCAAGAACAGGTTTTCCTTCTATATTGCCTGCTTGATGAGCAATTTTAGATGTTAAATTAAGATCAAAAAGAAAATTCTGCCCCAAAGATTTATGCGCTTGTAATCCATATATATCAATGACCTCACGCAGAGGAGGGAGATTATCTATTGGCATGGTATTAAACTATTTTTTGCAAGTTGATTTGCAAGTTTAAGAGCAGCAATAAAGCTTTCGGGAGAGGCTATCCCTTTATCAGCAATGTCAAAAGCAGTTCCGTGATCTGGAGACGTGCGAATAAAAGGTAGACCTAACGTGACATTAACAGTGCTGTCAAAGTCTAATGTCTTAACAGGGATAAGGGCTTGATCATGATACATACAAATGGCAACGTCATATGCCTTTCTTGCACATTCATGGAACATTGTGTCGGCAGGTAGCGGGCCTGCAATATTGAGTCCTTTCTTTTTAAGATATTCAATAGCAGGAGTGATAACTTCAATATCTTCTTTGCCCATTGCACCTCCTTCTCCAGCATGAGGATTAAGACCAGCAACAGCTAGTCGGGGTGACGTTATTTTAAACCGTGTTTTTAAGTCACATTCAGTAATAAGTACCGTTTGAATAATTAAATCACGGGTAAGCTGTGAAGGAACATTTTTAAATGGAATATGAACAGTTATTGGTACTGTTTTTAATCGAGGTCCTGCTAACATCATAACTGGATGATAGTATTTATGAAAAGCTTTATGGGCTAAATCAGCTAAAAATTCTGTATGACCTGGAAATTGAAAACCGGCATCATAAAGATTCTTTTTTGCAATAGGACAAGTGATAAGTGCACATGCATGGCCATTTTGAATCAATTGAACACAGCGTTTAATTGCTTCAATAATTCCAGCGGCATTATTCGATGAAGGTATACCTAATTGATCACTTTGTTTGTTTTTTAACGGTATGATAGGAAGAGCGTTTTGAAAATTTTTTGCAGGATTATTGCTTAAAACAGATTGCACCTCAACATCAATCTGTAAAAAACGAGCGCGCGAACGAATAACATCTGGATCAGCAAGAAGTACAAAAGGTGGAATTTGGCGCGTAACACGCAAATTCCACGCTTTTAATACTATTTCAGGACCAATACCGGCAGGATCACCACCACTAACAATAAGAGCAGCCATTATGAATTTTGAATGCGTGCCACTCGCCGCAGTTCTCCTAAATATTTGTCGCTTAATTCTTCAAGTTTTTGCGGGCTTCTTTTTTTACTATCTTGAAGAGAAAATATCAGTCGAGCGACATAATCATCAGAAACTCTTTTTATTTTGCAGACAGCAATTGCTTCAATTCCATCAGATGTTTCTTGTAATTTTGTCATTTTTCCAGCAGGCGTTTCAAGAATAGCTTGTTCCCATGCATTAGGAAGTTGTGGCTCCAGAAACTTTCCTAAGTGGCGGATAGTAACGTCTAAAATACCTCTTGCTTGATTGTGAGCATTGGCACATCCACGGAAATGTGCGCGAAAATTACTTGCTTCTCTTTGACGTCTTTCAAAGATCTCTGAACGACGATGCGCAGGAATGACAAAAACAATTCGCTGTAATGTATATTCGTTGGTTGAAGGTTTTACACCACCATTTTTTAATATTCTGCGTACAGCTTCTTGTTCGCTAATCATACCTGTTTCAGCTTGATAGCGTGCGCTAACAAGACGCCCCCATCCTATTTGTCCACGGATGTAATCTTTAAAGTGTTGCACTGTGATCTCAGTTTGGATCAGAATCTGGTTGAGCTGATCAATCGTCATATTATTTTGTGTCGCAAAATTCTCAAAAGCTCTATCAACTTCATCATTGCTTACTTCAATATTAAGACGTTTTATTTCAATATTTTTTAGCTTTTCGTCAATAAGCTCTTTTTTAGCCTGTGCCACCAAATTGCCTTGCTTTTGTTGTAATCTGAGAAAAGCAAGGCGTCTTTGTATATCATAATTTGTGATGGGGTTGCCATTAACTGTAACAACAATAGAAGTCTGCGCAAAGACTGTCGGAATCAAAAATCCATTTATTAACAGGCTACTTACGCTCAAAGACGCAATATAAAATAAAGCAAGAAAACGCTTTTTCAATTTATTCATGTAAATAGGCTTTCGCATTGTTTATTAATTCTCATCAACAACTTAAAATACACGCTTTCTTTCATAAAAACAATGATAAGTTAAATGACTGATACATTCCCTTTATAAATTAATCTATCTTTTTTCCGATATCTGCAATCGTACGCAATGAAAGAGAGAAATTAAAGTTTTGCAAGGGTGCTTTCCTGCCTGGATTCGTTACCTGTTGATAACCGAATGTTAACCCGAAACATTCATCCATATAACTCAAGCTAATTCCTCGCTTTATAAATGTACCAGATACTAAATCATAACCGGTGTTGCTATTAATGGACCAATAATCTGCCAATTTAAGTCCTGTTTGAAAAGAAATTTCTTGGCGCTCTTGAGAATATTCATAATCTGGTTGCTTTGCGATATAGGCATATTGTAGAGCTGCCCAAAAATTTTGCCATTTTTGTGATGCTTCGATTTCACTACGGCGGATTTTTCCTGTTTTTTTGTCAAAGCGTCCACGCGTTTCTAAGGAAAAACCACTTTTATGGGTTGTACCAAACATTGCAACATAGTCTGAACGTTTTGCCTCTAAGCTAGAATGAGTACCGACATTGATAAAGTCCTTTTCTGCAAAAGAATTCTTTCCTGCTAGATGAAAGGATTGTCCAATGAGACCATAAAGAGACCAATTATCATTAAGGCTTCCAGAATATCTTATACCTATATTGGCTCTTGTACCGCCTTCTACACGATCATAACCAGAAAATTTGTCTCGTTGAAAGAGAGTGGTGGCATCAAAGACAAAGCTTTGAGCATCTTCATTAGGAATTTGTCCAATATATTGTTCATTATTGCGTATAAAAATTTGTGCAGTTGGTTCTATAATATGTGTAGAATGATCAGCTGTAATGAGGAAGGGATAGCGTAGTTCCAACCCTGCTGTTGCCATGCCACGAATTGCTGAACCATGAATTGCGGATAAGGCATTGTTTTCTATAGAATCTGTGTGATTTTCTCTTGCATTGGTTGTAATGATATCAGCTCGTAGAGAGAGAAGAGGGGTTAAGATGAGTCCGTTGTGCGTGTTGAAGCGCTTTTTCCACTGAAGCTCGTTTGTTAAACGCAAACTATTTCCAGCCATACCAGAAAGTTTTACTGTGTTGAGAGGGTTTCCGTTCTGGTCGGGTGAACTGAAGTCAGCATGGCGACGATAAACTGATTGCATATTACTATGGAAGGTAAGCTCTCCATTATAAATGGGTTCATCTGGTGTGAAAAAATAATCGATGCGTGGTAAGACCCACGCTTGCCGAGAGTGACGTTCATAATGAGGATCATTCAATATTGAATCTTGAACTTTAAAATGATAAAAACGCATATCAAAATAATTTTTTCCTGCAAGACCATTCAGATAGATCTGAGAAAGTTGTGTAGGATTGTTATAGTTTTCAAGTTTATAGGCACGACTAAAATGCCGATCTGATTGTGCAAGAATATCCCATCCATAAGTCCAGTGTGAATTAATACGAAAATCCCCCTTTGTCGCCAGCATATAACGGTTTTTATGTTGGGCATCAATCGTATCATTATCAAATCTATGCGGTTTCATTTGATATATATGAGCAAAGCGAATATTATAACGTCCCGTTTTTAAACGCTGACGCCATTCCCCTTCGGTTAAAAGCCCTTGTTGGGTATAAACCGTAGAAGAAAGGGTAAAATCATAATGGGGGGCGAGATTCCAGAAATAAGAATTCTTTATCCCCATACCGAGATAATCAGTATAAAAAAAATGAGGAGTAAGCAGACCGCTAGCACGCCTAACAGTTGGATCATAGATCTCAAAATTTGGAAATTTTATAATCGGTACACCAAAAACTTCAAAACTGCTATTTTCAAACCGAATTTTTTTGATGCTATTATTCCATATGATCTTTCTTGCTTTAATTTTCCATAGGACGTCTCGATCTGGTTTATAAGAGCAAGGTTCACAGGCTGTATAGGTTGCATTTTCAAAGACTGTTATGTGGTTGTGTTTGCGTGTAGCATTTTGGGCTGAAAAGTGAACATTGTTGGCTGTATCAATACGTAAGGCGTTTACAAAACCCTCGCCAAGATCTTTGGTCATATCAATTTGGTTGGAATAAATTTTATTACCATCCTTTTGAGTAATTTCAACGTTCCCTTGTGCTATAAGCCGTCCTGTTTTTTGATTGTAAATAATTTTTTGAGCGACAACTTTATTGCCATCATATTCGATTTGAACATTACCGTGTGCAGAAACAGTGTTTTCATCACGATTGTAGATGAGTTCATCCGCAGAGAGCAAAAGAGGAGGTTCCGGATTTTGAATGCGACTTTGAGAAGGAGATAGAAGGCTTTGAGCGTGCGCACAATAAGACAAAGCACTTCCTAAAATAACCCCTATAACACTTTTAAAAGCGAGAGCACTTAATTTTGTTAAAATAGTTTTTTTAAGTGTTAATGCTTTCACTTAGCCATCCTCTTTATGAAGTAAAAAAGAGATTCCTAAGAATAACGCAATAACAACGGGTGTCCAAGCTGCAATAATTGGTGGAATATATCCAGCATTACCAAAAGCTTGAACAAGTACGGAAATAACATAAAGCATAAACCCAGCTATTACGCCACCAAGAATCAACATTCTAGATTGCCCAAAACGTGTAAAATTTAAAGATACAGTTGCTGCAATGAGGGTCATTGCCACAAGCAATGCCGGTAATGCAATCAAAGATTGAAAATACATATCAAAATTATTAGCAGAATAGCCAAATGAACGTGCAATCATAATTTTTTTTGGCAATTGGTAAAATGGAATAGTTGCGGGATTCACTAAACGTTCCGTTAAAAATTCAGGTTTTAGATTGGTTTTTATTTGCAACACGGTAAATTTTTCAGGAGGATGCCCTATTTTATAGATTGTTCCATTTGTTAATAGCCAAAATCCATTAGTCAAGGTTGCTTTTGGGGCGTTAATCCAATTTTTGACGGTTGCGTTGTCATTGTATTGTACAAAGGTTGCATCGAGAAGAGAAAGTCCTTGATCGGTGATAGATTTGGCGCCAATGGTTGTTCTGCCTAAATTTGTACGTTGTGTTAACCAGTGGATACTTGTATTGTGAAGAGGTGTTAGTACATTGTGATTGCGCCATTCAGTCATCTTTTTTTCTGCTTGAGAAAATCCCCATGCAGCAAGTGGATTAATGAGAAGAATTGAAAATAATCCCAAAAGAAAAGCTCCAAAACAAGCTGGCATAAGAAATTGCCATGCAGAAACACCGATTGAACGAGTCACTACAAGTTCAAGTTTTTTGTTGAGCGAGATAAGCGTTGCCATTGCAGAAAAGAGTGCAATGAAAGGGATAAGTTGTTGCATGATAAAAGGGATGCGTAAAGCAGAGAGGAAAAATGCATCTTTTGCTGTATAATGCGGAAGGGAAGATAGCCTACCGGAATTCTCTGTGAAATCGATTAAAAGAGCAAGAACAAAAATGCTTCCCCAGAAATAACAAGTTATTTTAAGATACCGTATAAAAAAATATCGTCCAAGTGTCCACCCAATCATGATATTTTATCCGAGGAATCTTGAGATTTTCGCTGTTCAAATTTGTTCATTATTTTTTGAAAAGCGATTTGAAGTATCTCATTAACTTTTGTGGGAAGCCCAATTTTATGATTCGTTAAAAGCATAAAAAAGACAAATGCACTTGTTCCTATGGGTATAATATAAAGGAGAGGAACGTATGCAAGATCGCTTTTTGATTTTTCTGCGAAAAAATATCCTATCCAATACACCAGAAAAGAAAGGGCAATTGCCGAGAGATTTGCGGAATGACGAGCTTGTCGATGGGAGCGTACATCTCCTGCCGCTGCTAATGCAATAAGTGAAAAAACAATAGGGTAGAGCCATTGTGTTAATCTGCGGTGAAATTCAGCTTTATATTGGAGTGGTTTTCGTTGATAATAGGGATCTTTTGGGTCAGGGTTTTGTAAATAAGAAAGAGACTGATCTTTTGGATAAAGAGTAGGTGTTTTATCACTGGGGATAAACTCTCCTAGGCTAAAAGTATATGAGCTAAATTGCACGATTGAAACACTGTTATTTTGATGATTGACTCTTTCTATTTCACCGTTATTGAGAACCAGAAAACTGCCGTTTTTATTGCTCACAATGGATGCGTCTGTTGCATAATAAAAAAGATCAGTCTTAGGATCACGCTGGTCGGCAATGAAAAGGCGTTCAAGTGTTCCGTTTGGATTTCGTTCGCCAATTTCTATGTAAAGGTTATTGGCGAGTTTTTGAAAGCTCCCTTCACTAATGAATAGATTAATAAGATCAAAATGAGCGCTTGCTAGCATTTGTCGCATATGAAGACGCGCTTGAGGAACAACAAAATTAGCTATAGAAAAGGAGATACAGGATGCAACAATAGCAAGAAGAAGGATAGGTTTCCAAACAGTACTTTTAGGAAAACCAGAGGCATTGATGACAGCAAATTCTGAGTCTTGATGCATTGCTGAGAGGATGGTTGTAACTGCGATCACTAATGCAAATGGAATGACAAGAAAAATAACAGAAGGAACCAATGAAAGTGAAAATTGTAAGACTGTGAGGAGTGTTTGTTTACTTGTTGTGAGAAAGTTTATCCGTGCAAGAATTTGTATAGTCCAACTAACGCCCACTGCTGCAATCATGACAGAACTAAACAAAACAAGGACACGTTTCAGGATGTAGAACTCAATAATACGCATAAATTGGGGAAAATCCTCAGTCTTTAATTCGATAGCAAATATTTTTACTGCTTTCGGTTAAAATGTAATAAAGTTTGAAAAAATATCCTTTCATGAATTGGATATTTTTACCAAATAAATAATATAAAATTGCCTATGAGGTCCTCTTTAAATTTTCCGTACATTATATTTTATTTTCAACTATAGTCTACAAAGAATCTAGAAAATAACTTAAAAAACTTTTTTATTAACGTTGAAAATAAAAATTATTGTCTTTTAAAGACACGTGCAAAAAGATGATGCATCTCCATCAAAAAAGAGGGTTTATATCTTGAACCGTTTCCTTTGTATTAGAGATATAGAAGTTTTTTTAAAAAGATGTTAGCTTTTTTATAAAGAATGATGAAGGCTTAAGAGATTGGATATTTTATTCTATCATTTGACGCAGTCAACGCTGAAGGATATTTTGCCGACGCTTGTGGAGCGTGCATTGGCTCGTTTTGGTAAAGTAACAATACAATGTGTGAGTAAAGAACAACGCGATTCTATAGATATACATTTATGGGTTTATGCTGATGAATCATTTATTGGACATGGAACGGAGTGTGATCAATATTCAAACTTTCAGCCTGTATTTCTGACGACAGGACAAGAAAATCCGAATGATTCAAAGGTTCGTTTTCTCATAGAGGGAGCTGTTTGTTCGGATATTGATGCTTATCAACGGCTTGTCGTGATATTTGATGGTAGAAGTGAAGAGCAGTTGAATCTCGTTCGTGCACAGTGGAAAAAATATAAAATGGAAAATCATAATTTAACGTATTGGCAACAGACTGAAGATCGTCGCTGGGAAAAACAGGTTTAATGCGTCTCGTATCTATTGCTCTGATTTTTATAGGATTGCTGGGAATAGTAAATCCAGCACTTTTTATTACGGAAGGTTCAGGGGGAGGGCGTTGGGTTTTTATTGTGATTTTTCTTTTAGGCATGCTAAAGATATGGCCTATAATTAAAAAAACGAAACGCCATGATGATGATTATTGATCGAATTTTGCTTATTTTATGGGCTGTGATGTTGTCCTTCTTTTGCGTGTCGTGGTTGGGGACAACGCATATCTTATCAAAAATGTTTGCTGTTGCTTATATGAGTAATATTGCAGATTTTTTATTTTTCTTTTTGAGTGCATTTTTTGCGGGAATATTGTGGTGGAAAATACCTCAACCCCTGTCTTTAAAAACAAAACTGGCAGCATTTTTGCCGCCAGTCCTTATTTTATTCTTCGTTATTATATTTTAGTTGGATATTTCATCATCTGTAAATCCGACGAAGCAAATCAGTGAAATAAAAGAAGCAAGAAGCAAATAATAACCGATATAAGATGTATCGAAATGTTGCACCAGATATTCTGCAATATAAGGCGCGAGAGAAGCTCCTATGATAGCAGATAAATTGAAAGTGATAGAAGAACCGGTATATCGGATTGCTGTTGGGTATGGTGAAGCCAAAACAGCACCAAGAGGACTGTATATCATTCCCATGAGAGACAAACCAATAACAGACATTGCAAGGACTCCTATAACTCCAGAATTTAAGAAATAAGGAATTGCGAAAGAATAAATACCGGTGATGATTGTAATCCAAATCATCAAAGTTCTACGTCTAATACGGTCAGCGAGTTTTCCAGTGATGACAGTAAAAATCCCACAAAAAATAGCACCGACAATTTCGATTTGAAGAGCTTGATGAAATGGCAATTGCAGATGGTTTGTTGAATAGCTTAACAAATATGTAGTAACCAAGTAAAACAAAACAAAAGTTGCCATACCAGAAAATACTCCAAGAAATAGGATTCGTGGACATTTTAAAAAGACATCTATGATAGGAACTTTGACATGTTCTTTACTTTCAAGAGTTTTTTTGAATTGAACAGTTTCATTAATTGAAAGACGGACCCATAATCCTATAATCATAAAAACAACTGAAGCAATAAAAGGAATACGCCATCCCCAAGCTAAAAGTTCCGCACGATCAAGGAAATGCAACAGAGCTAAATAAACAGCAATAGATAAAAACAAACCTATTGAAACGCCTAATTGGGGGAACATCGCATACCAGCCGCGCTTTTCTGGAGGGGCATTTTCTGTTGCGAGTAAAACAGCGCCTCCCCATTCTCCTCCTAATCCCATTCCCTGTCCAATACGGCACAAGGTTAAGAGGAAAGGGGCAAACCACCCTGCTATTTCATAAGTAGGAAGAAAACCAATAATGACTGTTGAAAGACCCATTGTGAGAAGAGAAGCAATAAGTGTTGCTTTTCTTCCAATTTTATCCCCAAAATGTCCAAAAACAACTGATCCAAAAGGGCGGGCAAAAAAGGCTGCTCCAAATATGAGGAAAGATTGTAAAATGGCAGTCTGATCATTTTGTGTTGGAAAAAACACATGAGGAAATATAAGAGCTGCGGCAGTGCCAAAGACATAGAAATCGAAGAATTCAATTGTTGGTCCAATAAGGCTTGCAAATAAAATTCGACGAGGGGAGTTTCTGTTGCTTGTAGCTTTCATTTCTGAGTTTATAGACATGAATAGAATGTCCCTTTCAGTATATGACAAATCAAATAACGAGTTAACTGACTATAAGTATAGAAATTTCAAATCAGTGTCGAGTCAATATTATGACACTTCGTTATATATTAGAACAATGATTATGGACTGATGAGTATGAATAAGTGCTCTAGATATTATCCAAAATGAATAAAATAAAGACGCTGCTTTAAATGCTGTAGAAGATGGCAATAGGTGGCTATAAACGCAGCTCTCATTCACATTGCTGTTTCCTTTAAAGTTTAATGCCATTTTTATCTATTAAGGGATCAATCTTATTCGTAGATCAGTATTTAGTGTCTCAAAATATTAAAAATATTTTTTATGGATGCAATTGCAACACTTTTAAAGTGTATCTAAAATAAATTAAATCTTTTAGTTGTGTATGCATTTTAAAACACAAGGTGTATATTTCGTCTATCAGAGCTTAATCCATCGTATGCTTTGCTATCTTAAAAGACATGAGGTTGAGCAATTACGTTGTGTTGTTTTTGTCTATGCACTTTTTTCTAAATGGGGGAATTTAAATTTGAAATTATGGAGTGTGAATAATGCACCGCAAAATGAAATTAAGTTTTTATGCATTAATGACCAGTGGTTTTTTTGTCAAGATTGCGAGTGCAGATGGAGTAGCTACACCAAGAGAAAAGTTATTAACACCAGTAAGTATCAGTGAACATCTAGAAGAGACAAGAAAGTTGTTATCGGAAGTAAGGGGATTAAAAGAAAAAAAGGGGGGATCAAAAAGGATAGAGAATAAACAGAGAGCAGAAGGAAGTAATCCTTCAGAAGAGGGGAGGAAGAGATTAGAAAACCTATTCTTTGAAGTACTCACAAATTCAATAATTTATGATGATATTGCCGTTTATATTACTGACCGTGATTCTGAGGACTCTGGTAAAAAAGTAAATAGCTTTAATTATGAAGACGCTGGATATTCTATCAATAATACGGTTCAGGAGGGTGGAAAACTTTACATTGATGCAGCAAGTGTTAGCAGGGATACGACAATTGAGCATGGTGGGATTGAGTTTGTCCAAAACTTGAGCATTTCAGAATATGCCGCTGTTAAAAAAGGGGGTAAACAAATTGTTGAGAGTGGTGCAAATGCAGAAGGTACTAAAATTTATGGTGGCGAGCAAATTATTTTTGGTAAGGGAAGTCTTGGATCTGGTTTGTTGCGTAAAGATAAGGCAAGTAGTGCTTATAACACCGAAATTTATGCTGAAGATGGAATACTAGGACTACAAAGTGTCTATAGTGGGGGGATGGCTGTTGACACAAAGATTATGAGAGGAGGTGTCCAGAATCTTGATGGTGAAGAGAATTTTCATAACGGCTTCTCAGAAGATGCTGATACAGCCGATACAGAAGATGAAGATTTTACAATTAATGAGGGGGCTTTTGCACTGAGTAGCGAACTTTTTAAAAATGGTATGCAGAATATCTTTGCAGGAGGGAATGCGAGTGAAGTTACTTTATACGATAGAGCTATTCAGAATATATATGATTCTGGATATGCGGATAATCTAACTATTAATCATCAAGCAAGGTCATGGGGTTTTGCTGGTGCGATATTAGGTGAAAATACAAATGTTCATGATTTTGGTAGTCTTTATCTTTATGCTGGGAATGGTGAAGCTGTTACGGAAGTAGAAAATCTTAATTTAAATGGAGAAGATAGCAAACTATACATTATTGCGTCTGAAGATAACGGCAAAAAACCTGAGATTAATGTTAAGAATTTAAAAGGAAGTGGCAGAGTTATTTTTACGTCTTTAGGGACGAATAAGCTCTATTCTCAACTTAATATTGATGATCTTTCAGGTTCTTTACATTTCGATTTTAATGTCAATTTTGCCAAGCAGCTTAGTGATTATCTTGTGATTAAAAAAAGGGGCTCTGGTTCTCACACAATAAGTGTGGCTGATTCTGGGCGTGAAATTACAAATTCTTCTTACAAAAAGCTTAAATTAATTACTGATCGCAGCGGAAATGCCCATTTTACTCTGACAAACACTTTTGGTGAAAAAATCGGAACTGTTGATGCCGGAACCTATCGGTACAGTTTGAAACATAGAAACAATAAGGGTACTGGTAAAGTTTGGTACTTAGATGCAAACCACACCATTGATGAGACAACTTCTCAAGTTTTTGATAGTGTATTGAAACCATATACTGGTTCATCAAGTGATTTACTTACAGAACTCACAATTGATCAAGGAACAACTGTTTCTATTGCAGATCCTAGCTTTGACACGAGTAGCAAGGAAGTTGATAGCAATGGAGAAACTTCAATTAGTAATACAGTTAAAGATGGTGGAAAGCTTTCCGTTTATAGCGGTGGTTTTAGCTTGTATACGACAATTCAAAGAGGTGGCACTGAGCTTATTAAAACACAGGGTCTTTCACAGGATACTATTGTTCATAAAGGTGGGCAACAAAAGGTTGAAGATGGGGGAAAAGCTGAAGGGGTTAAAATTTACGGTGGTGAGCAGTTTGTTTCAGGAAAGTCTGATATCAAAGGTGCGATGGTAAGAAGCAGTGCCTATGACACTATCGTTTCTGGTGAGAATGGAGTGCGAGGATATCAGAATGTGTATGATGATGGAGAGGTTTTTAACACACAGATCATGGAAGGAGGGATACAAAATCTTTATGGAGAAGAGGATCTAAACGATTATAGCAGTTTTGCCTTTGATACGAAGGTCTTTTCTGGTGGAGAGCAACACATTTTAGCGGGGGGAATCGCGATTGGCGTTCTTTTACAAGGGAATGCTTTCCAAGCAATAGATTTAGGAGGCTATGTAAAGGATTTAATAATTAGAGATCAAGCACAATCGTGGTTACATTTTGGTGCAACATTAGAAGGAAGCACTATGATTCATGATTCTGGACGGATTTATCTTTATGCTGGTGCTGAGCGATCTCGTACTGAAGTAGAAAAAATTGTCTTAAATGGCAGAGATACAAAATTGTATGCGATTGCTTCCAAGATGGATGGTGAAAGTTCTTTGATTGAAAGTTTGAGTGGTAATGGCAGTGTTATTTTTACTTCTACCGTGTTTAATCCACATTACTCCAAACTTGAGATCAATGATCTTTCAGGGAGTTTACATTTTAGGTTGCATACTAATTTTGCAGAACAGCGCGGTGATTATCTTCTGATAAAACAAGGATCAGGTAATCACACCATAAGTGTTATCGATTCTGGTGTTGAAATGACCAATTCTTCTCTACAAGATCAGAATTTAGTTTTGGAGCTTGATTTAATTCATGTTCAAAGCGGAAATGCGCATTTTACTCTGACAGATTTTTCTGGTGAAGAGACGAGTACGATTGATGGTGGAGCCTACATGTATGGCTTAAAGACAAAAGATGATAATGGGGGAAAGACTTGGTCTTTGGCTACATCACAAATAACTTCTGCTCCTGTAATTCCTTCACCTCATGTGGAGTCGCCTATAGATAAGCTTCCTGAAAAAGAAGAAAATATGACATCGTCAAAAGATTTTAGTATCTCTGATGTAATTCATTACAGCATTGGGGAAGGAGGAGGAATTCTACAAAGCTCTTTGCTCGGTGATGATAACGTAGTTTATGTCTTTGATGATGGAGAGCAAGGTGTTCTTAAGAAGTCTATTAATAATACAATTCAGGGATCAGGAAGACTTTATGTTGAAGCTGGTGGTTTCAGTAAAAATACAACCATTGAAAATGGTGGTACTGAGATTGTAGGGGAACAGGGGGTCTCAGAATCTACGATTATTTACGAGGGTGGAAAACAAAAAGTGGAGGGGGGAGGCTCTGCATTGAGAGTTGAAATTTATGGTGGGGAGCAGCTTGTTTTCGGAAATGGTTATGTAAATGGTGGAATTGTGGGGAGCAGTGCTTATAACACGACACTTTATGGTCAAGGTGATACGCCGGGACAGCAGAATGTATATGATGATGGGATGGCTGTGGGAACAAAAGTGATGAGTGGAGGAGTACAAACTCTTGCTAAGTGGTTTCCTAATGATGATAACTCTGCAGAAAAAGCCGGCGGTTTAGCTGTAAATGCTGAAATCTTTTCAGAGGGTGTGCAGCGTGTTTTAGCAGGAGGTGAAGCAAATACAGTCATTTTACGCACTGGTGGTGTTCAAGAAGTCTATGCAGGTGGAATTGTAAAGAATCTAACGATTGAAGGTAATGCTAATTCATGGATTTCTCCTGGTGCAATATTAGGAGGAGAAATAAAAGTTCAGGATTTTGGTGGGCTCCATCTTGATGCTGGAGACGATGGTCAACAAACTATAGTAGAAAACATTGAATTAAATGGAGAAGACGCTCAATTATACTCCGTTGCTCGTGGGTTTGACGACAAAAGTACACGCATTCAGCAGTTAAGCGGTGTAGGAAAAGTCATTTTTACCTCTTTTGAAGATGATTTATATTACTCTCAGCTTTACATTGATAATCTAGCAGGGAGTCTACATTTTAACTTTAATGTTAGCCTTGCAGAAGAAAAAGGTGATTACCTCTTTATTGAGAATGGGAGTGGTTTTCATACAATAAGTGTCGTAGATTCTGGTATTGAAATTGTTGATCCTTCTTCAGCAGGACTTGATTTAATTTTTGATCAAAGTGGTGGCGCACATTTTACCCTGAGAAGCTTTTCTGGTGCAAATGTTAAAACTATTGATGGCGGAACCTATACGTATGGTTTAAAACAGAGAATTGATGAGGATGGGGGTGAAAAAGTTTGGTATTTATCTGCAGTATTTATTGATAATGTTTCATTTCTCAACAGTTTACCACGTAGTAGAAGCAGATCTGTGCGGCATTTAAATCAAAATCAATCAGTTTCTTCTCTTTCAACGATTGCAGCACCACAAGCACATGTTATTAAATTGCCACGTCGAAGAAAAAACCGCCAAAACTTGAGTCAAAGATCTCCAGCTTTTGTTTCTTCAACTGTTTCCTCTCTTGGAAGTCACGTTATTGAAGTCTCAGGTCCAGCGAGTTCTCATCCTCTTTCTGCTGAAGAGAAACAAACTGCTGTTTCAGAATCTTCTCACTCTTTAGCCGATCAGATGATTGTGCGTCCAGTTCATAAAGAACAGCCTTCTCCACAATTGAGTGAGACGCTTTCAGTTTCTCACTTTTTGACCACGCCCTCTACAGATGCGGTATTGTCTATGTCTGTAGCTCCAGCGATGGTGTTTCACAACGAAATGCAAACAGTGCGTGCGGGAAGAGGAATTCTAGATAAAAGTAAAAAGAATGCAGCTTTATGGACCTATGCGATTAAATCTAAAGAGAGTATTGCGACAGAGCATATAGATTTTAAGTTAGATCAGATAGGTATTGTTTTAGGGATCAATGGTTTAAGCGAGTGGGAAAATGGAGAATTTTATATAGGTGGTTTTGGCAGTTATGATCGTGTCCGTGTTGCGCATGCACGGGGGGGTATCAGTGGTATCAATACTTATGGTATTGGCGCTTATGTCACTTATTTGGATCATAGTGGATGGTATCTCGATGGTATTTTAAAATACAATCATTATCAAAATACTCTAAAGGCAGTTTCAACGAATGGTTTAGGGATTGAAGGAAGTTATAGGCAATGGGCGGTGGGCACCTCCTTTGAAGCAGGTTATCGACTTCAGACGTCAAAGAACAGTTGGTTGCAGCCTTATGGACAATTTACATGGTTGCAAGTTGAGGGTAAAGAAATCAAGTTATCGAATGACATGACAGGTGACATGCGTCCATTCACTTCATTACGCAGTGAGGTTGGCTTATCTTTAGGATATGAATTTGGTTCTCACATGGATTCCTCATCGCTTGCGTATATTACAGCAGCATGGTTACGTGAGAATAAAGATGACAATCAAACGTTAATTAATCAACGGCATTCATTTACCACGGACTTATCAGGGAATGCAGGTAAATTAGGAATAGGTTTAAGCAGTTTAGTGAGTGAGAAGTTAAAGTTATATGGTGAGGCCCATTATATTAAAGGGCGTAAAACAAAACAGTCCCTTCAGGGAATTATAGGTGTACGCTATAGTTTCTAAATATATGGTTATTTTTTAGTTATCTTTAAATATATGATTGTTTTTAAAGGTCTTTAATTAAAGGTTCAGAGAACAATTTTTCAGAGCATGCAGCTTCGTTGTTCATGATAAACTGTATACCCTTATATACTTGATTATGCATTACTTTTTATCTTTGATAAGAAAACTCCGAGAAAATGCTAAAGAAGCACTATAAGAGCGCTCTTATATTCTTGATCAAAAAAGTATTTAAAAACTATAAAGAGCGGTTTTTTATGAGATAAGGATGATTTTTAAGAAGGATTGTTGCAATCTAAGGTTGAAAATATATTTTGTAGAGCTAATTACGTTTAGTGTCTATGCAGGCGTGAAGGGGGAGGATATGGCTCTACAATATAAATGGAAACGACATTGTTGGATACTCATGTTGAGCAGCTGTTTTGTGCAAGCTGCTGCTGCAAATGAGGGGGGGACAGCACTTTTTTGTCAATCTTCAAGTTATGAAAATGATAAAGTATTTCAAGATCAATACAATGAGGATATGAAAACAGGCAGATGCATACTTGGAGCCTCTAATGATGTCATGGTAAGAACGCGCAATGAATTAGACTTTTTGAAAAAGCCTAGCGATTTTATCATGGATAAGGGTGCTAGAGTGTTTGCGAGTCAACAGGAACTTGACAGTAGTCATCGTGACAATGCTGGATATAATGCACAAGAACAAAATACTGCGTTTCTTAAAAAGCCTGAACTTATCTCCATTAAAGATGGGGCAATTTTAGAAAATTATATCCTTGATAATGAAGGTAAAGCATACATTTCAAATGATGGTGAGATTGATAGTCCAGGGCGATCCATTAATAACACTGTAAGGAATGGTGCAGAGCTTTATGTGTATGCAGGAGGACTCAGTGAGAATAGTAAAATTGAACATGGTGGAATTGAAAATGTTCAGGCTTTGAAGGGAAAACAAGGTTTTTCGAAAAATGCTGTTGTTGAAGAAGGCGGACACCAAAGTGTTGGAAATGGAGGAAAAGTAGAAGGGACTAAAATTTATGGTGGTGAGCAGCTTGTTTTCGGCGAGGGGGATATTGGAGGAGAGATTAAAGGGAGTAGTGCTTCTCATACTGTCATTTATGGTCAAGATGAAACACTAGGCCAACAAAAAGTATATGATGGCGGAAAAGTTTGGAATACGAAAGTTATGCGAGGGGGTGTCCAAGAGGTTGGAAAAAAGTCTCAAAGTGCAAAAAATGGTGGTTTTGCATTTGACACAGAAGTTTTTGGTGGTGGTAAACAACGTATCTTAAAAGGCGGTCAGGCTATTGGAGTCACTTTAAATGAGAGTGCTATTCAGGAAATATATACTGATGGATCTGTAAAGAATCTAACAATGAATGATCAAACAAAATCATGGGTGCATGCTGGAGCAACATTAGAAGGCAAGACACAGGTAAACCATTCTGGGCAGATCCATCTTTATGCTGGGAATGATCAACAACGCACCACAGTAGAAGATATTATTTTAAATGGAAAAGATACAAAACTGTACTCTGTTACTGATGAGTTTGATGGAAAAAGTTCTTTGATACAAAAATTAAGTGGTGAAGGGAGTGTTATTTTTTCGTTTACAGGTTCTGATCCATATTATTCTCAGCTTCATGTGAATAATCTTTCAGGAAATTTACATTTCGCGTTCAATACTACGATTGCCCATAACCGTGGTGATTATCTCTTGGTTGAGAAAGGCGCTGGGAAACATACAATAAGTGTTTCTGATTCTGGAGTTGAAATCACGGATCCTTTTTCAAATAAGCGTGATTTAATTACGGATCAAAGTGGTGGTGCGCATTTTACGCTGACAGATCTTAAGGGTGAAAAAATTAACGCCATTGATGGTGGAACTTATATGTATGATTTGAAAGAAAGAAAGGATGAAAATGGGAAAGTTTGGTTTTTATCGGCAGACCGCCTCAGTGGACCAGAGCCTTCTATGCCAGATCCGACAGATCCTTTTTTTCCTGGTGAAACATCAACAACCCCCTCTACAGATGCAGTGTTAACGTTGTCCGTAGTCCCTGGACTTATTTTTAATAATGAGTTGCAAGTTGTACGGAATGGTAGAAAAATTTGGGACAGAAATAAGAAAGATATCGAACTATGGACTTATGGGATTAAGAGCAGAGAACGTGTTGCGACAGGCCATACACACTTTAAGCTTGGGCAGACAGGTTTAGTCTTTGGTGCTGATCAGTTGAGTGAATTAAGGCATGGAGAGTTGTATGTTGGTGGTTTTGGGAGTTATGATCAAGCACGTGTTTCTCATGCACGAGGTGGTGATAGTGATTTGAGCTCTTATAGCATTGGAACTTACGCAACTTATTTTGATCATCGTGGATGGTATATGGATGGTGTTTTGAAATATAATTATTATCGAGATAATTTAAAAGCCATATCAACGAATGGTTTAGCTATTCAAAGTCATTACAATCAGTGGGCGATAGGTGGATCATTTGAGATTGGCTGTTATTTTGAACCGGCACAGAATACTTGGATGCAGCCTTATATCAAGCTAACAGGTTTGCAGGTTGAAGGTAAAAGAATAAAACTTTCCAATGAAATGATAGGTGATCTAAGCCCATTAAATTCATTCCGCAGTGAAGTTGGATTGACTGCAGGACATGAATTTTTTGTGAATTCAGAAACTTCATTAACAGCTTACATTATGGCAGCTTGGTTGCGTGAGAATATAAATAATAATTATACGACAATTAATAAGCAGTATAAATTTATTACAGATTTATCAGGCAGTGCGGGTAAATTGGGAATTGGTTTAAACGGTACGGTCAATGATAAACTAACACTTTATGCGGAAGCACATTATCTAAAAGGACATAAGATTAAGAATGCTCTTCAAGGTATTTTAGGATTACGCTATAGTTTCTAAATATGTGTGTACACGGCTGATTAATTTTACAAATGTAATTGTTTTGCAAGCTTAAACAGATAACGCCCGGCTATGTCTTTTCGAGAGTATAGGGACTTTCTCAAATAGTAGGAATGTCTTTATACTCTCTCTTTTAAAGGCAACATACTGAATTTATAATAATAATTCATTTCTATGCATGTTGAATGAGAGTCCCGAGTATCATAGGATTCTCTCATTCCAAATCTGTTTATGTTGAATCAATCAAAATTATTCGCCTAGCACATCACAAGCGGGATGAACATGTAGATAAAAACTATATAAGAAAAGAGTAAAAATGTTTCTTATGAATCTTCTCTAGTGTCAAGGGCTGTCACAACATTAGGATGGCAAAGTGTATGATGATATCGGCTCGCTTCTTCATAAGCGTAAAGATTGGGGGCTCAATGGCTTTACCGGTATACCATTCATGGATGACGTCGCGAAATGGGTTTGGGTGCGTTGAGAGATGTCTCTTTAAAACAAGCGCGTGAATGTACAATCCAATGGCGTTTTGTGTTCCGTGAAGGACGTGACCTCGTTAGGCACGAGCATTTTGTTCATCTAACTTCAAATATTGAAAATTATTCCTTGAACTCAAGTAAACAATTTGAATTTTATTAAGATTTTCAGCCGTAAGTTAGAACTTTCTAGTGGCTTTTATAGAAACACAACCTAAAGTTGTTTATATTAAAAAATACACTTAAAAAGTGTTTATAAACATAAATAAAACACATTACGATACAATCTAAGACGAGTTACCTACGTAGCCGTGGGATATTTTTCTAAATAATTGAGAGTGGAGTGTCGATAATGCAGTATAAACATAAGTTGAGTTTTTCAGTATTGATGATCAGTAGTTGTTTTGTACAAGTTGCAAGTGCAGTTGAAAACAGGAATGAAGAGTTAAAAAGATTAGAAAATGTGGAAAGTGGAGGGAAGGTACCAAAAGGTTCAGCACTGATTACAACCCTTTTCAACAATAATGTTAAGATCGAAGGTGGTGGTGTTGAAATTGTTGAAAATGGAAAAACTTCCATGGGATCCACTATTGAAAAAGGAGGGATGCAAATAGTTACACGTGGAGGAAATGCAATAGATGCTAAAATCCTTGGAGGTCAGCAGTTTGTTCATGAAGAGAAAAATATTGATCTTACAAGCGTGGTGAGAAAAAGCAGTGCTTCTAATACCACAGTTTCTGGCGGCGGTGGAGCAGTGGGACAGCAGAATGTATATGATGAAGCGTGGGTGTGGTATACGAAAGTGGGAGATAACGGAGAACAAAATCTTTATGCAGGAGAAAGAAAAGAGGGGGGAAAATCAATGTATGCTCAGGTCTCTGGGAATGGGAGGCAGCACGTTTTAGCGTTAGGAGAATCTTATGATACTAATTTGAAAGATCATGCTATTCAAGTTGTATATCCTGAAGGGTTTGTGGATGGTCTGACTGTTAACAGCTTTGCTAAGTCGTGGTTCCATGTTGGTATAAAAGATGTCGTTGGAGAAGTAAGGATCAATGATCACGGAGAACTTTATTTATTCGCTGGTGATAGGACAAATCATACGACTAAGAAAAAAATTCCTATACAGGACAGATCTGAAGAAACAATATTTGAGGTTGGTGAACGGAATATAGGAGAAAAACCTCAGATTGAAATTGAAGATTTAGGGGGGCAGAATGGGACTGTTATTTTTACTTCTATACCGTATGATCCACGACATATTTCACTTCATGTTGAGAAACTTTCAGGAAGTTTGCATTTTCGATTCAATATTAGTGCTACGGGGGATGCAAGTGATTACTTGTCGATTGATGAAGGTTCAGGTAATCACAAAATAAGCGTTGCAGATTCTGGTCGTGAAATTACAGGTCCTATCTCTCAGAAAAATGGTTGGACCACAGAGATTAATTTAGTTACTAATAAATTTGGAGGCGCTAATTTTACTCTGGAAGATCTTTCGGGTAAGGACATTACAGCTGTTGATGGTGGAGCTTATCAGTATGTTTTACGAAAGAGAGAAAGATGTGCTGATTCTAGTGGTTATTCTACAATTTGGTATTTAAGTTCTGCCTCTGAAAGTACGACACGTTCGAATACTGAAACACAGTGTGTAAACAAGAAAACGAAGATTCCTCTTGCATTGTTTGATCAAAGTGCTTCTTCTAGAGGAAAAAATACCGGTTCTCGTAAACCTACTAAAAAACAACCAGCTAAACCACGGCCTCCACGTCATTTAAGAGAAGTGCAGAATGTCTCTAGTGTTTCTGTATCTCCCTCTCAAGAAAATCAGAATCGTCTGGTGTTTCCTCTAGTCAGTTCTCATCCTCTTTCTGCTGAAGAGCAACAAACTGCTGTTTCAGAATCTTCTCACTCTTTAGCCGATCAGATGATTGTGCGTCCAGTTCATAAAGAACAGCCTTCTCCACAATTGAGTGAGACGCTTTCAGTTTCTCACTTTTTGACCACGCCCTCTACAGATGCGGTATTGTCTATGTCTGTAGCTCCAGCGATGGTGTTTCACAACGAAATGCAAACAGTGCGTGCGGGAAGAGGAATTCTAGATAAAAGTAAAAAGAATGCAGCTTTATGGACCTATGCGATTAAATCTAAAGAGAGTATTGCGACAGAGCATATAGATTTTAAGTTAGATCAGATAGGTATTGTTTTAGGGATCAATGGTTTAAGCGAGTGGGAAAATGGAGAATTTTATATAGGTGGTTTTGGCAGTTATGATCGTGTCCGTGTTGCGCATGCACGGGGGGGTATCAGTGGTATCAATACTTATGGTATTGGCGCTTATGTCACTTATTTGGATCATAGTGGATGGTATCTCGATGGTATTTTAAAATACAATCATTATCAAAATACTCTAAAGGCAGTTTCAACGAATGGTTTAGGGATTGAAGGAAGTTATAGGCAATGGGCGGTGGGCACCTCCTTTGAAGCAGGTTATCGACTTCAGACGTCAAAGAACAGTTGGTTGCAGCCTTATGGACAATTTACATGGTTGCAAGTTGAGGGTAAAGAAATCAAGTTATCGAATGACATGACAGGTGACATGCGTCCATTCACTTCATTACGCAGTGAGGTTGGCTTATCTTTAGGATATGAATTTGGTTCTCACATGGATTCCTCATCGCTTGCGTATATTACAGCAGCATGGTTACGTGAGAATAAAGATGACAATCAAACGTTAATTAATCAACGGCATTCATTTACCACGGACTTATCAGGGAATGCAGGTAAATTAGGAATAGGTTTAAGCAGTTTAGTGAGTGAGAAGTTAAAGTTATATGGTGAGGCCCATTATATTAAAGGGCGTAAAACAAAACAGTCCTTTCAGGGAATTATAGGTGTACGCTATAGTTTCTAAATATATGGTTATTTTTAATTGATCTCAATGTGTGTAGAAGGATTTTCAAACCAAGTGTCTAGGTTCGTCCTCTTTAAAGAAGAAGGCTTTCAAAAAGATATATTTTTTGCATGTGAGTTTTTTCTTATGACTTTTTATTGCTTAAATGATAATTTTGATGGGAAGCATTTAAGATTATGAAAGAAGGTTCAATATTTATTGAGAGTCGGTAGCGCATCTTTATGATGGGATGAGCGATTGCAGGTATTTTTATTAAAGTTTTCTTTATAATTCATTCTATATTTTGAGAATTTGTGTAGATTTTTGCAGAGTCACTTGGCAAAGGGCTCCTTGCTCGCTATAGAAACAGTCAGAGAATGTTATAAATGAAATAAAGGTGAGTAAATGGCTTTAGAGCGTACTTTTTCGATGATTAAACCAGATGCAACCCGTCGTAATTTGACTGGCGCAATTACTAAAATGCTTGAGGATGCGGAGCTACGTGTTATTGCGTCTAAACGTGTTTGGATGAGCAAACCTGAGGCTGAAAAATTTTATGCTATTCATAAAGAACGCCCTTTTTTTAGTGAATTGGTTGAATTCATGTCTTCTGGTCCAACCGTTGTACAAGTTTTGGAAGGCGAAAATGCAATAGCTAAAAACCGTGAAGTAATGGGGGCTACGAATCCTAGTGATGCAGAAGAAGGGACAATTCGTAAGGTTCATGCTTTATCGATTGGCGAAAATTCTGTCCATGGATCCGATAGTGCTGAAACGGCAAAAACAGAAATCGCCTTTTGGTTTTCTGAGATAGAAATTGTTGGTTAATAAAGCGTATATAAAAAGCAAAAATCCGAAACACTATATTTCGGTTTTTTGCTTATAAGATTATAGACTTTTTTGAAAGCATATGGAGCATTAATTGTTTTTTAGCTTTTAATATTACAGCTGCTTTTACGAAAATATAAAGCCTATTTACTCTTTTTTGAAGAGCTTTTATCTATATACCACCCTTACTTGTAATGTGCAAAAAAGTGCTTGATTGATTTATCATTAATAAAAATAAATCAATCTTATGCTATTCTTATCTCTTATTTAAGTACAAAAAGATAAATTATCATTATAAATCTCCATACTCTTCATAGGATAACGTGTTTTAAACCTGCACGAAAATAATCCCACCCTGTCCACAATGTAAGGAGGGCAGAAATCCACAGCATAGTAATGCCAAACTCTACTGTGTAAGGGAAAATTTTATTACCGGCTGGTCCAGCTAAAAGAAATACAATAGCGATCATTTGTACAAAAGTTTTCCATTTTGCAAGACGAGAGACAGGAACACTAACTTTTAACTCAGCCAAATATTCACGTAATCCTGATACAAGAATTTCTCTGCAAAGAATGATAATAGCTGCCCATAGTGTCCACCCAGCGATGGTACTGTCTGCGGCAAGCAAGAGCAAACAAGCAGAGACGAGAAGTTTATCGGCAATTGGATCTAACATGCGACCAATATTGGATGTTTGTTCCCAAATACGAGCAAGGTAACCGTCAAGAAAGTCAGTAATGGATGCAACGATAAAAATGGAAACAGCAATCCAGCGAGTGATATCACTTGATTGTAGCCGCCCTTCTAAAAAAAAGCATGCAACAACCATTGGGACTGCAACAATTCGTGCATAAGTTAAAATATTTGGAAAAGAAAAAGTATGATTTTTCATGGAGCCATTTTTAATTCTTGTGAAAGAGAATATATTTCCTTAACGTAACAAGTCGAAGGTTATGAAACAAGCCTATTTTTCATGAAAATGGTTATGAATTTTTTGTGCAATTGTCATAGAGATTCCCGTAACTTTTTTTAAATCTTCAAATGAGGCACTAGCAACAGCTTTGGCACTTCCAAAATGATGAAGCAATGCACGCTTTCTTGTCGGACCAATATTTTCGATTTCATCAAGTGGGTTTTTGAATGTTGCTTTTTTTCGTTTTATCCTATGAGTTCCAATCGCAAAACGGTGTGCTTCATCACGCAGACGTTGCAAAAAATAGAGGATAGGATCACGTGGAGGAAGTGTAAAGGGGGGGATACCTTTTATAAAAAATCGTTCACGTCCCGCATGACGGTCAACACCTTTGGCGATTCCAACAACTGTGAAGAGATCATTTAATTGTAATTCAGCAAGTATTGCATGTACGCTGTTGATTTGTCCTTCACCACCATCGATTAAGATAAGGTCAGGCCAAATGGGAAAAAGATCATCATCTTTTATGTCATGACTTCTATTTGGCAGATCATACTCTTTGATAAGGCGTGAAAATCTTCGTTTAATCACTTCTTTCATCATGCCAAAATCATCGCCAGGCGTGATATCTGTTGAGCGAATGTTGAATTTTCGATATTGATTTTTAATAAATCCCATTTGACCAGCAACAATCATAGCCCCTACAGCATTTGTTCCCATGATATGAGAATTATCATAGACTTCTATCCGGCGTGGAGGAACAGGTAGTTGGAATGTTTTAGCAAGACCTTGAAGCAATTTTGTATGGGTGGCTGTTTCAGAAAGCTTATGTTCAAGTGCTTCATGAGCATTGAGATAGGCACGATTAACAAGAGTTTTTCGTTCACCTTGTTTAGGTAAAGAGAGGGACACTTTGTGATTTGCTTTGAGACTAAATGCCTCTGTAAGAAGTGTCTTTTCTTCAATTTCTTCAGATAAAAGGATGCTTTTAGGAAGTGGTTTATCATCGTAAAATTGGGCAAGAAAACTCGCTAAAATTTCAGTGCGGGAAAAAGAGGGATCTGCTTTAGGAAAATAGGCACGGTTTCCCCAATTTTGCCCCATGCGAAAAAAGAACACTTGAATACAGGTCATTCCTTCTTTTTGCGCAATTGCAAATACATCCGCTTCTTTTATCGTTTGAGGATTAATACCTTGATGGCTTTGTATGTGAGAAAGGGCTGATAAGCGGTCACGATAGGAAGCTGCTTGTTCAAAATCAAGATTTTCTGCGGCTTTATGCATAGCTTGAACCATATCGCTTTTAATAGATTGATCTTTTCCCGAAAGGAACGCTTTTGCTCCTTTCACCAGTTCTTTATAATCACTGTCACTAATTTCATGAGTACAAGGTGCAGAACATCGCTTAATTTGATAAAGCAAGCAGGGGCGTGTACGGTTTTCAAAAACTGAATCAGTACAGGTTCGTAATAAAAAGACGCGTTGTAAAACATGAACTGTTTGTGTCACTGCACCAGCAGAAGCAAAAGGACCAAAATAGTGAGCTTTTCGTATTCGAGCACCACGATGTTTGTAAAGTGCAGGCACTCGATGATCATCTGTAATCATAATATAAGGAAAACTTTTATCATCACGTAGGAGTACATTAAAATGTGGATGCAATCTTTTGATGAGATTGGCTTCTAAAAGGAGTGCTTCTGTTTCTGTATGGGTGACGATAAATTCCATATGATATGTTGCACGAATCATGCGGGTAATACGATTATTGTGTCCTTGTTCACGTGTATAGTTTGAAACACGTTTTTTGAGATTACGGGCTTTTCCAACATAGAGAATATCACCATTTTCACCAATCATCCGGTAAACCCCTGGCTTATGCGGAAGGTGTCTAACAAACTCTTGTATGAACTTGATACCTTGGAATTGATTTTTCTCATTGCTTTGATTAGCATTATGCCATGTAATATTAGAGAGAAAAGAAAGTTTTTCCCGTTCATTTTGCGGACAATTTGTATTACTTTTCAGGACCATTCCGTTTATTACAAATATGTTGTTTGTTTAATATATGAAATATTCTTTTTTATTAAATAATGATTATTTATGTCTTTATAATTTTTTTCTATAAATAATATCTTATAGCATAAGAGTATGATTTTAGAGAGCCGATCTTTCATAAAAAATATGAGAGTTGTTATTCTAAGACAGCTTTATGAATTTGCCTAATTTATCCATTAAAATGATTGAATAGGAAATCCATGATGATTAAGAGGATAGACTTTCTAAAAGAAAAAAATTAATTCACGCTGATCGTTATTAGCTTACCATTATAATATGTTGGTATTATCCAAAGAATCAAAGAACTTTATCATTTAATGCCTTTGTATTTTACAACATGATATTTGATTTAGAAAAAATATAGAGAAAAGTCTAACATAATAGATGTTCTTTTTGAAGCCACTTATGCGTTATTTGGGCATTTTCATCTTGTCCCAGACGGTTGATAAGAAAGGGGCTGAGTTTTTTCATTTCTTCTTCCAAAAGGTAGGGAGGGTTAATAATAATCATACCACTTCCATTCATTGTCGGTGGACTTGAACTTTTTCGGATACGCATTTCAAGCTGTAGAATCTTAGGAATTCCGGTTTGATAAAGCGCGTGAAGAAAACTTTCAATTTCTTTGTCATATTTAACAGGATACCATAAAGCGTAGATTCCTCCAGAAAAGCGACGATAGGCTTTCGTTAATCCATCAATAAGGCGGGAAAACTCTCCAGTTTTTTCAAAGGGAGGGTCAACAAGGATAAACCCACGTTTTTCTTTTGGTGGTACATGAGCATTTAAGGAAAGCCAACCATCTAAATGCAGAACTTTTGTCTGATAATCTCCTGCAAAGTTTTTTGCTAAAATATGATAATCTTCATTGTGCAATTCTATTGCAGTGAGGCGATCTTGTTTCCGTAATAATTGACGAATAAGAACAGGAGATCCAGGATAAAATACAATTTCTTTTTCCCCTTTATTGAGGGCATCAATGATATCACACCATGGACAAAGGAGTGTTCTTAAATCTTCTGGGATAGGAGTTGAAAAAAGTCGTTGGACACCTTCGCGCCACTCTCCTGTTTTATGTGCTTCTAAAGAAGAAAGGTCATAAATACCGATTCCAGCATGCGTATCTATAACGCGAAAAGCTTTTTCTTTGCGTTTGAGATATTCTACAATGCGAGTGACAATAATGTGTTTAAAAACATCAGCAAAATTGCCAGCATGATAAATATGCCGATAATTCATGGAGTAAACTCTATCATATGTATAACTGTACCGGATTATTAGCATAGAATAATAGAATTGATATCCATAAAAATATTCTTATAGAAATCAAACAATACCCTCACTCCCACATTATACACTACAGAAAAAATATTAATGTCATCGGAGCATTTATTCACAAGGCTATTTTTATATTATGAGATTAATCGTTAAAATTTTAAATTTTTTATATGAAAGATAGACAAGAAGAGATCAAACATTTCAATAGAGATATTTATGTTGTAAGAGATTTTTCTTTATGATCGCGGACTCTTCCAGGAAGACTATAAAAAACACTCAATTAACGAGAATATTAGTGAAGTTTGTTGAAAAATTGAAGGGTATCTTTCAAATTCATTCATAAATTTTCTTGTTTAAAGATTAAAGAATTTCAAATGCTTGATAAAAACATTGTTACATTTATAAGTTTTTTTAGCGAGCGTAAAATTATGGATAGAGCAATAAAGTGCTGGTGTTATAGTGATAGATTTTTGTAAAAGTGTGAATGAATCTCATTGCTTTAAGCAGAGCCAAAGCTTTACATTATACACGCTAAATAGCTAGGTTATTGTGTATGATGCTAAAATAAAACTTTTAAAAATTGATATGTGCTCTGCAAGCTATCTCAATCAAAATGAGGAATTTTAAACTAAAGTAAATAGGTTTATCTATCTCTAACACTGTATTATCGAGCGGCTTTATGAGGTAATCTTATAAAAAAGGCTAGGATAAGAAATTCTTTTTATATGGATTATGCTTCGATACCATGCCTTTGATTGAATGTAATTTTCTATTCCTGCCCATTCTGTTTTCAATACTGAGATAGGTTAAACACATGATATTATGAGAACGCATGCCCAGAATCCGGAGACGTGTAATAGTTAGAGCATACAGTGGCTTAGAGAGCTGGTTATATGGAGGTATTTTCTGAATAAAGGCGCAAGCTGGTACCTTTTTTATTTTTTAGCAGTATTGCCATACCTCTTGGCACTTGAGTTAGTTCATAAAGTGCATTTTTACTCTTTCCGCTAATAGTTTTTATTTACACGCCAGATATTTAACTGAACGCGATGATGGCTCATATTTCGTATTGTACATAGAATAATGAATGATAAAATTCCTACCCCAACGCAAAGAATAAATGTTGTGCGTAAGATGATAGTTTTTGAAGAGACTGATGATGTGTTAAGAAAGTTTTTTAGAGATTTTTCTTTCTGAATTTTTTAATTGAATACGTAAAGTATTTTACAACATGTTATGATCTTTATCAGTAAAGGATAATTTGACGGAAATGTTTGTAATGATACGTAAAACATTGTGTAAAAGGAGAGACATTAGTTATAGTATTTACAGGAAGATGAGTAACCTAGGAGATCAGATGAAGTTATTTTAGAAAAGTTTTTAAGTGTTTTGAATTTTGTATGAGGCGGTTTATCATTGTTGAATAGTTTGTGTTATAGTACGCTAAAAAGGGATGAGAGGATAAAAAGTTCTTTTGCAATAAAAGCGTGTAATTGTTTTTAAGTTAAGAAGAAAATATACAAGTAAGATATTATTTTGATACATTCTTCAGAGGAAGCATGAATAAATGAAATCAAATTTAAAAGCATAAGTTAGAGAGAGTAATGGGTAATATTTTTTCACCAACGCATTTAATTATAATTTTATTGATTATCTTTGTGCTTTTCGGTCGCGGTAAAATTTCTGAATTAATGGGCGATGTTGCTAAGGGAATTAAAGCCTTCAAAAAAAATATGAAGGAAGAAGATGACAGCATTGAGGATAAAGTTGAAATGGCTCCTACTTCCCAAATAATTGATGTAGAATCTCAACAATCTCAGCCGTTATCGGTAAAACATGCAACAGCGCGCAGAAAGGTTTCTTCTGCTTCTAAAAAACGCAAAACATCTGTTGCTAAAAAACAGTAACAAAAACGCAATCATCATTGTGCATTATTTTTTGATGAGAAAGTCGAATTAAGAGATGTTTGGGATTGATGGACCAGAGTTTATCGTAATCTTACTTGTTCTCATCATTGTCGTTGGACCGAAAGATTTACCTAAAATATTAAAAACAGTAGCAAAGGTAAGAGCTCGTATGTGTTCAACAGCAAATGAATTGCGTCATCAGTTTGATGATGCAATAAGACAAATCGAGCTCGATGCTTTGCAAAAAACATGTTCGAATATTAGCGATTCAAGTAAGAAGTTGACAGAGACTTTTGATCCCATTCAAAATACATTAGAAGATATCCACGATAATTTGGATGTTAAGGCAACACACCATAAATCAAAAAAAGATAAAGAAATTTTGGAATGCGATCAAAACGTAACCAATAAAGATACGACAGTATCTATTGCTTCTAAAGATAAAGAAGATATGTCATGAATGTTAAGAAAGATGAAGTTGATGCCCATATGGCACCACTTTTAGAACATTTAATTGAACTTCGTCAGCGAATTATTGCTGCCTTGGTTGCATTTATGATCGCTTTTATGATGTGTTTTCTTGTTAAAGATTATATCTTAATTTTTTTACTATGGCCATATCAGTGGGCAATGAAAATAGCAGGGGGTAATCCTGAGGGTATTCGTTTGCAATCAACGCAAGTATGGGAAACTTTTTTAACGAAGATGAAGCTTTCTGCTTTTGGGGGAATTATTTTATCTTTTCCCTATACGGCTTTTCAGTTTTATAGTTTTATTGCACCAGGGCTTTATAAAAATGAGCGGATGGCTTTTTTACCATTTCTCATTGGGGGGCCTATTTTATTTTGTATTGGGGGAGCGTTTGTTTATGGTCTATTAGCGCCAATAATACTATGGTTTAGCCTTTCTCAACAATTTCTTCCAGATGTTCATTTAAAAATAGAGTTTATAGTGCGTATTTCTGATTATTTGGGCTTTATGACATCATTTATCCTAATTTTTGGTTTGATTTTTCAATTACCTCTTGTCATCAGTCTTTTAACAAAAATTGGATTTTTAACGTCTTATGATTTGGCGTCTAAACGAAAATGGGCTATTTTGCTCTCTTTTATTATTGCGGCAATCATAACGCCGTCGGATTTTTTTACGATGTTTGCAGTGGCTTTACCAACGATAGCACTTTACGAGATTTCAATTTTAATTGCTTATAGTATAGAAAAGAGAAGAAAATCCGCTTAAGAAAAGTGTATAATCTTATGCGATAAGGAATGAATAAAACAATATAAATGAGGAATTTTTATGCTTGATATTAAGTGGATTCGTGACAATCCTGAGAAATTAGATAAAGCACTCGTAAGTAGAGGTCTTGAGCCACAAGCTGAAAGGTTAATACAACTTGATCTTGCACGTCGGTCGCATATTGCTAAGGTGCAATTGGCGCAGGAACGTCGCAATGCTGTTTCAAAGGAAATAGGACAGGCTTTAGCGGTATCGGATCAGCAAATGGCTGAACGTCTTAGAGCTGAAGTTGAAGAGATTAAAGCTTTTCTTTCCTCTGCAACAGTGGAAGAAAAACAGCTGACGGAGAGTCTTGAGAAAATTCTTTCAGCACTTCCAAATATTCCATTAGATGATGTTCCAGAAGGTAAAGATGAAAGTGATAATGTCGTCATTCGACATTTTGGTACACCTCCAACATTTAATTTTACACCAAAGGAACATTTTGATCTTGGTCAAGATCTCAAGCAGATGAATTTTGAACGAGCTAGTCGTTTGTCTGGAACACGTTTTACAGTACTTTCAGGGGCATTAGCACGGCTAGAACGAGCATTAGGCCAGTTTATGCTTGATGTGCATGTCAATGAGAATGGTTACACAGAAGTCTCAATACCTCTTCTTGTTCGTGATGAAATTGTTTACGGAGCAGCACAATTACCGAAATTTGCTGAAGACCTTTTTCGTACAACAGATGGTCGATGGCTTATTTCCACAGCAGAAGTGCCATTAACCAATTTGGTCAACGATGAAATTCTTGAAATATCAGATTTACCACTGCGATTTTCTTCTTTATCTCCCTGTTTTCGTTCAGAGGCGGGAGCAGCCGGTCGTGATACGCGCGGTATGTTGCGTCAGCATCAATTTTGGAAAGTTGAAATGGTCTCGATTACCAGTGAAGAGCAGTCTTTAATTGAATTAGAACGTATGACGGAATGTGCAGAAGATATATTAAAACGGCTTGGTTTGCCTTTTCGCACAGTGGTTCTTTCTACGGGTGATATGGGGTTTGCAGCGCGTAAAACCTATGACATCGAGGTTTGGCTTCCTGGTCAAGAATGTTATCGTGAAATTTCTAGCTGTTCAGTTTGTGGAGATTTTCAAGGTCGCCGTATGAATGCGCGCTATCGTAAAGAAGGCGATAAAAAATTGCATTTTGTTCATAGCCTTAATGGTTCTGGTACGGCTGTTGGACGTTGTCTTATTGCCGTACTTGAAAATTATCAACAGGCTGATGGATCAATTATTATTCCAGATGTTTTACAACCTTATATGGGAGGCATGCGCTGTATTACTGCTTAATTTTACGAAAGGAGAGACAATATGCGTTTATTGCCAAGAGGTGATGATACACAGACGCAAGTTTTTGCCATTTTAAAAGAAGCAGTTTGTCAGTATGATAAAAGTGTACCTCCATTGGAGATTGAATGATACTATGGGGCAAAAGGGTATTTTACAATTTCGTGAGGAGTTAGCCGCTCTTGTACTGAAAATGCGTAGCAAAGGCATTGATGACGTGCGATTTTTTTCGGCATTAGAGAAAATTCCGCGTCAACAGTTTGTTGCTGCTCCTTGGTTCAATAGTGCTTATGATAATAAAGTTATTCCCCTTGAGTGTGGTGAATATATGGAACGTTTGGAAGAACAACTCTTAATTCTTTCGGCATTATCGTTGAAAAAAAGGCATCGTGTCTTAGAAATTGGTACAGGATCTGGTTTTTGTACTGCTCTTATGGCATGTCTGAGTGACCGCGTGACAACGATTGATCGTTATAAAACGCTTGTTGATTTAGCACGCCAAAAATTTCAAACTTTAGGAATTGAAAATATTGTTATAAGGCAGATTGATGGAAGTCATAGTGTGACAGGCTTAGGATCATTTGATCGCATTCTTATTTGGCCATCACGTTTTGATGAACCAAAGGAATTTTTAGAACTTTTAGCTGAAAATGGAATTCTCATTCAGGCGATAGGACCTGACGAAGGGGTACAAACGGTGACGCGCTATACAAAAATTGGTAGTCGATTTGAGTGTTTAGAACTATTCCAAGTGCGTTACCAACCTTTTATTAAAGGCATTGCGGAGATACTTTAATTTTTAAAAGCTAAGAAGTTTCTGCAAATTGTCTACGTTAAATTCATTTTGATCTTATATAAAGATATTTATGAATAAAACATCTCATTTTAACTCTTCGGTAATTTAAAAAAGCTTTAATGGAGTGAGTTGATTATTGATGAGTGAGCAAAACGATGTATCTAAAAGCTTTGGATAATATTTTCCAGCATAATTTTCAGAGAATAACTTTGTTAGCGGTGGTAACTATTGTTGCTGGTTGTAGTTCTGGTACACAGCGTTTTTCCAATACGTTCTCTCATCGTACGGTATCATCTCAATCAAATATATCAAGCACTATGTATACAGACCCGCGAATGCTATCATACGGTAGTGGTATGATACAAAGCACTGAATTGCCACCTGTGGAATCAGGTGATGATTCGTGGGGAGATGACAATTCTCCCTATAATTTTCCACATCAAGATAGGATAACTTCTTCTGATGGTCGCGTTATGGGCTCCCCTCCACGTAATCTTGGAACACTTTCTCGTTCACAAATGGATAAATCTCCTATTTTTCGGCGGAATTCTTATATTGTCCAAAGTGGAGATACACTGCTCAGTATTGCACGACAAGTAGGGGTTAGTGTTGAGGCATTAAAATTAGCAAATGGTATAAACAGCAATTCCATTTATATCGGTCAGGTACTGGTTGTTCCAAGCAGGCGTACATTATCAGCTTCAAATGCACACAATAATAACGATTGGGCAGTGTCAACTACAGAATCTACATCCCAATCTCAAGTGATGTCCTCTATAAAAAACAAGAAGTCCTCTCCTATATATAAAGCTCCTGTAACAACGCCACCCTCTGCAAAGATGAACAAATCAAGTTCTGAGAAAAATTTTTCTAAACAGATGACGCAATTGAAACATGAGACTGGTTTGTCAAGTACTGTTACGAATACAGATAATATGACGACTCCGCAAGCCACAGGAATTTCTAAGATGCGTTGGCCAGTACGAGGGCGTTTATTAAGCCAGTTCGGTCAAAAAAAGGGAACAGTAATGAATCGAGGAATAGATATTGCAGTGCCTGAAGGGTCTTCGGTAAAGGCGGCAGAAAATGGTGTGGTTATTTACGCGGGAGATGGATTAAAAGAGCTTGGTAATGTTGTGATGATTCGACATGAAAATGATATTATCACTATTTATGGATGTAATAGTAAGCTTGTTGTTAACAAAGGACAAAGGATAAGGCGCGGTGATGAGATTGCTAAATCTGGTGTTTCAGGAAATGTTAAAACGCCACGTGTCTATTTTGAGATGCGTAAGAATTCATTACCTGTTGATCCCCTTAAATATTTAGAAAACTAATTTATTGATGATTTTTACATTTGAATAGTCTTACAGTTTATAGAAAATTCATGAAAAACAATTGATTTTCTTAAATCAATAACATAGCAGCAAAAAATCATTGGTTTCAGGAGAGTAGTTCGTGGGGGGCGTTAGATATTACCATCTTTGTATTTATGAAAGTGTAAGAAATAGTATCATACTATTTGTCAGCTTTGAGTGTTCCAATTGCTCTTGCATTTGAGAGAAGCATGAAAAAAAATATTTCACGCCTTTCTTAAAAAGTTTTTATCTACAGGCTCATTTCATATGTGTGACGTGCAAGAAAATCGTTTTGATTAATTCAGAAGGTTTGAAATAAGAGCGTTTTATTGTATTTAGATCTGTCGTTCGATATCAAAAACGATAAATTATCTATATAAATTAAAGTTTGTTCATTAGAAAAATTATCTTGTATAATTTATTGAGTTAGTGAAAAGATTTATATTGTAGGATATACAATAGGGGAAAGTGAATCTATTTTTTAAGATTTTTCTCATTGTATTTTGGTATTCTGCCTCTTAAGGATTTATTGTATTTTTGTAAAGCTGTGATTAGATTATGTAGTTATTGCTTTTTATGATAAATTCTTTAGGAATTTTTTCTGTATCGGAATTTCATTTTAATAGAGTGGGAAATACCTGAGGTTTAACTATAGGAGATAAAAATGTTTATGACGAACGCTTATGCTCAAGTTGCAGGCGATGTTTCCGGTGGAATTTCATTTGCTAACGCTGTCCCATTCATTTTAATTTTTGCAATTATGTATTTTTTTATGATTCGTCCACAGCGTGCCCAAATGAAAAAACGCCAAGAAATGCTTAATGCAGTACGTCGTGGTGATACAGTTATAACGGGTGGTGGTATTATCGGCAAGGTTACGAAGGTTCACGACGAGAGTGGTGAATTAGAGGTTGAAATTGGTGAGAGTATAAATATTCGTGTTATTCGCTCAACATTAGCTGATGTGCGCGTTAAAGGTGAGCCGATTGCAGAAAAAAAATCAAAACTTAATGCTAAAGCAAAAACACCACAAAAGTCTAAATCTAAAACGACAACAAAAGAAGATATGAGTATCTCTGAAGAGAAAAAAGCTATATCAAAGGAAAATGCATCTTAAGGTGTAATGGCAGTTTATTACATTTTTTAAGCATTTTTGTAAAAAGCTTGGCAAGATCAAGACAATTTCATTGGAAAAGGGGCTTTTATAGTGGCTACAGAAAATGGAGTTTTTGTTTTCTTTAGATTATTAAAATAGTTGCTTTATTTATAGAATATTACGCAATTTTTTTCTGTTTTTTAAATAAGATCATTGTTTTTATAAAAAGAAATTTGTGAGTAAATAAGCTGAGGAAACTTTTTAAAAGATAGATTTATTGAAGCAGGTATAGCAATTTATCGCGATTTATTACCAAATTTTCCTATATTTGTTGTATGAGAAGATTAGGGTATTATATAAAAATTTTCACTTCAGTACTAGGTTATGGTTAACATATCAATGTTTATATCAGCCTTACTTTAATTTTTATGGTGAGAAGTAGCAAAGACAATTGGATTATTCAAAAATAAAAGGTGCTTATTCATGTTCGATGCAATTCAAATTCGTGAAGCACATTTTCCAAGTCGCGCACCTATTGATGCTTATGGAAATGGTGGGTTTCGTTTTGCTGATATGTCTCATAGAGGTTCTATTATTTGTGTACCATCAGGTATTTATGGCATTGACATGGCAGGGCCTATTCCCACTCAAGGGGATATATCTCGTATTTTAGAAGAAGCTTCTGAAATCGAAGTTTTATTAATAGGTACTGGAATTGAATTATTACGATTACCTGAAGAGTTACGGGTGCTTTTAGGGGAAAAACGTATTTCATCAGATACAATGAGTACGGGAGCGGCGGTGCGTACATTTAATGTTTTATTGGCTGAAGATCGCGCTGTTGCGGCGTTATTATTTGCGGTAGAATAGAGTATTTAATAAAACAAATGCTCTCGTCTAGATGAAAGACTTGTGCGATTATTTTTCTGCGCCGTAAAGTACCGTCGTTTAAGGCGGTGATATAAGGGTATAGAATATACATAACTTAACATATTAAAGTGTTTTTAAATACAAAAGTGTTTTTAAATACAGCGGCAAGTATTTAGGACAAAGCTTGCTCGTCGTTCCTAATGAATCACATGAGTGATCAACTCTTGGCACTTGAGACAGTTCATAAGAGGCATTTTTAGTTCTTTCTCATACAGTTGTTACCTACAAGCCAGTTACGCTTGGGACGTGCAAGGGAATGGTTTTTATTAATTTAACCTGGAATTGGTTTGAAATGAAAGCATATCTACGATATTTGGGATTCTAATTTAACATACAAAACAACAAATTATGATTATAAATAAATGTATTGATAGTAACAGAAACTCACCGAGAGCAATTAGACTTTTTACAAATTGGTATTGGTAAGAACCTTTGTCTTTTAGGATGGGGAGGAGGTCAATGAGTTGATGAAGTTTTTGTGATCAGTGCATTTTTTATAAAATAACATTGTCATCTATCCACTGAAAAAGTGTTTTTCGTTGTTTGTTGTTCAAGTTTTACTATGCATGTTACGATTGTTTTTTAGCTTTTTTACTGCAAATGAAAACTTGAAGTCCTATAAGATAAGTTTTATCAGAAAAATTATTTATTTAATTTTTTTCTTTCTAAAACGAAAAGTGACTAGAAAAGAAACTTTAATTCACAATACAGTTAAGAGACACATTTAAAAATCTTATTTTCTGAACTGTATTTGCTTATCCTTCATTTTTTAATATGAATAAAAAGAGGATATTAATTTAATTGCTAAAAAAGGGACGTTAATAGGTTCATAGAATGATAGGCTCTCTTCCTTATTGTCTTGATATTTTACGTACCATAGATCGTGATCGCTATATATCAGTTTTATTTGCACCTAAAAAAAAGCGCCAAGCATTGGCTGCTCTTTATGTATTTAATGCTGAAGTTTCTCGTATCCGCGAAAGTGTACATGATCCACTCATAGGAGAAATACGGTTACGTTGGTGGTATGATGCTATTGCTCATGGTGAAATGCAAATGAGTGGAAACAATCCGATTTTGAATGATTTATTAAAAGCAATGACTCTTTTTAATTTACCTAAGACAGCTTTTTTACGTTATTGTGATGCGCAAATTTTAGATCTTTATCACAATCCAATAGAAAGACTTCATGATCTAGAGCATTATTGTGGTGAGACAGCAGGCATAATTTTACAGCTTTCTTGTCAGATATTAGATCCTGAAACTGCACAAGAGTTTACAGATATCTATGAACATGGAGGGATTTCTCAAGGGTTAAGCGGTGTATTGCGTCTTTTATCATTCATGCAATCACGATATCAATATTATTTACCTACTGATATATTAAAGGCTGTAGGAGTGAATAGGGAAGATTTGGAATCTCATCGTCTCAGTGATCAACAAAAGGGTCGTATTGTTGAAGCTATGGTAGCATTATCACGCGATCATTATACCCAATTTTACGAGTATTCTTGTACTTTACCTAGAATTCTTAAGCCAGCTTTTCTTCCATTGGTCATTGTACCGGCTTCTCTTCAAAAAGCTATACAGCTGGGGGCAGCAATTTTTCAAGAGAGTGCAACTTTGCCATTGATATATCGCTATTGGTTGATAACAAGGGCAGCAATAAGCGGCAATTTTCCAAAGATACTGTAAAAGAATATTACTACGTTGGAATGCGTAACATGGAGACTGATTTTCTCATATGAAGATAAAAGGAGCCATTGTGATTCCAAACCATTTTTTTGTTATAAAAAATGTTGATGTTTTGGTTGTTATGAACGCAAAAGAATAAGAAATTTTATGATCTTGAAAATACAGTGTATTTCTTCATCAGTAATATGTTTTATTCAGTGTATTGGATGGGTGAGATGCAGAGAAAGAAAAACATGAGATAAATCTTAATACATTGGTTTGTTTGATGAAGAACTTTTAAGTACTCTGAATGTATTGATTGTAGCTCATTTGCAAATGAAATAAAATTTCTATTTTATGAGAGAAGTTATCTTAGCAGTCTATAAGTCTATAAAAAACTCTTATTTTTGAGAAATTATAACATCATAATTGATGACTGTTATGATTTATGAATATATTGATTTATAATGATAATTCGTTTTTTCTCATATTGAATGAGAGTCTTGAATAGAAAAAGATTTCTCCATTTTTATAATGAATTTTAAAAATAGTTTTTTTGTATATTATAAGTTTGGTGTGTAAATGAAATCATTTAAGGAAGAAGAAATATGCTCCTTATGAATGATATTAAGAGTAGTAATATGATGAGCTATAAATGAGTGACGATAGGGATGATATTTATAGCTTAATGGGCGACAACCTTTACAACCTTTGGATGAATAATGTTTTTTAATGCGTTGCAAAAACGACTCTACATTCCATTGACTATTTTCTCGCAAATCCATACATGCACTGATTTGCGAGAGAATGAATCATTATACAAATGTTTGATCCTAAGATATGCAAACAAGAGATCTATCTTACCTCTTCAACTATAGACGAAGAGCTGACGGAAACTTTATCAAATAAGTTCTTTAAATTATGTAAAATCTTTTTATTGGAGAGCGTTAAAGATCTGATTATAATTTGTGCTATTAATTTCCAAAGGATGTTCTTTATTGGCAACTTGTAGCATTTCTAGCTTGAGATCTTCTCTTATCATCATATCTATATTGGTGCGGACTTCAGTTGAAAGAGTATGAGACGTGATATCTTTAGGCATGGTTACAGTCTTTATTTGATAAATGATACGGTTTGTTGCAACCGGACCTTTTATGATGCCATAATGACCTTTGGGAGCGGAAAATAATGCTTTAATGCCTTCAACGCCAAGGGTTTCAGATGAGTCTTGACGCCGGAGGGTGGGTGTTGTTTGTTTTGTAACACCAAGGGTATGAGCAAGAGCAACAAGACTTTTTCCTTCCGTGAGCTGTTTGAGAGCATTTTGGGCTTTTTCATCAAGAAGACGTTGGATTTCCTCATTTTTCCATTGAGAAAGAACATCTAGCTTAGCCTCTTCAAGTGTCTTATCACGGGCAGGAATAATTTTATCGACCTTGTACCAGAGATATCCACCATTTTGAAAAGAGAGAGGATCAAGATCGACTCCTTCGTTTGATTGATAGATGGCATTCAGTAAAATATCTTTTTGAGGTAAATCCGTGAGTATTGCACCTTCAAGCGTTTTTCCTGTTTTATCAATGGTAATTGTGCGCAAAGACAACTTGTATTGGTCAGCTAACTCTTTGAGAGAAGCACCCTCAAAACGAGCATTTTCAATGGCTGCATAATTGTTACGGATATCATCAGTAGCACGATTTTTGGCAAGTGTTTGGCGAATATTTTCTTCTACACTTTCAAAAGGAAGAGAGCTTGAGGGTTCAATATGCGTGACGCGAATGATAACAGGTCCTTGTAAGTCATTTATCACAGAACTGACTTGACCTTGTTGAAGTTCAAAAATTTCAGATGTCAGATGATTAGGAAGTTCATTTTCTGCGAGAGGCCCTTTTTTTATTTCATTAAGAGTCTTTTTTTCAGCTTTTACCAGTTCATCAAAACTCAATCCATCAGCTATTTTTTTTGCTGCATTATCGGCTTCTTCGCGTGAGGGGAATCGCAGTTCTTCGAATGTACGCTTTTCAGGCGTTACAAAACGTGAAGCATTTTGTGTATAATAGGCTTTCGCCTCATCTGTTGAGATATCTTGAGGTTTTACAAAATCATTAAGTTCCATAGATAGCAAAGAGACAGTGCGGTATTCTGGAGCACGAAATTGACTTTGATGTGTTTCAAACCATTTTTGTAATGTTGCGTAATCAGGATCAGCAATTGTTTTCTTTTCTTTTAGATCAATAACAAGATAATCAGCAATACGCATTTCTTCTTGATAAAGAGCAAGTGCTTTATAAAAGAGATTTGGTGCCTTCATATCAGAAAGTAAAGCAGCAATAAGCTGATTACGCTTTTCTTGTTTGGTGTAATAATTAAGAAAAGCACTTTCACTAATACGTAAATGCTGAAGATAGTTATAAAACAAGTTTTTATCAAAAGTGCCATTTACCTGGAACATCTTATCAGAACCAATCGTATGAGCTATTGTATCTTTTGAAAGACTTATTTTCATTTTACGTGCTTGTTCATCAAGAAGTACATTTTGTTGTAATTGATTAAATACAAAAGCAGGAATTTGGTATTGCTGCATTTCATTTGCTGTAAACATTCGTCCAAGATGAGCTGCATATGCTAAACGTGCGCTTTGATCGGCGAGTGCAAGACGATAATCATCGATAGTTACTGTGGACTTTCCAGATGTAATAAGATCTCTTTCACTTTTTTTGTGTAACTGCGGTACCCCCCATAAAAGAATGAAGCATAAGAGTAAAATAGCAAGGAAAATTCTAAAAATCCAAGAATTTGTAGCATTTCTTATGATGTCAAGCATTGTTCAGGTCCATTTTTAATGTGAGTTATTATCAAAGCTGTAATGGAATTTGCAATAAAGAGATGAAAGATGCAAGCTTTAAAGACTTGCTTTCATTTTATAATTTGGTAACTACAGATAAACAATGTATTGTAAGAGCTCTTGAGGTGAAAATATGTCTCAAAATATTCGGCCTTTTCTTGCTGGAAATTGGAAAATGAATGGAACGAGTGAATCGCTTGGAGAGTTGCGTGCTATTGCTACAGGCGTTAGCTCTGATCTAGGTCATCTTTTTGAGGCGCTTATTTGTGTTCCAGCAACGCTTTTATCGCGTGCTTCTAATACGCTGAATGGTGAAAATCTCCTTTTAGGAGGACAAAATTGTCACTTTGATGATCATGGTCCTTATACTGGAGATATTTCAGCTTTTATGCTTAAAGAAGCGGGAGCAAGTCATGTTATTATTGGGCATTCAGAACGTCGTACAGTGTACCAAGAAAATGATGCGATTGTCTGTGCCAAAGTGCAAGCTGCGTGGCGAGCAGGTCTTGTGGCTCTTGTGTGTATTGGTGAAACATTGGAGGAGCGTAAGAATAATAAAGTGCTGGATATTCTGACGCAGCAGCTTGAAGAATCTTTACCAGATGATGCAACAGAAGAGAATACCATTATCGCTTATGAACCAGTTTGGGCGATAGGCACCGGCAATACAGCGACTCCAGAAGATATTGCAAAAGTACATCATTTCATTCGTGATAAGGTGCGCTCTCGTTTTGGTGATGAAGGCAATAAGATTCGTTTGCTTTACGGTGGATCCGTAAAGCCATCCAATGCATTTGAGCTTTTAAGCATTGCTCATGTTAATGGTGCTTTGATAGGTGGAGCAAGCTTAAAAGCGATTGATTTTTTAACTATTTGCGATGTTTGTCGTAAACTATAGCAGAGAAATTTGAGTTTCCCCTTGGATTGTGCGTTATTTATGTGTAAATAGCTATTAAAGAGTTATTTGAAGAGCAGGGTTTATGCAAACAGTACTTATAGTTATTCATTTTTTGATTGTGATTACTTTGGTTGGTGTTATATTAATTCAACCTTCAGAAGGTGGTGGGCTAGGTGTGAGTAATAGCTCAGGGTTGATGAAAACTCGTGGATCTCGAAACCCTTTAACACGTTTGACTGCTATTTTAGCCTGTTGTTTTTTTGTTGTGTCTATTGGACTTACCGTGGTGGGTAATATATCAAATTCTAGTTCTGATATCTTAAAGCGTATACCGGTTAATTCAGAACAGAATTCTACCGATAAAGGCTCAGGCTCAGTTCCATCATCAAATGATGAGTCTTCCCCTTCTGTTCTTGAACAGCTAGGAGGCACTTCGAATTCTCCGCAGGAACAGAAACAGTCCACAAATCCTGAAGCAGAAAGTCCAGTTCCACAGGTTCTTGAAAACACAGTTCCGGATAACAGTACAAAATAGTTTTTTAAGAAAATATAGACTTTTTAAAAAGGTGATTTTTTCACCTTTTTTATTTTAGAAGAAAAATTGTTTCTTTTTGCATTTTTTGCTGGAAAAATCATTATAAATTGCTTATCACCATAAGCCCATGGCACGTTATGTTTTTATTACTGGTGGTGTGGTTTCTTCCCTTGGAAAAGGCATCGCAGCGGCGGCGTTAGCAGCGTTATTACAGGCTCGTGGTTATCGCGTACGTCTTCGCAAACTTGATCCTTATTTAAATGTTGATCCCGGTACGATGTCACCTTATCAACATGGTGAAGTATTTGTGACCGATGATGGTGCAGAAACGGATCTTGATCTTGGTCATTATGAGCGTTTTACTGGGCGTTCTGCAAATAGCCAAGATAGTATTACAACAGGGCGTATTTATCGCAATATCATTGAACGAGAGCGGCGTGGTGATTATTTGGGGGCAACAGTCCAAGTTATTCCTCATGTTACAGATGAAATTAAGAGATTCATTACGATGGGAAATGAAGAATTTGATTTTGTTTTATGTGAGATAGGTGGAACGGTTGGTGATATTGAAGCAATGCCTTTTCTAGAAGCGATTCGTCAGCTTCGCAATGAGTTACCGAGACAAAATGTCGTTTATGTCCATCTCACATTAATGCCTTATATTCCTTCAGCAGGTGAATTAAAAACGAAACCAACACAACATTCTGTCAAAGAATTGCAAGCAGTTGGTATTTCTCCTGATATTTTGCTTGTACGTGCAGATCGATCTATTCCAGAAACAGAACGGTGCAAATTATCACTTTTTTGCAATGTTCGCTCCAATGCAGTCATTCAGGCATTAGATATGCCAACGATTTATGATGTTCCTATGGCATACCATAAGGAAGGTTTGGACTCTGAAGTTCTTTGCGCTTTTGGAATCGATTCGGCACCTTCCCCCAAGATGGATCGTTGGGAGGATATTACGCATCGTATTCACAATCCTGAAGGAGAAGTCACGATTGCTATTGTAGGAAAATATACGGGCTTAAAGGATGCTTATAAATCTCTTATTGAAGCGATTGCGCATGGTGGTTTAGCGAATAGAGTGAAAGTTAATATTGAGTGGATTGATTCGGAACTTTTTGAAAAAGAAGATTCTGTTTCAGCTTTACAAAAAGCCCATGGAATTTTGGTTCCAGGTGCTTTTGGGGCACGTGGGGCAGAAGGGAAGATTCGAGCAATTCAATTTGCACGAGAGCGTAAAGTTCCATTTTTAGGGATTTGTTTTGGGATGCAATTAGCTTGTATAGAAGCTGCGCGCAATATTGCACAGATTGAGAATGCTTCATCGAGTGAGTTTTGCGAAACAGACAATCCAATTGTAGGTTTAATGACAGAATGGCTTAAAGGAGACGTCCTTGAAAAACGTACAAGAAATGGTGATCTCGGCGGTTCGATGCGCCTTGGTGCTTTTGCTGCTGAATTAAAAGAAGAGAGTCATATTGCTCAAATTTATGGGATGACCAAGATTGTCGAGCGACATCGTCATCGTTATGAGGTCAATATTGATTATAAGGATAAGTTAGAACAGTGTGGTTTGATTTTTTCTGGGATGTCTCCTGATGGTATTTTACCAGAAACGATAGAATATGTAGATCATCCATGGTTTATTGGTGTTCAATATCATCCAGAATTAAAATCCCGTCCTTTTGATCCACATCCGCTTTTTTCTTCTTTTATTGAAGCTGCTGTAGAACAAAGTCGATTAGTTTAATGCATAAATTGGGTTACTTTGCTTTTGAGGGATAAAATGACTAAACCAAATGCCCGTGTGAAAGTTGGAAATATGATTTTTTCAAATGAAATGCCTCTTTCATTAATTGCAGGGCCGTGTCAGATGGAAAGTCGTGATCATGCTTTTGAAATGGCTGGTCGTATTAAAACAATTACCGATCAGCTTGGTATCGGGTTTGTTTATAAATCAAGTTACGATAAAGCCAACAGAACCTCTTTGGGGGCGGCACGTGGTATTGGTCTTGAAAAAGCAATGTCCATTTTTTCTGATTTAAAAAAAGAGTTTAATTGTCCCATATTAACTGATGTGCATACAGAAGAGCAATGTACAATTGTTTCTTCTACAGTTGATATTTTACAAATACCGGCTTTTTTATGTCGTCAAACAGATCTTTTGGTAGCAGCAGCCAAAACAGAATGTGTTATTAACATTAAAAAAGGTCAGTTTTTAGCGCCGTGGGACATGGAGAATGTTTTAAAAAAGGTTGTTTACAGTGGTAATCCGAATGTTATGCTTTGTGAGCGAGGCACGTCATTTGGTTACAACCGACTTATTTCTGATATGCGTTCGTTGCCTATTTTACGTTCATTTGGTGCTCCTGTTATTTTTGATGCAACGCATTCTGTTCAAGAACCTGGGGGGCAGGGGGCTTCATCTGGTGGGCAGCGTCAATTTGTTGAAATTTTAGCGCGTGCAGCTGTCTCTGTTGGGGTAGCTGGTATTTTTTTAGAAACACATCAAGATCCAGATAATGCACCTTCTGATGGACCCAATATGGTTAAAGTTGATGATTTACAAAGATTGCTTGAGACTTTAATGGAATTTGATTATCTGTCAAAAAAGTTGAGTTGAGAAGAGAAAAAATATTTCATTAATAGGGCATTATAAATGAATCGAGACTTTTATTGGATAAGGAAACACATATGACTATAATTGTCGATATCATTGGGCGTGAAGTTCTTGATAGCCGTGGTAATCCAACGGTAGAAGTTGATGTTCATTTGGAGAATGGAGCTTTTGGTCGCGCTCTGGTTCCTTCGGGAGCTTCAACAGGAGCACACGAGGCTATAGAGCTTCGTGATGGTGGTTTGCGCTATCAAGGGAAAGGTGTTGAAAAAGCGGTTGCTGCAGTTAATGGCGAAATTCTTGAAGAACTTGGTGGGCGGGATGCAACAAATCAAATTGCTATTGATCAAGCAATGATTGCTTTGGATGGAACGCCAAACAAAGCCCGTCTTGGTGCCAATGCACTTCTTGGTGTTTCATTAGCTGTTGCAAAAGCAGCTGCGGATTCATTAAATTTACCTTTGTATCGTTATATTGGTGGTACACAAGCGCATATTCTTCCAACCCCCATGATGAATATTATTAATGGTGGCGTTCATGCTGATAATTTGATTGATTTTCAAGAGTTTATGATTATCCCTATAGGAGCTCCTACTGTAAGAGAAGCTATCCGTTATGGCGCTGAGATTTTCCATGCATTGAAAAAGCGTTTAAAAGATGCGGGTTATAATACCAATGTTGGTGATGAAGGTGGTTTTGCACCTCAATTTAAAAGTGCTGATCAAGCAATTGATTTTATTATGGAATCTATCATGATATGTGGCTATAAACCAGGTGAACAAATTGCCATTGGTTTAGACTGTGCTTCAACCGAATTTTATAAAAATGGTTCGTATTTTTATAAAGGTGAGGGGAAATGCCGAGACATCCAAGAGCAGGTAGATTATTTAGCACATCTTGTGAAAAATTATCCTATTATTACAATTGAAGATGGAATGGCAGAGGATGATTGGGAAGGTTGGAAGTTACTCACTGACACAATTGGAGAAAAATGTCAGCTTGTTGGCGATGATTTGTTTGTAACGAATTCAGCACGTTTGCGTGATGGTATCAAAATGGGGGTAGGCAATTCTATTCTCATAAAAGTTAATCAAATTGGTACATTGAGTGAAACACTTGATGCTGTAGAAGTAGCACATAAAGCAGGTTATCGTGCCATTATATCTCATCGTTCAGGCGAAACAGAGGATTCTTTCATTGCAGATCTTGCGGTTGCAACGAATTGTGGACAAATTAAAACAGGTTCTCTTGCACGTTCGGATAGATTAGCCAAATACAATCAACTTATTCGTATTGAAGAAATGCTAGGAGCCCAAGCGCGTTATGCTGGTGATTTAGTGTATAGTTCTGAGCACAAAATATGAAAGTATAAGATCATTTAGATTATGAAATTGAGATTTCTTATCAAAGGCATATACGCAATAATTTTTAAGTGTTTAAATTTATAGGGATTAAGATGAGAGGTATAATTATTAGTCAAGATCAAGGAACTTATCTCGTTGCTGGTGATGATGGTAAACGTTATCAGTTTGCGACTTGGGATTGGTTGGGAAAGAATCCACCAAGGATTGGTAATGCTGTTGATTTTGTCTGTGAAGGGGGGGTTGTCAGTTCTGTTTTTCCATTGTTGAGATCAGGTACAGAGAACACAAAGATAATGTTCGCACTGCTTTGTTGGGTTGCAGGTATCTTTGGTGTCCATCGCTTTATGGTTGGTAAAGTTAGGACTGGTGCTTTAATGCTAGTTCTATCTTTATCATTGTTTGGATTGATAATTACCGGCATTTGGGCAATTGTTGATTTTATAGTCATTCTTGGTGGAAGATTTACGGATAAAGATGGAAATCAGATTACAGATTTGTGAAAATCTTATAATAAAAAAAGGTGATTTAGCTCGCTTTTTATTTTTATAAATATATTAAGTTGCATCATGCGAAATTATTGTACTACATTTATTTAATATGAGATATTAAAAAACATGTACAGCTAAGTAAACGTATTGAAAAAGACAATGCTATTTTATATGGGTAAAGCAAAGATATAAATCAACTAAAGCATGTTTTTTGTTACTGCTTATAGCAGGGGGAAATATTAGATTATTGGGGAGTTACGAACTATTTTAATTTCATGTTTATCATGGTGAGTACGAATTGTATTTACACCGTGAGGTTAATCCGCATATTATCGAATTAGAAATAATCTCTTTATGAATAACACATGAGGAGCAGCTTTATAGGTGGGCAAGAATGAAAGGTAAGATTATTGGTCAGGATCAAGGAGATTATTTTGTTTCAGGGGCTGACGGTAAGCGTTATCAATTTACGAGTTGGGATTGGTTAGGAAAAAAAACACCAAAAGTGGGTGATACCGTTGATTTTGTATATGAAGATAATGTTGTTAAATCTGTTCTCCCTCTCGTGAGTAAAACTCAGTCAGAAAAATCAAGATTGGCGATAGCACTTGTTTGTTGGTTTTTTGGATGGTTGGGAATTCATCGCTTTATGGCAGGTAAAGTTGGAACGGGTATTGTAATGCTTCTTATAAGCCTACTAAGTATACCATTTACTTTTGGGGTAGGGATACTTTTAGTAACTGGTCCTTGGTCATTCATTGATTTTATAGTTATTTTATCCGGATATTTTAGGGATGAAAACGGGGATAAAATTATAAATTGGTAGAAATTTTAGAATAATATAAAATGTAAAGAGTGAGGCACTTTCTTTACTTTTAATGTTGTCAATATATTAATTTAATAATGTAAATTATTTTAATATATGTCTTTAAATGTGAAATATTAAAGAAAATTATGAATATTTAAATAAAACTATTGAAAAAGACTGTACTATTTCATATGAAAAAAAGCAAAGGTGCAAATCGAACAGCGTGCTTTGTATTACCACTTGTAATTGCGGGAATTTTAAGTTGTTGGGGAATTTTTAGCTTTTTAAATTGTCATATATCACGGTGAATACAGACTGTATTCATGCTGTGAGGTTTATTCAACATATTATCATATTAGAAGAAAAGCTTCTTTATGAATAACAATTTTATAGGTGGTGAAGATGAAAGGTAAGATTATTGGTCATGATCAAGGAGATTATTTCATTTCAGGGGCTGATGGTAAGCGCTATCAGTTTGCGAATTGGGATTGGTCAGGAAAAACGCCGCCGAAAGTTGGTGACGTCGTTGATTTTGTGTGTGAAGGGGATACCATTAAATCTATTTTCCCTATCTCAACTGAAGGTCAGTCACAGCAATCAAAAGTGACGTTAGCGGTCGTTTGTTTTTTTCTAGGTGGACTAGGACTTCATCGTTTTATGGTTGGTAAAGTTGGAACGGGCATTGCAATGCTTCTTATAAATATAATAAGTGTAATAAGTATATAAGTGTAATATTTATGCCGGTAGGGCTTATAGGAATTTTTTTGATAATTACACCTTGGGTATTGATTGATTTTATAGTCATTTTAACAGGAAGTTTTAAGGACAAAGATGGGTGTAAAATCACGACTTAGAGGATATCCAATATTTATAATATAAAAAGTGGGGCATTCAGCTTACTTTGATTGTATTAAGGGGGGGATAAATTGAAATAACAAATTATTTTGGTGTAGATTTGGTAATGAGGTATTAATCAAAATCATGCATAGTTGGGCAAAATATCAAGAAATTTGTGCTGTAAAGACTGTGCTATTTTATGTGGACAAAGCAGAAACGTCGATCAATCAAAGTACGCTTTGTACTACCTCTTATGACGGTGGGAGTCTTAAGCTATTTCAGTTATCACATTTATCATGGTGAGTATGGATTGTATTCACGCAGTGAAGTTAATCAGCATATTAGCGAATTAGAAAAGGAGCTTCATAAAATAGAAGCTGAGCGGATATTCATGGAAAAGCGTATTTCTCTTTTACGCAATGGGCATATAGAAAAAGATATGTTGGATGAGTATGTCCGAAAGAATTTGAACTTTTCTAAGCCAAATGAATTGACAATCTTAATACCTTGAAATGATACCAAAGGTAAATGAAAAATTGCTTAATTTAAACAACAATCAGCAATGATATTGTTTAAGCCGATTGATAAGGCTTGTAACTTTTGTTCGTAAAGGTTATTCCTAAATAATCATAAAAGGGAGTTTAATATGGCAGAACGACTTAAAAAAAATTCTGCGTCGGCGGCGCGCACTGCATTATCAAGCACCACAAAGAAAGCACCAATAGCAGATTTTACAAAAGAAGAAGAAATTGATGCTTATCGTGAAATGCTTTTAATTCGCCGTTTTGAAGAAAAAGCAGGACAACTTTATGGTATGGGGCTTATTGGGGGATTTTGTCACCTTTATATTGGTCAGGAAGCCGTTGTTATAGGAACATTGAAAGCGGCAAAAGAAGGTGATCAGGTTATTACGTCTTACCGTGATCATGGTCATATGTTAGCGGTTGGGATGAGTCCGCGTGGTGTCATGGCAGAATTAACGGGGCGCCAAGGTGGCTTTTCCAAAGGGAAAGGTGGCTCGATGCATATGTTCTCTAAAGAAAAGAACTTTTATGGAGGACATGGTATTGTTGGTGCGCAGGTTCCCATTGGTTCAGGTTTGGCATTTTCGAATCAGTACCTTGGTAAAGATAATGTGACATTGGTTTATTTTGGTGATGGTGCTGCAAATCAGGGGCAGGTTTACGAGAGTTTTAATATGGCTTCACTTTGGAAGCTTCCCGTTGTTTATATTATTGAAAACAATCAGTATGCTATGGGAACGTCAGTTTCACGTGCATCTGCAGAAACTGATTTTTCCCGACGTGGTCTTTCTTTTGAAATTCCAGGTATTGTTGTTGACGGTATGGATGTTCGATCAGTAAAAGGAGCTGCTGATGAAGCAATTTCTTGGGCACGCTCAGGTAAAGGGCCGATCATTCTTGATATGCAGACCTATCGCTATCGTGGTCATTCCATGTCTGACCCAGCAAAATATCGTTCAAAGGAAGAAGTCCAAAAAATAAAAGAGGAGCACGATCCGATTGATCAAGTAAAAAGTCGGATTCTTAAAAAAAATTGGGCGAGCGAAGACGATTTAAAATCTATTGAGAAAGAGGTCCGTGCAATTGTTGCTGATGCGGTAGATTTTGCACAAAGTGATCAAGAGCCAGATGCTTCTGAGCTCTATACTGATATTTTAGTTTGATGCGAGGGAAGCAAGTATGTCTATTGATATTTTGATGCCGGCGCTTTCACCAACTATGGAAGAAGGTAAACTGTCTAAATGGCTCAAGAAAGAAGGTGATAAGGTTAGCTCTGGCGATGTTATTGCTGAAATTGAAACGGATAAGGCTACAATGGAAGTAGAGGCCGTTGATGAAGGTACTCTTGGTAAAATTTTTGTGCCTGAAGGTTCAGAAGGCGTAAGGGTTAACACTGTTATTGCAATTTTGTTAGAAGAAGGTGAGCGTGCTGAGGATATTTCGCAGCCTACGGATACAGCACAAAAAACTAAGGAATCTGCTCTTTCTCTACCTTTGTCAGTTCCGCAGGCTGCTCCTACTTTTGATACATCTCTTAATTTTGATATTCCAGCGGGAACACAAATGGTTACAATGACAGTTCGTGAAGCGCTTAATCAGGCTTTGGCTGAAGAAATGCGGCGTGATGAAACAGTTTTTCTTATGGGGGAAGAAGTCGCGCAATATCAAGGTGCCTATAAGGTTAGTCAGGGTTTGTTGGAAGAGTTCGGGGAACGCCGAGTTATTGATACCCCAATTACAGAGCACGGCTTTGCTGGGCTGGCTGTTGGGGCTGCTTTTGGTGGGTTACGTCCTATTGTCGAGTTTATGACCTTTAATTTTGCGATGCAGGCGATGGACCAAATTATTAACTCAGCAGCCAAAACACGTTATATGTCTGGTGGACAAATGACCGCTCCTATGGTTTTCCGAGGTCCCAATGGTGCGGCTGCCCGTGTTGGTGCTCAACATTCTCAATGCTATGCTGCATGGTATAGTCATGTACCAGGTCTGAAAGTTGTCATGCCTTATAGTGCTGCAGATGCAAAAGGTTTGCTGAAAGCTGCTATTCGTGATGATAATCCTGTTATTTTCCTTGAAAATGAGATTTTGTATGGGCATCAATTTGATGTTCCTCAACTGGATGATTTTCTTTTGCCTATTGGTAAGGCGCGTATTCATAAGTCTGGACAAGATGTGACGATTGTTGCATGTGGAATTGGGATGCATTATGCTGTTCAAGCGTTACCAGAAATTGAAAAACTTGGTATTGATGTTGAATTGATTGATTTACGAACCATTCGCCCTATGGATCTTCCTACAATTCTTTCGTCAGTTAAAAAAACAGGTCGTTTGGTAACAATTGAAGAGGGATTTCCTCAGTCATCCGTGGGAACTGAAATAGCAACGCGTGTTATGCAGCAGGCTTTTGACTATCTTGATGCGCCAATTGCTACGATTTCTGGCAAAGATGTTCCGATGCCTTATGCCGCTAATCTTGAGAAGTTGGCTTTGCCTAATACTGCTGAAATTATTGAGGCAGTTCAGGCTGTGACATACAGAGCATAACGGAGGAAAGCATAATGCCCATTAAAATTACAATGCCAGCGCTTTCCCCTACGATGGAAGAGGGAAATTTAACAAAATGGAATATTAAGGAGGGAGATAAGGTTTCCTCTGGTGATGTTATTGCTGAAATTGAGACGGATAAAGCGACAATGGAAGTCGAAGCCGTTGATGAAGGTAGGGTTGCTAAAATTGTTGTTCCTGCTGGAACACAAGGCGTTAAAGTAAATGCTTTAATTGTTGTTTTAGCAGAAGAAGGTGAAGATTTAGCTGAAGCTGCAAAAGTTACAGAAGAAATCTCTTCTTCTACAAGACAAGAAACAGAGGGCATCAAACAGACAGATTCTCTGAAACAGACGGACTCAAAGGGAATAAAAATGTCTCATGAATCATCAACTGGGCAATTAATACAGCAAGATAAAAAAGAAGCTCGTCTTTTTGCCTCTCCCTTAGCGCGGCGATTAGCATCTCAGGCAGGTCTTGATTTATCCCTTATTTCTGGAAGTGGTCCGCATGGGCGTATTATTAAGCGCGATGTGGAAAAAGCTGTGAGCAGCGATATTTCTAAAGTGTCTTATTCATCACAGATAGGGGAGCTAACAGCTACAGGTGCTTCAGACAAACAGATATTGAAACTCTTCAAAGAGGATGAATATAGCTTCGTTCCCCATAATAATATGCGTAAAACAATCGCGACACGTTTGGTGGAATCAAAACAGAAAGTCCCACATTTCTATGTAACGGTAGATTGTGAACTTGATGCGCTATTAGCACTGCGTACACAACTGAATGCTGCTGCACCAATGGTTAAAAGGCAAGAAGAAACTCAGCCTACTTATAAGCTTTCTGTTAATGATATGGTGATCAAAGCTGTCGCACTTTCTTTGAAAGCGGTTCCTGATGCGAATGTCTCTTGGCTTGAAGGTGGGATGATTCATCATAAACATTGTGATGTTGGGGTTGCTGTTTCCATTCCCAATGGATTAATTACACCGATTATTCGCCATGCAGAGGAAAAGCCGTTATCACTTATTTCCAAAGAGATGAAGGATTTTGCAAAGCGTGCGCGCGAGGGCAAGTTAAAAATGGAAGAATATCAGGGTGGAACAACAGCTGTATCAAATATGGGGATGTATGGTATAAAAAGTTTTTCTGCTATTCTTAATCCACCGCATGCGACGATTTTTGCGATTGGAGCAGGGGAGCAGCGCGCCGTTGTTAAAAATGATGCATTAGTCGTTGCGACAGTTATGTCAGTTACGATTTCTGCTGATCATCGTGCTGTCGATGGTGCTTTAGCAGCAGAGATCGCGCGGACTTTTAAAAAGATGATTGAAAATCCATTAGCAATGTTGGTTTGAACTGTTTAACAGTTTTTCACGTAAATTGTGAGAGAGTGTATTAAGAGAATAAAAGCAAATTTAACGAGTTTGAAGAGCAATGTTATTGCTATTTCTGGTTTGGGTAAAGCATTTACGTAAGCAAAAGACATAAGATAATTCTGTCATGTTATTTTGCAGACTTAAGTTCAAAAAGTGCATATCCGTTTTATATATATCCATGGAGGAATTACTGTGGCAAATCTTTATGATGTAATTGTGATTGGATCAGGTCCAGGCGGATATGTAACCGCAATTCGTGCAGCACAATGTGGCTTTAAGACTGCGATTGTTGAACGTGAACATTTGGGAGGGATCTGTTTAAATTGGGGATGTATTCCCACAAAGGCCCTTCTACGTTCAGCGGAAATGAAACATTTTGCTGAACATGCGAAAAATTATGGACTAAAAATTAATGGTTCAATTGAGGCAAACATCAAAGATGTTGTGGCACGTTCACGCGGTGTTTCAGCACGTTTAAATGCTGGTGTTGATTTTCTAATGAAAAAAAACAAAATTGATATTATTTGGGGTGAAGCAAAGCTTACTAAAGAAGCAAAGGGAAGCCATCCTGCGGAAATTGTGGTTTCTTCATCCTCCAAACCGATTATGCAACCGCAAAATCCAGTCCCTAAAGGGGCGTTAGGGGAGGGAACTTATCAAGCAAAGCATATCATTATTGCAACGGGCGCACGTCCTCGTGTTCTTCCTGGTATTGAGCCAGATGGAAAACTCATTTGGACTTATTTTGAAGCTATGATACCGCCAGCAATGCCAAAATCGCTTTTGGTTATAGGGTCTGGGGCTATTGGCATTGAATTTGCCTCTTTTTATCGTGATATGGGGGCGACAGTAACTGTTGTTGAAATGATGCCCCATATCATGCCTGCTGAAGATATTGAAATTTCAACGTTTGCTCGTAAACAGTTAGAGAAAAGAGGTTTACGCATTCTTCGTCAAGCAAAAGTAACAAAGGTTGAAAAGTCTTCCGATTCTGTGACTGTACATATTGATGTTCAAGGTAAAATAGAGACAATAACTGTTGACCGGTTAATTTCCGCTGTAGGGGTGCAAGGTAATATTGAGAATCTTGGTTTAGAATCTTTGAGAATAAAAACCGATCGCGGGTGCATTGTAACTGATGAATGGAGTTGGACGGGGGTGGAAGGCATTTATGCTATTGGTGATGTAGCAGGTCCTCCTATGTTGGCCCATAAAGCAGAAGAAGAAGGAGTGATATGTATTGAGCATCTTGCAGGTTTGAAGAGTGCTCATCCGCTTGATAAAAGAAAAATTCCAGGGTGTACATATTGTACACCACAGGTTGCCTCTGTAGGGCTTTCAGAAGCGGCTGCAAAAGAAGCAGGTTATGATATACGTATTGGTCGTTATTCTTTTGCTGCGAATGGTAAGGCGATTGCTTTGGGTGAAGATCAGGGGTTAGTAAAAACGATTTTTGATAAAAAAACAGGACAGCTTCTCGGGGCCCATATGGTAGGGGCTGAGGTAACAGAATTGATACAGGGTTTTGTTATTGCTATGAATCTTGAAACAACAGAAGAAGAATTAATGCATACTGTCTTTCCACATCCGACCTTATCGGAAATGATGAAAGAAAGTGTATTAGATGCTTATGGTCAAGTTTTAAACGCTTGATGACTGGATTGTATGAAAAATTTTATATTTTTGATTGTTACTTCGTATTTATAAGGCAAAGGCTTAAATGGTTACGGTTGTTGATAGAGTTACAAATAGACGTTTGCGTCATCCTGAAAAGGCACATCGTCCTGATACAAGCGTTCAAAAAAAGCCAGATTGGATTCGTGTAAAAGCGCCAACATCACCAATTTATAAGGAAACACATGGTATTGTACGTACGCATAAGTTAGTGACTGTATGCGAAGAAGCTGGTTGCCCTAATATTGGCGAATGTTGGAGCCAGAGGCATGCTAGCTTTATGATTTTAGGTGAAATATGTACGCGTGCTTGTGCTTTTTGTAACGTTGCAACAGGTATTCCACTTGCCGTTGATGATAATGAGCCAGAACGTGTCGCCGATGCTGTTGCACGGATGGAATTAAAACATGTTGTCATTACATCTGTTGATCGTGATGATCTTGCTGATGGTGGTGCTGAGCATTTTGCAAAAGTTATTTATGCGATTCGTCAAAAAACTCCTAAAACAACAATTGAAGTTCTTACACCTGATTTTCGTCATAAGGATGGCGCTTTAGAAGTTGTTGTTGCTGCTAAGCCTGATGTTTTTAATCATAACTTAGAAACAGTTCCTTCTAAATATTTGAAGGTCCGTCCAGGGGCGCGTTATTTTCATTCAATTCGTTTATTACAACGCGTTAAAGAACTTGATCCAACAATTTTTACAAAATCGGGAATTATGGTTGGCCTTGGGGAGGAGCGAAATGAGATTTTGCAATTGATGGATGATTTGCGCGCTGCTGATGTTGACTTTATGACAATTGGACAATATTTGCAGCCTACACGAAAACATCATCCAGTTGTTCGTTTTGTGCCTCCTGAAGAATTTGAGTCTTTTGCCAAGATTGGTAAAGTAAAAGGATTTTTACATATGGCTTCCAATCCTCTGACGCGTTCATCTCATCACGCTGGAGATGATTTTGCCATTTTGCAAAAAGCGCGTGATGAAAAATTTTCCTTACAGAGATAATTATGCCGATTTTTACAATACATCGGCAGATCACCCATAGTGCCAGTGAAATGTTTGATCTGGTTTCAGATATTGAGCGTTATCCTGAATTTTTACCAATGTGTGAGTCTTTAATAATACGTTCTCGAAAAGAATATGGAAAAAAAATATTGCTTCTTGCGGATATGACCGTTGGCTATAAGATTATTCGTGAAACTTTTACGACTCAAGTATTTCTTCAGCCGGAAAAAAGTCTTATAGAAGTTAAATATATTGATGGTCCATTCAAATATCTTGAAAATCGTTGGGCCTTTCATGATATTGAAAATACCAATGCATGTAATGTAGAGTTTTTTATTGATTATGAATTTAAAAGTAAAACGCTTGGATTAGTGATGGGCTCAATGTTTGATATTGCGTTTCGTAAATTTACCGAGGCTTTTGAGAAGCGTGCGCATCAGATTTATGGCTCTACGGTAACATAGTCTATTCTGTTATTTTTTAACAATACGTATTGCTTATAACAGCGTGAAGGTGAAAACCGGTTTCCATCTTTACTATTTGTTTTTAATTCAGCTTTCAAAAGCATATTGAAGGAACATCATTTTAAATGATGAAGATGATGTACAGCTTCACTCTTTTGTTTCTCTCTTTTTTAATGGATACATATCCGTTAAACAGAACGCCCAAATAGAACATGCTTGCGTCATACCCATTTCATAATAGTGCTCATAATAAATAGTATAGATCCTTCGTAAAAGCATATAAACTCCACATCTGTACGTTTATGAACAAGTCAGCCTGCACCATTTATTTGCCATCTCTCAAGATGTTGCGCCAGCTCTTAGCACTTGAGAGAGAGGTACAAGTGTCCCTTTCTTTAATCATTTTATTTACTACAGTTTTTTTCTCTTGTGGCGTGCAAGTGAATAAATTTGATTAATTCAACCTACACAGGGCTGAAGTGAGATAACTTTACGCTATTCAGGTCTTTCATTTTCAAGTTGTGGGCGATTATAGACTCAATGTGGAATAGAGAATTTTGAAATTAGTATGGGGAATTCAGTGAAGTAATTCCAGAATCATTTTAAAAACATTTTCAACAGTTGCATGGCGGATAGCATTGCGATTAAGATGAGCAAAGTGCATTTCTTTGTGCAGGGGGGGGTGATTTTTGTAAGCAACTGCGCAATGCACAAGTCCTACAGGTTTATCAAGACTTGCACCTCCTGGACCAGCAATCCCTGTTACAGAAACTGCAATGTCAGCTTGTGAATGTTTTAATCCACCCTCAGCCATTGCAAGAGCAACTTCTTTTGAAACGGCACCATAGGTTCTTATAAGTTCAGCACAAACGCCAACAAGGCGTGTTTTGGATTCATTTGAATAAACAACAAATCCACAATCGAGAACATCTGACGATCCTGCAATATTTGTGAGGCTTGCAGCAATGAGTCCCCCTGTACAAGACTCTACAGTTGTTAACAGTAAACCTTTTTGGCGAAAGGTATTAAGGACTTCATGTGCTTGTTTTTCACAAAGATATGTCATTGGGGAATTTCTCCTGAATAAAGAACGCTCGCTGTTGCAAGAGCAGCAATTCCCTCACCACGACCAATAAATCCAAGCTTTTCATTTGTTGTTGCTTTGATAGAGATTCGATCAGGTGTCATTGCAAGTATTGTCATAAGATTTTCTGTCATAGCATGACGATAGGGACCAATTTTAGGATTTTCAGCGATAATTGTGATATCAACATTGGCGATACGACCACCTGCTTGTTTTATAATATCGAGAGCATGACGGAGAAAAATTTCTGATGATACATTTTTCCATTGAGGATCAGAGGGAGGAAAATGTGTACCGATATCTCCAGCACCTTGAGTTGCAAGAAGGGCATCTGTTAATGCATGAAGAGCAACATCCGCATCGGAGTGTCCATTTAATTTTTTATGAAAAGGGATTTTTATACCACATAATATAAGAAAATCACCATCCTCAAAAGAGTGAACATCATAACCATTGCCGGTACGGATATCAGGAAACATTTGCATTTTCTTTTGGAGATATAAATGTGCAGTATTAAAATCTTCATGCCATGTAATTTTTATGTTGTTAGGATCCCCAGGAACGGTACGCATAGGAATTCCAAACCATTCGGCAATTGCAGAATCGTCAGTGAATTCTTGTTTGCAAGCTTGTTTTGCTTGTTTATGGGCCGCTAAGATATGTTCAAAGGGAAAACACTGTGGAGTTTGTGCACTATAAAGATGGGTACGGGGAATTGTTTCTAAAACATGCTGATTATTTATACGTTTAAGGGTATCAGAGATGGGCAGAACAGGAAGAACACCTTCTTGAGGCGTGATAGTGTTGTGAATGTTATTAAAAAGCTTGTTTTCAATAAAAGGGCGTGCACCATCATGAATATGCACATATTGGGGGGAAAATTTTTTAAGTGCCTGAAGTCCATGTAAGGTAGAGATTTGACGTGTATTGCCTCCTTCAACGATAATAAGGCGCTCTTTAAAATCGCCAATAGCTTGTTCACAGATTTGACGATCTTCTGGATGAATAACAAGGATAATTGTTGTGATAGCTGGATGCTGCAAAAAACAATGCACGGTATGATAAATAATCGGCTTTTGTCCTAGAAGCCGATATTGTTTTGGAATTTTATAGGGAGATCCTGCTCTTTCACCCCGTCCAGCGGCTAATATTATTGCTGCAATAGAAATACTTAATCTCCTTGTATTATAATCTTAGTTTTCTTTTTTGTCATTAATTTTAAAATGATTTTGAAAGGATGGTTGTTGTAGATCAGCAAGGGATATCATGGACAACACCTCAAAAAAAGCATTTAATGCTTTTTGAAGTGCGGTATTTAAACCACAAAAATCAAACAAGGGGCAAGTTGGTTCTGCAGTATCGAAACATTCTGCTAGGGAAAAGTTGTCTTCTGTTACTTTCACAACATCAGCGACTGAAATCTCTGCTGCGGGTTTAGCCAATCTAACTCCACCATTGCGTCCACGCACTGTTTGTATAAAACCTGCTTGAACAAGCAGCTGAAGGATTTTAAATAAAAAAAGTTCTGAAACGGCATATGCTTTAGCAATTTCTGGAACACGACTGAGAGTTCCCTGATTATCTGCACAATACATGAGCATTCGAAGAGCATAATTTGTTTGTTTTGTTAATCGCATCTCATTTCCTTCGTAAAGTATCGTCGAACACAGTCTATTTTAAAGATATTTTGCAAAATATAGAAGCTTTTCCTCATTGACTATATTTGCCCTATTTTAAATGTAGTATTAGTATTGTCAATTTTTGCTACAAAAGGTTATATGAGAATAATGGGATAAGGGTATGTAAGCTCATGACGAATATAACATCTGTGACGAATCTTCAAGACATAGATAAAAATACTTATAACGATGAGTTGTATCGTTTAAGTAAGGTATATATTTTTTTAGGGATTACAATTATTGTATTGGCTTTACTTACGGCCTCTGTTTCGTTTATTATTCTTATTGGATTAACTCCTGTTGTTCCCAGTAGAACAGTAACCCTTATTCTTATAGGGATTAATAGTTTTTGGGTTTTAGGGCTTATTGTCATCGTTTTTTATGAGATGATTCCGATCATTCGTGCTTGGCGTTCAAGGCGTGCAGGATCGCGTCTTCATGTGCGTCTTATTTCATTGTTTGCACTTGTTGCGACAATGCCAGCTGTTGCTGTAGCTCTTGTATCGGGTCCAGCACTAAATTTGGGACTTGATCGATGGTTTGATACAACAACGCGGCAAATTGTGGGCTCTTCTATTGATTTAGCAAATGCTTATGCAGATGAAATGCTTCAAAATTTAAAAAATTTATCCTACGCGATGGCATTTGCACTTGATAACAAAAAACTCTTAGAACGTAATCCAGCTGAATATAGGATGCAATTGACGCGTCATGCTATAGGACGCAATTTGCGTGGTGCATTTTTGTTAAGTTCTAGCGGAGCTATTTTTGTATCGAGTGCTCTTGGTGATGAAGATAAACTGCCAATTCCTCCTTCTCATCTTATTGAACGTGCAACCAGTGCGAGACCTTTTTCTTTTCAACCAGGCGTTCATGATTATTTTGGTATTATTTTAAAATTTACCAACATTCCAAACACATTTTTATATTTGGTGCGTGACGTTGATAAAGGTGTTTTATCTGCTTTGCGTTTGACAGAAGTTAATACAGATCGTTATCGTGATTTAAATGAAAATCGCCTGCTGACACAGATTGCATTTGGTATGCTTTATTTGTGTCTTTTTTTTAGTTTATTCTTATCAGCTATTTGGGCTGCTATTGCTGTTGCTGATCGTTTAGTGCGTCCTATTCGTCTTCTCATTAGTGCTGCCGATGATGTTGCTTCTGGAAATATGGAAATTTTCGTGCCAGTACGAGCAAAAGATGGAGATATTGGGCAATTATCCAAAACTTTTAATTACATGGTCAGTGAATTGAAAAGTCGGCGTAATGAGTTGATTGCAGTGCGTGATCAAATTGATGAAAGACGGCGTTTTTCTGAAGCTGTGTTATCGGGTGTAACAGCGGGAGTAGCAGGTATAGATGATAATGGTGATATCACCATTATCAATCGGTCTATTGAAGCGATGTTTGATATTCGCTCTGAGCACGTTGTTGGACAAAGTCTTTTATCTTTAAGCGCTGAAATTTGGCAGGTTTTTCAGTTTGTGCGTTCATTAGATCGTAAAAACCATCGTGAACAGGTCACTTTAAACGTTGCAGGAAAAGAGCGTGTCTGTAATGTTCAAGTTACGATGGAGGAGGATGATGGACAGGGGCAATCTTGGGTTCTAACAATTGATGATATTACTGACCTTGTTGCAGCGCAACGTACAGCAGCGTGGGCGGATATTGCGCGGCGTATTGCGCACGAAATTAAAAATCCTCTTACACCTATTCAGTTATCCGCTGAACGCATTCGTAAACGTTATAACAAAGCTATTACACAAGATAGAGAGGTTTTTGAGCGGTGTATTGACACGATTATTCGGCAGGTTGGAGATATTGGGCGTATGGTTGATGAGTTTTCCTCTTTTGCACGTATGCCCAAACCCAAAATGCATATTTTAGATATACGAGAATTGTTGCGCGAAGCATGTTTCTTGATAGAGGTGACGCGACATGATATTCATTTTGAGCAAGATTTAGGAACTCTACCACTTATGGGTGCATTTGATAACCGTCTCATTGTACAGGCTTTCTGCAATGTTATCAAAAACGCGAGCGAATCCATAGATTCAGTTATGCGAGAGGAAAATATTCACGGTCATATTCTTGTCCGTTCTTATCGACAGAAAGAATGGGTGGTTGTGGATGTTGTTGATAACGGGAAAGGACTTCCTAAAGAGCAAAGACAAAAGTTATTAGAACCCTATATAACAACGCGGGAAAAAGGAACAGGACTGGGGTTAGCCATTGTGCGCAAAGTTATTGAAGATCACGGTGGTTTCATGGAGCTTCATGATGCACCGGAGAGTTTTTATGAAGGTCGTGGTGCGATGATCCGTTTGATATTTCCTGCGGATGGGGGTAAGCAGGGTAATATTATACAAGCCATAAATCATAAGATAGGGGAATAGTATGGTATCAGATATCTTGATTGTTGATGATGAAGCAGATATTCGTGAGCTTGTTGCTGGTATTTTAGAGGATGAAGGTTATGAAACGCGCGTTGCTTGTAACTCTGATGAAGCATTGGCTCAAATTAGTGAGCGTATTCCAAAGCTCATTTTTTTGGATATTTGGCTACAGGGTAGTCGTCTCGATGGTTTAGCACTGCTTGATGAAATTAAAACACAATATCCGGCTCTTCCGGTCGTTATGATCTCTGGTCATGGTAATATTGAGACGGCTGTTTCCGCTATAAAGCGAGGGGCATATGATTTCATTGAAAAACCTTTTAAAGCTGATAGACTTGTATTGGTTGCAGAGAGAACACTTGAAAATTCAAATTTAAAACGTGAGCTTTTAGAATTACGAAAGCGTTCGAACGAGACATTAGAGTTGCTCGGAAAATCGACAGTTATAAAAAATTTGCGTCAAATCATAGAAAAAGTAGCACCAACCAATAGTCGCATCATGATAACAGGTCCTTCAGGGGCAGGAAAAGAGACTGTTGCACGAACTATTCATGCGCTCTCAACGCGTTCGAATGGGCCATTTGTTACAATAAATGCTGCAACGATTACTCCGGAAAGAATGGAAATAGAGCTGTTTGGCAGCGAAATGGAGGGAAGAGAGCGTAAAATCGGTGCCTTAGAGGAAGCTCATGGCGGTATATTATATCTTGATGAAATTGCTGACATGCCACGTGAGACTCAAGGGAAGATTCTTCGGGTTTTAACGGGGCAAACATTTGAGAGAATTGGCGGCACAAAACGTGTTAAGGTGGATGTCCGTATCATTTCTTCGACAGCGCAAAATCTTGAAAACCTCATTTCTGATGGGCGCTTTAGGGAGGATCTTTTTCACCGTCTTTCCGTTGTTCCTATTGTTGTTCCGCCCCTTTCAGCGCGTCGTGAAGATATTCCAGAACTTGTACATCATTTTGTAAAAACAATATCACAGCAGGTTGGGATTAAACCGCGTGCAATCAGTGATGATGTGATTGCTATTTTGCAAACGCACGCTTGGCCGGGTAATGTGCGGCAATTACGTAATAATATTGAGCGTCTTCTTATTCTTGTGCGGGATGGTGATGGTCCTATAACAGCGGACTTTCTTCCCAGTGAAGTAAGTGATTCTTTGCCACGCCTTCAAATGGATTCAGATGAAAGTATAATGGATTTGCCGTTACGTGAAGCTCGAGAATTGTTTGAAAAGAGATATTTAGTGGCGCAGATTGGGCGTTTGGGTGGAAATATATCACGTACTGCTGAATTTATAGGCATGGAGCGTTCAGCTTTGCACCGTAAACTTAAAGCGCTTGGAGTTTCTTAAGCGATGCGTGTTATTATTTGTGGAGCAGGACAGGTTGGTTATGGGATAGCAGAGCGTCTTGCTGCTGAAAATCATGATGTTACTGTTATTGATATCGAAACGAGATTAATTGAAAAGATTCGCGATACATTGGATGTGAGAGGTTTTGTTGGTCACGGTTCACGGCCTGAAGTTCTTTTGGCAGCGGATGCAGACAAAGCTGATATGTTGATTGCTGTTACTTTGTTTGATGAAGTCAATATGGTAGCTTGCCAAGTAGCACATTCATTATTTAATGTGCCCACAAAAATTGCTCGTATTCGCTCACAATCTTATTTAGAGCCACGTTATAAGACGCTTTTTTCCAGAGAGAATATTCCCATTGATGTGGTTATTTCGCCAGAAGTTGAAGTTGGGGAAATGGTTTTGCGCCGTATTGCTTTACCTGGTGCAATAGATGTTCTTTATTTTTGTAATGATGATATTGTTGCGTTAGCCTTGGAATGTATGGAAGATTGTCCAGTTATTAATACACCTTTGCGTCAATTAACAGAGCTTTTTCCAGATCTTCATACGACGGTTACCGCTATTAAACGTGGCGCGGAATTATTGGTTGCACATTCAGAAACGCAATTACGCGTTGGTGATATAACCTATCTTGTTGTTTCTCGTGAACAGATGCGTCGTGCTGTTGGGCTTTTTGGTCATAAAGAACAAGATGCACACCGCATGATTATTGCAGGGGGTGGTCACATTGGCCTTTATGTTGCACAGGCGATTGAAAAGCGTTTCCATAAATTAAAATTGAAGATTATAGAATCGCATAGAGAAAGAGCTCTTACAATTGCTGATCAGCTTGAAAAAACGACAGTCTTATACGGTAACGTGTTAGATCCAGTGATTCTTCAAGATGCGGGAATTGATCAGTCCGATTTAATGATTACATTGACCAATCAAGATCAGGTTAATCTCTTAAGCGCTATTATTGCTAAAAGATTGGGCTGCAAAGCCAATATGGTATTGATTAATAATGTTGCCTATCAAGAATTTAGTCGTGCTGTTGGTGTGGATGCATATCTTAATCCCCATAGCGTTACAATATCGAGAATTTTGCAACAAATGCGCCGTGGGCGTATTCGTTCTGTTCATTCAGTTTTTAATGGCCGAGCAGAAATTATTGAAGCTGAAGTGATGCAAACATCTTCATTAGTTGGTAAGTCATTATCAGAGCTCAATTTATCAGATGGTTTGAGAATTGGTGCAATTTATCGCAATAAGACAATAATACAGCTTTCGGCAGATACGCGTATTTTGTCTGGTGATAGAATAGTGATTTTTGCTCTTGCTGATAGAGTTCGTGATGTTGAACAACTCTTTCGCGTAAGTTTAGAATATTTTTGATGTATTATCTATGGATATTTGTACTTTTTGGTATAGTGGACAATTAAGATTGGTGGATAGGCTTTGTTTGTCTTCAATGGTTAAAACTGGACAGCGCGTTAAGCTTTTTAGTTATGATAAAAAAATAGATAATCTCCCTGCTGGTGTTGAGCTGCATGAAGCCGAATCAATTTTACCACGCTCAGCAATTTATCGCCTTGATCCCGATTTTTCTGATGATAAACTAGGGTGTACAATTGTTCAGTTCTCGGATTTTTTTCGTGTTATGCTGATGAAATATCAACAAGGTGTTTGGTTAGATACAGATGTTTACCTTGTTAAACAATTTCATCCAGATGCCGATAAGGTTTGGTTGGCAAGAGAAAATAATACAAGAGTAGGCGTTTCTGCACTTTATTTTCCACCCAATAACCCTGTTATAAAAATATTTGAAGATTATTGGGCAGGCACAGAAATTATTCCTCATTGGCTTGGGTTTAAGCGTCGTGTTTGGAGACCGTTCTGGTTAAAGAGGAAAAAAATGCCGATTTTACCGGGAAATCTTGGCGTTACAATATTTGGCAATGATGGTATTTCACGATTAGCAAAACGATATGGTTTTTTTCATGAAGCAAGGGAAAAGGAAACTTTTTATTATTGGACTGGGCGAAAAACTGAACGTATTTTTGAACCAGCTTTTGGCGTAAAGCCGCTTACAGATTCACGCTTGATAGGCTTTCATATTCACAGAAAGACAAAGACCACGAAAAGACCTCAGGAAGGAAGTTTTTACCATTGGGCGGTATCTCGCATTCCTGATGTTCATCATTTGTTTAGGTAGAGTTATTATTGCTATTTTAACTATTGAGATTTTAATCTATCTTATACATCTCTTGATTGTAGCTTGCACAAGAGAGTAATGTTAGCATATGGATAAAAACATTGAATGTGTAAAGAGCGGTTGTTATATGAACGGAAAGTAAAAATATGAGTGATCCAATGAAAACAGCATTAAGCCTTGTTCCTATGGTTATTGAACAAACCAATCGTGGTGAGCGGGCCTATGATATTTTTTCCCGTCTTTTAAAGGAGCGGATTATTTTTATTAATGGTCCTGTTGAAGATGGTATGGCAATGCTTGTTTGTGCACAATTGCTTTTCTTAGAAGCGGAAAATCCTAAAAAAGAAATTAGTCTTTATATTAATTCTCCAGGTGGTGTCGTAACATCTGGTATGGCTATTTATGATACTATGCAGTTTATTCGCCCTCCTGTTTCTACGCTTTGCATGGGGCAAGCGGCATCTATGGGGTCTTTATTGTTAACAGCTGGAGCAAAAGGTCATCGTTTTACATTGCCAAACGCACGTATTATGGTGCATCAACCATCTGGAGGTTTTCAAGGTCAAGCTTCAGATATTGAGCGACATGCGCAAGATATTATAAAGATGAAACGGCGTTTAAATGAAATTTATGTCCAACATACGGGTCAAGATTATGAGGTTATAGAGAAAACTCTCGATCGCGATCATTTTATGACAGCAGAAGAAGCCAAAGCGTTTGGCTTAGTTGATGATGTTATACAATATCGTGCAGAAACTGAAAAAGAAGAAAAAGATTAAGAATTTTTATAGAAAAAACAGCTACTTTAAATCAAAGAGTTTTATAAAAAATATCGCAAAATAAGAGAAACACCTAAAAATATTGAGACATGCATGGTTTTCTATATGTCTTTTAGTTTTCATGATGAAAAGCTTCCTTTGAAAAGGCAAAGTATTCATATATCGTGGTGAAAGGAAAGAAAAATGAGCAAAATTAGCAATAGCGGGAACGAATCAAAAAATACTCTCTATTGCTCGTTCTGCGGCAAGAGTCAGCATGAGGTGCGTAAGCTCATTGCGGGGCCTACTGTATTTATCTGTGATGAATGTGTAGAGCTTTGCATGGATATTATTCGGGAAGAAAATAAGTCTTCTGGGGTTAAGGTGCGTGATGGTGTTCCCACGCCACAGGAAATTATAACAGTTCTTGATGATTATGTTATTGGTCAGCAGCATGCGAAGCGTGTTCTTTCTGTTGCTGTGCATAATCATTATAAACGGTTGGCGCATCAGTCTAAAAGCAATGATATTGAGTTGGCAAAATCAAATATTCTTCTTGTTGGTCCAACGGGCTGCGGTAAAACTTATCTCGCACAAACATTAGCACGTATTATTGATGTACCTTTTACGATGGCGGATGCGACCACTTTGACTGAAGCAGGTTATGTGGGGGAAGATGTTGAAAATATTATTCTTAAGCTTCTTCAAGCAGCAGATTATAATGTTGAACGTGCACAGCGTGGTATTGTTTATATCGATGAGGTTGATAAGATTTCTCGTAAAGCAGATAATCCTTCTATTACAAGAGATGTTTCGGGGGAAGGAGTTCAGCAAGCGTTATTAAAAATTATGGAAGGAACGATTGCTTCTGTTCCTCCTCAAGGTGGACGTAAGCATCCGCAACAAGAGTTTCTTCAGGTTGACACCACAAACATCTTATTCATTTGTGGAGGAGCTTTTGCAGGTTTAGAACGGATTATTTCAGGGCGTGGTGAAAAAACTTCTATTGGTTTTTCTGCGACCGTTAAGGCTCCTGATGAGCGTTGTGTCGGTGAAATTTTTCGTGATTTAGAGCCTGAAGATCTTATAAAATTTGGTTTAATACCAGAATTTATTGGACGCCTTCCTATAGTCGCTACCTTAGAGGATTTAGATGTTAACGCCCTCATGCAAATTTTATCACAACCTAAAAATGCGTTAGTAAAGCAATATCAGCGTCTTTTTGAAATGGAGAATGTCGAGTTAGCATTTCATGAAGATGCTTTACGTGTTATTGCAAAGAAAGCAATTGAACGTAAAACTGGTGCTCGTGGTTTGCGTTCAATTATGGAGAAGATCCTTCTTGAGACGATGTTTGAGCTACCGGCTCTTGAAGGCGTTCAAAAAGTGGTTATTTCGAGTGATGTCGTTGATGGGAAAGCGCGTCCTCTTTATATTTACTCAGAACGTGCAGAAGATAAAGAAAATGTATCAGCATGACATTGTGCGATGCACAATATAAAAGGTGGTAATGAATGGTATTTGATGGGTGTTTCTAATAATATCATTATAATGCTTGATTTATGTATGAGTAATTACCACTTCATGTACAGTGAAGAGCTGAGGTTTTCTAAAGGTGAGCTGGTTGTTGTAGGTAGCTCATAGGCTCCAGAAAGGAGAGTTATGCAATATATTGATGAAAAGACAGATGAAGTAAGAGATGGGGTTTATGCTGTTTTACCTCTTCGTGATATTGTTGTCTTCCCCCATATGATTGTTCCACTTTTTGTGGGCCGCGAAAAATCAATTCGTGCTCTTGAAGAAACGATGGCGGTTGATAAGCAAATACTATTGGTGACACAAAAAAATGCTTCTGATGACGATCCAAAATCAGAGGATATTTATCATATTGGTACATTTGCTAATATTCTTCAACTTTTAAAGCTTCCTGATGGTACTGTAAAGGTTTTGGTTGAAGGAACTGCACGTGCAAAAATTAGTCAATTTGCTTTAAGTGAAGGTTATCATCAGGCTTTTGCAACTGTTACAGAAGAACCTAGAGAGAGTGATGTTGAGATTGAAGCTCTTTCAAGGTCAGTGATTGCTTATTTTGAAAACTATGTAAAGCTTAATAAAAAAATCTCTCCTGAAGTTGTGAATGCGATTGGCCAGCTTGATAATCCTTCTAAGCTTGCCGATACGATTGCTTCTCATTTGATGATTAAACTTGCAGAAAAGCAAGAAATATTAGAGCTCTTACCTGTGCGGGCCCGTCTTGAACGTGTTTTGTCCTTCATGGAAGGAGAAATTTCTGTTTTGCAGGTTGAAAAACGTATTCGTTCGCATGTTAAACGGCAAATGGAAAAAAACCAACGAGAATATTATCTCAATGAGCAGATGAAGGCTATTCAAAAAGAGTTAGGAGCAGGTGATGATAGCCGAGATGAACTCTCTGAATTAGAAGAACGTATCAAGAATACAAAACTATCCAAGGAAGCGCAGGAAAAAGCTGGAGCAGAATTGAGAAAATTACGGAATATGTCTCCTATGTCTGCAGAAGCGACAGTTGTACGTAACTATCTTGATTGGTTATTAGCAATGCCTTGGGGTAAAAAATCTAAGATTAAAAACAATTTAGATTTTGCTGAAAAGGTCATGAATAATGAACATTTTGGTCTTGAAAAAGTTAAGGAGCGAATTATTGAATATTTGGCCGTACAAAGTCGCGCGTCAAAGATAAAAGGCCCCATTATTTGTTTGTTAGGTCCTCCAGGTGTTGGGAAAACATCATTAGCGCGCTCTATTGCAAAGGCAACGGGGCGTGAGTATGTTCGTATCTCATTGGGAGGTGTCCGGGATGAAGCAGAAATTCGTGGACATCGCCGAACATATATTGGCTCGATGCCTGGAAAAATTATCCAGTCTATGAAAAAAGCAAAAAAATCTAATCCGCTTTTCTTGCTTGATGAAATTGATAAAATGGGACAAGATTTTCGTGGCGATCCTTCATCTGCTTTATTAGAAGTTCTTGATCCTGAACAAAATGGTACGTTCATTGATCACTATTTGGAAGTTGAATATGATCTTTCTGATGTCATGTTTATCACAACTGCCAACACGCTTAATATTCCAGGTCCGTTAATGGATCGTATGGAAATTATTCGTATTGCTGGTTATACTGAATGTGAGAAAATGGAAATTGTTAAACAGCATCTTTTTCCAAAGGCATTAAAAGATCACTGTTTGTCTAAAAAAGAACTCAGTATTTCTGATGGAGCACTAAGGTCAATTATTCAGTTTTACACACGTGAGGCAGGCGTTCGTAACCTTGAGCGTGAACTCATGAAAATTTCCCGCAAATCCGTTACAAAAATTCTCAAAACGCATCAAAAATCTGTAAAAGTTACAGAAAGTAATATTCATGATTTCTTGGGTGTTAAACGTTATCATTACAATCAGATTGAAGGCGAAAATCAAATTGGTGTTGTGACAGGCCTTGCGTGGACAGAAGTCGGCGGAGAGTTATTGACCATTGAAGGAGTTATGATGCCCGGCAAAGGTAAGATGACTGTAACTGGAAATTTACGTGATATTATGAAAGAGTCCATTTCAGCGGCCGCATCTTATGTGCGTTCTCGTGCTGTTGATTTTGGTATTGAGCCTCCACTTTTTGAAAAACGCGATATCCATGTTCATGTTCCAGAGGGGGCGACACCAAAAGATGGTCCCTCTGCTGGGATTGCAATGGTGACAGCAATTGTGTCGGTCCTTACAGGAGTAGCTGTGCATAAAGATATTGCAATGACTGGTGAAATTACTTTACGTGGACGCGTTTTACCCATTGGTGGATTAAAAGAAAAACTCTTAGCAGCTCTTCGAGGAGGGATAAAAAAAGTACTTATTCCTGAAGAAAATGCAAAAGATTTGGTTGATATTCCTGATGATGTCAAAAATAATATGGAAATTATTCCGGTAAATCATGTGAGTGAAGTTTTGAAACACGCTTTGGTTCGTTTTCCAGATACTATTGAATGGAAAGAACCCTCTACAGTGGCTGTCCCAATCCGGTCAGAGAGCAGTGATAGTGACGGAATACAGATTGCGCACTGATTCACTTATCTCATTTATAACGGCATTTTTTAGGTGGCAGAAGGCGTTGTTGAGGTTATTATTTTGTTTTTTGTTGGAAAAAGTGAAAAATTCCGTGAATAACTGTGATTATTGCTAAAAAAACAATGTTTTGGATAAAAATAAGACTTCTGTTTGCTGTACTTTTCAATAAACTGACCAATAACATGATTAAGTCATGTTCAGGTAATATAGGGAAAGGAAATATTTTATGAATAAAAGTGAATTGGTTAGCTCCGTTGCTGAAAAGGCAGGTGTTTCGAAAGCGCAAGCTGGTGCTGTTGTTGATGCTTTTATGGCTTCTGTAACAGAAGCTTTAGCTTCAGGGGGAGATGTTCGTCTTCCAGGTTTTGGCACTTTTGAAGTTTCTCATCGTGCTGCAACAAAGGGGCGTAATCCTTCAACTGGTGCTGAAATCGATATTCCAGCACGTTCTGTACCCAAATTTTCTGCAGGAAAAAGCCTTAAAGAAGCAGTTAATAAAAAATAATTTAGAGCTACATTAAAAAAACCCGATTTATTTATAAGCGGGTTTTTTTAACACATGTGTTATGCGCATTTTTCATATAAAACTTTGAGATCTTTGCGATACTTTTTATTTTCATGTATTGCTTAAAATATATTGTTTTTAGTATTTTCAAAAAATATTGCACTGTATTAATTGAGCACGGGTATGGCTTATAAAATGTAATATTAACTTTTATTACGCTGAAGTGTTACGGTATTTATTTCAAAACAAGATCCGTAAATAATATGAGGCGGAAAACTCTGTAAAGTCCATAAAAGTTATTATATATCACCATTTACGCTTAATAAAAGTGCATGTTGGTGCCACCGTGCTATCTATTTTCTCAGTTCCTATAATGTTGCGACTAGCCCCAGATATCTGAGACGAGTGCATAAGGGATAGTTTTATTCTTTTACTCTTATACGCCAACCTTTCTTGTGACACACCAAGAGGATAATTTTATTGATTTATTAGAGAGCCTGAAATGAAAGAATCTTTTGATATTCAGATTTGGTTTTCAATATTGTGATTTTTCTTGGCATTTGAGAGGGGAGAGATAGCTCCAGCTCTATCCTACAAATATTTTTTCCATATCTTTATTTCACTTGTGATATGCAAGCGAGTATTTTTCCTTCATCATACAAGAGTTAAAATGAGAGAACATCACAAATTTTGAGGGAGGAAGTTACAAAACAGAAAAATTACTCTTATAAAATAATATACATTACGTAATATAAAAACTATTAATAAAGATAGTACAGTATTACGTGCGTATTTTTCATCTATTTTTTTGATTATTCATAATATATTTATATGATTATTTTTTTAGTCATTAAATCATATTAAATTGTTGATAGCGGTAAAGGTTTTTTATAGCCAAAAGTTATTTCACAGCACCTACATAATTGAATAAATGATGAAATGTAGGTAGTATTTATTGATTGGAGGAGACAGTCTTTAAAAGGCTTTAGAATGATTTTTTCACGAGAGTCATAAAGATCTATTCAGTAGGTGAGAGGCGAATCGTATGTTTTTTATAAACAGGAGCTCTTTGATTCTTTATCTGCTAACCACTGAGTACAATCATTGAGAGCTCTCGCTGTTATGGCTTGTTTTTTTACTAATTTTTTTTCTTTACTTGGTAAGCGTTTCCCTGAATGTTTAATAGAAGCAATAGGGGGAAAAAGTCCGAAATTGATATTCATTGGCTGAAAAGACTGTGTTTCTGCTTTTTCATCTATGATGTGTCCCCCCGTAATATGATTCAAAAGGGCTCCGAATGCTGTAGTTTGTGGGGGGAGGCAAGGGGAAATATGATGATATTCGGCAGCAGCAAAACGTCCAGCAAGAAGCCCTATTGCCGCTGATTCTACATAACCTTCACATCCGGTAATTTGCCCTGCAAAGCGTAGTTGTCTTTTTTGTTTTAAACGAAGGGTTTGATCAAGAATAATTGGCGAGTTGAGGTAGGTATTGCGGTGAAGACCACCAAGACGCGCAAACTCTGCTTTTTCAAGACCGGGAATCATTCTAAAAATACGAATTTGTTCACCATATTTCAGTTTTGTTTGAAAGCCGACCATATTATAAAGCGTTCCAAGTTTATTATCTTGGCGTAATTGAACGACAGCATAGGGTTTAACTGTAGGGTTATGGGCATTAGTTAAGCCCATAGGTTTCATAGGACCATGTCTTAACGTTTCAAGTCCGCGCTCAGCCATAATTTCAATGGGGAGGCATCCATCAAAATAGGGCGTTTTTTCAAAGTCACGAAACTCTGTTTTTTCAGCATTTTTTAACGCTTCAACGAATGTTTCATATTGTTCTTTGTTGAGAGGACAATTAAGATAATCTTTTCCTGTTCCCTCAGGACCAATTTTATCATAGCGAGATTGATACCAACAAATGTTGATATCAATACTGTCGGTATGGATAATAGGTGCAATCGCATCAAAAAAAGAAAGAGCTTTTATACCGGTTATTGCTTGTAATTTTTGAGCAAGTGCAGGCGATGTAAGGGGGCCCGTTGCAATGACAACATGTTTCCAAGCTTTAGGAATTTCTTGAACTTCTTCACGTTTGATTGTTATAAGGGGGTGGTTTTCGAGTGCTGTCGTAACGGTTTTTGAAAATCCATCACGGTCAACAGCAAGAGCACTCCCTGCGGGAACTTTGTTGGCATCAGCAGCTTTCATAATTAACGATTTTGCTAATCGCATTTCAGCATGTAAAAGCCCTACGGCATTTGTTAATGAATCATCGCAACGAAACGAATTTGAACAAACCAGTTCTGCCAATTTATCTGTTTTATGGGCATCTGATTTTTTTTCAGGCCGCATTTCATGCAAAACAACAGGAATTCCTGATTGAGCGATTTGCCAGCTCGCTTCACACCCCGCAAGACCGCCACCGATGATATGAATTGGGATATCAAATGTCTTTAACATAATTGACTTTTAGCGTAAGCAGTTATGTATGAAAAGCATAGATTTTGTTTTTTTTAATATATTTGTTTGCTTTTTTTCTGTAATTAATGGTATAGAAACGCCGCTTGTATAAGGTTATTAGCTTGTAAGTTTGAGCGGATGTGGCGAAATTGGTAGACGCACCAGATTTAGGTTCTGGCGGGAGACCGTGGGGGTTCGAGTCCCTCCATCCGCACCAAAGCAATCCCTTAGGTGCTACGGATTTCTACGTGTCTGAAATTCCGCTTCATGGTAAATGTAACACTCGAAGTGTTAGAATGTAATGATTATTAGAGTGGGTTGATCCCTCTCCTTAGAAAAATGAAGGTGTTTAATGCAGGTTACCGAGACGCTTAATGAAGGACTGAAGCGCGAAATTAAGATCGTGGTTCCAGCGAAAGATTTAGAAGAAAAGTTGAATGAACGATTGGATGATACCAAGGGAAAAATCAAGCTTAATGGTTTTCGTCCCGGTAAAGTGCCTAGTGGGCATTTGCGAAAAATGTATGGTAAATCCTTTATGGCGGAGATTCTCAATGAGATACTCAGTGATGCACCCCGTTCTATTTTAGCAGACCGCAATGAACGTGCAGCGATGCAGCCAAAAATTGATATAGATGAAGATGAAAAAATTCTAGATGGCAAAGCTGATTTTACTTTTAGTTTAAAGTATGAAGTTTTACCAAAAATTGACATTAAAGATTTTGAACACATTACGGTTATCCGTGAAATTGCAACTGTTCCTGAACAGGATATTGATGATCAAGTCAAACGCGTCCTTTCTTCTACGCGTAATTATTCCCTAAAAGAGGGGAATTCTGAAGAAGGTGATCGTATTACCATAGATTATCAAGGTAAGCTTGAAGGCGTTCCATTTGAAGGTGGGGCAGATAGTGATGCACAACTGATTCTTGGGTCAAAACAATTTATTCCTGGTTTTGAAGAGCAATTGGTTGGTGTGAAAGCTGGGGATGCAAAAACGATTTTTGTTAAATTTCCAGATAATTACAGTGCGGCACATTTGGCGGGACGGGAAGCAGAGTTTGACATTACTATCAAAGCTGTCTTTAAACCAGATGAATTAAAAATTGATGATGAAGCAGCGCAAAAAGTTGGTTTAGAGTCTCTAGATCGCTTACGTGAGGTCGTTCGTGGGCAGATTGAAAGCCAATATGGTTCAGTGACACGTCAAAAAGTTAAGCGTCAAATTCTTGATGCTTTAGATGCTGATTATAATTTTGAGATTCCTGAAGAACTTTTAGAAGTTGAGTTTAACAATATATGGGCTCAGGTTAATGATGATTTGAAAAAGGCTGGGCGCAGTTTTGAAGATGAAGGTATTACAGAAGAAAAGGCACGGGAGGAATATCGTGTCCTTGCGCAGCGTCGTGTTCGTCTTGGTTTGGTGCTTTCTGAAATTGGAATGAAGGTTGGTGTTAAAGTTAGTGAGGATGAGCTAAAAGCAGCCGTTTTTGATCAGGTTCGCCAGTATCCTGGACAAGAGAAAGAGATTATGGATTTTTTCCGTAGGACTCCGGAAGCTGTTGAAAATCTACGTGCTCCGATTTTTGAAGAAAAGGTCATTGATCATTTATTAGCACAGATAAAAGTCACAGATAAAGAAGTGACGGTTGAAGAGTTGATGAAAGAATATGACGAATCAGATGTTCCTGAAGAAAAGCCGGCAAAGAAAAAGTCTGCAGTGAAAGAAACGTCTACAGAGAAAAAACCAGCTAAGAAAAAGGCTCCTAAAAAAGCTTAATATTTATGCAAACAGAACAAGCCCGATAGAAACGGGCTTGTGTTGTAAGATTTATGTTCTGGGGTTACACTGAGAGAATGGTTTTAGATAAGCCATGAGTATATTTTAAATATTGGTAGTGGATTGGCAATGAGCATCATTGATACGCGTACTCCTGATTCTAAGCGTTTTATTTCTGGAGTTACAGGTGATTGGGAAGTCATCATTGGCATGGAAGTTCATGCGCAAATCATATCAAATTCAAAACTTTTTTCAGGAGCATCAACAAAATTTGGTGCAGAGCCGAACAATCATGTATCACTTATTGATGCAGCCATGCCAGGTATGTTGCCTGTTCTTAATCAAGAATGTGTTCGTCAAGCGGTTCGAACGGGGTTAGGATTAAAGGCGCATATTAATTTAAAGTCTGTTTTTGATCGCAAAAATTATTTTTATCCAGATTTACCGCAGGGGTATCAGATTTCTCAATTTCGCTATCCCATTGTGGGAGAGGGAAAGATTATCATATCTGTTGGTCCAGATTCGAATGGCCAATTTGAGGATATTGAAGTGGGAATTGAGAGGTTGCATCTTGAACAGGATGCTGGAAAATCGATGCACGATCAACATCCAACGATGTCTTTTGTAGATCTTAATCGTTCTGGTGTTGCTCTTATGGAAATTGTTTCCAAACCTGATATGCGCTCATCAGATGAAGCCAAAGCCTATATGACAAAATTGCGTACGATTGTTCGTTATTTGGGCACTTGCGATGGCAATATGGATGAAGGTTCTATGCGTGCAGATGTCAATGTATCTGTTCGTCGTCCTGGTGAAGATTTTGGAACGCGCTGTGAAATTAAAAATGTTAATTCTATTCGCTTTATTGGTCAAGCAATTGAGTATGAAGCGCGTCGTCAGATCGCAATTTTAGAAGATGGAGGCGTCATAGATCAAGAGACTCGGCTTTTTGATGCCGCTAAAGGTGAAACGCGTTCTATGCGCTCAAAGGAAGAAGCGCATGACTATCGTTATTTTCCTGACCCTGATCTTTTACCATTAGAATTTGATCAAGCATTTGTGGATGCTTTGGCAGCAGACTTACCAGAATTGCCTGACGCTATAAAAGCACGTTTTATTAAGGAAATGGGATTGACAGTGTATGATGCTTCCATTCTTGTGACAGAAAAGGCTATTGCTGATTATTTTGAAGAGGTAGCGCGTGGGCGTGATGGAAAAATAGTTGCCAATTGGGTGATTAACGACCTTTTAGGGGCTTTAAATAAAGATAATCGTGAGATTGAAGAGTCCCCAGTATCGCCAAATCAATTGGGAAGTATTATTGATCTCATAAAAGAAGGAGTTATTTCTGGAAAAATTGCCAAAGATCTTTTTGAGATTATTTGGAATGAGGGGGGTGATGCACGCCAAATTGTAGAAGAGCGAAATATGAAGCAGGTAACGGATACAAAGGCTATTGAAAGAGCTGTTGATGAGATCGTTGCTAATAATTCTGATAAAGTTGTGCAAGCAAAGCACAAACCTGCTTTAGCTGGTTGGTTTGTTGGACAGGTAATGAAAGCAACAGGTGGTAAGGCAAATCCCCAAGCTGTTAATGAATTGGTTAAGATGAAACTTGGCATAGATTAAATTTTTATGGGGTGGAGAAGAAGCCATACATATGATATCTTCTTGAAATTAAAGGATAGCACGTTAACCTATCAATTGGAATTGTAGTTGAATTTACGAGTAACTTTTTCGATAATTTCAATCGTTAATAATTTTATTCCAACGATTAATTTCATGAGCGCACTAAATGAATGGAATAGCAGATGGCTCGTTTTTTTAAGCAAATCTTCACATGGTGGAATGGCAATACCATTGGTACGCGTTTTTTCACATGGCGCAAAGGTAAGCGGATAGGGGAAGATCAATTTGGAAATATATATTATGAAGGAGGACTTCATAAGGATGGTTATCCGCACCGTTGGGTTATCTATAAAGACTATTCTGAGGCCTCTACTATTCCACCAGGTTGGCACGGCTGGATTCATCATCGCTGTGAGTATCCACCAACACAGGAGGATTATCATCCTTATGAATGGGAAAAGCCTCATGTTGCAAATATGACAGGAACAAGTGAGGACTATCGACCAAAGGGGGCTATCACCTCCAATGGAGAGCGTTCTTGTGTGCATGAAGATTATGATGCGTGGTCACCTAAAAAATAACATGTTTTAATGTGCGTGTGTATTTTTGTCTTATTTGACTCTATGTTATGAAAAGAATTATTTTTTTAAGGTGCGATTGATTTTGATATGATGAGATTTTTTTTATTGTTAGGGGTGAGGCATTTTTTTTATATTTTTTTAATGGGAATTTTAGTGTTTTTATCCTTAAATAGTGGAGTGCGGGCTGAACGTATTAGCAATGGAATTGCTGTTTTTGCGGGTCTTGACAAAATCACGGGGCGGACTACACGTTTTGAAGTTACTCTTGGTAAAATTTATCAGTACGGTGCATTACAGGTAACTCCACGTGCGTGTTATACGAGCTCTAAAGATGAACCCACGCGTACAACAGGTTTTGTTGAAGTCAATGAAGTGACATTAGATAAAAAAATACGGCGTATTTTTACAGGATGGATGTTTGCGGATAGTCCTGGTTTGAACGCTGTTGAGCATCCTATTTATGATGTATGGTTAAAGGATTGCAAGCAGAATTCTCAAGATCTTCCTCTTCAATGATTAGTGTATTATCTATTTATAATACATTGATTTATAATGGTTATTTATCATTTTACAACTTAATAGGAGGTTCAAATTCCTATGATTACCTCATTTAAAATTTTTTATATTGAATTGATCCAAACTATTCTCTTGCGCGTTAAAAGTAACGGATGTGTAAATAAGACTGTCTAAGAAAGGAATAAAAAACTCCGTCATGAACTGTTTAAATTCAAAGATGCATCATTAGAATAAACATATTTTTTCAGTGTTTCATAAGAGACAGTTCTTGAATTATATCTGTAAAAGGTTGAAATGAAAGGCTTGTTTATATTTGTTAAAGAGATGAACTGACGCTTTTGCATTTATGAGGGAAACAGACTATCAAGTAAGTAATTCATCATGAAACACTAATTATTATATCTAGAGAACGCTGTATTGGTATTTTTTCTCATAGAGATGTCGCTTTTCGTTCAAAGCGTAGAAGCAATGCAGGCTATATTAATGGAAAAATTGAGATTTAAGATTCTTTAAAGTTTATCAATCGAAGTATAGCTTGGTTAAAAAATGCAATAATCAATATATTTCTAGTAAGAAAATAATGTTTATATATTTTTATTATATACCACACTCATAAGTGAGTTTGTCTATTTGTAAGTTCTTGTATATTGCATGATAACTTCACATTTAAGTAAGCAGAATACCATTAAGTTTGTAAATCATATTCTTGGTATCCGTGCTTTTTAAAATCTTTTGTATAAAATACACGTGTTTTCATGTAGAGCTATTGAAAATTTTAAAAGGGGCCTCGAAGAGGCGTTAAAAAGATTTTGTATCACTGGGAGTGGTATATTTATTTTGTATAAAGAATAACCCATTTTCTGAAAAGTACGAGATTTTATACAATGAAAGTTTCTAGTCACCACCATAATGATGTTTCCCGATTGCCGAAACAACCTAAAGAACCCTTATTGAATGTTCCATTTATTATAGTTGTTTTGATAGCATTTTGTTTTTGTCTTTATTGCATTTCTCAGTATTTTTTTTCTCATCAGTTTTATGTTGAAAGCCTTGAGTTTTTTTCATTTATACCAGCATTGTTTAAGGGGGATCCTGTAGCATTTTGTTATACCATGGTGAGTTATTCATTTATGCATAGTAGTTTTAAACATGTTGCTCTTAATATGGTTTGGCTTTTGGTTTTTGGCTCTCCTTTAGCAAGGCATTTTGGTGTTTTACGTTTTTTAATTTTTTGGGTGTTAACGGCAGTTATTTCTGTTTTGACTTATTTTACATTTCATCAAGAAAGTACCATATCACTTATTGGGGCGTCAGGTGCCGTATCTGGAATGATGGGTGCTATTGCACGTTACGGTTTTCCTAGTGGGAATCTAGCTGTCAATGCGCAGAACGAAAAACTTTTGGGACCTTTATTGTCTGTCAAAAAAGCTCTGTGTTCTAAGGGGGTGCTTGTTTATATGAGTGTATGGCTAGCGACTGATTTTATCATAGGTATTTCTTCTATTTTGTTTGAAGAAAATGGCATCTCAATAGCATGGGAAGCTCATATTGGCGGTTTTTTTGCGGGTTTTTTGTTGGTTGGTTTTTTTGATGTTTCACAAAAAATTAAAAACTAGGATCTAAGATATTGATGTGCCACATAAAGTGCTATTGTTGCTGCATTTGAAACATTTAATGACTTAATATTTCCAGGCATATCAAGGCGTGTTAAAGCGCAAACGGTTTCGCGTGTTTTTTTACGTAAACCTTTACCTTCTGCTCCTAAAACAAGAGCAATTTTATTCCCTGTTAATGCTGTTTCTAGAGGTTGGTCACCTTCTGAATCGAGACCAAAGCTTGTAAAACCTGTTTGATGAAGTTCTTGAAGAGCTTCAGCGAGGTTTCGTACGGTAATATAATGAATCATTTCCAGAGCTCCAGATGCCGCTTTCGCAAGAACACCGCTTTCGTGGGGAGAGTGACGGCAAGTTGTAATAAGTGCTTTAGCTTTCAATGCAACTGCAGAGCGCATAATAGCGCCAACATTATGTGGATCGGTAATTTGATCCATGACAATGACCAGATCAGTATTGGTTAGTTCCGACAGTTTACATGGTTTGAGGGGGAGAGTTTCCAGAACAACACCTTGATGAACAGCCTCACTTCCAACAAGCGAATCAAGATATTTGGGGGTGCATAATGTAACAGAGCAAGGATAATCTGATTCGGATATATTTAATCGTTTTAAGGCATTTTGTGTAACGTAAAGACATTTTAAAATTCTTTTTGGGTTTTCTAAAGCAGCCTGAACAGAATGAATACCATAAAGATAGATGATCCCTTGCTGTAAAGAAGCAGCTTTCTTCTTTGGGTGTGTAAAAGATCGAGAAGGAGAGCCTTTTGTATCGCGATATCGGCGACGCAAACGAGCATAATGAGAATTTTGTGATGTTTTTTCTTTCATAGCTTCTTTATAGCGTGTTAATAAGAAAAATAGAGAGAAAAAAATCTATGATTTAAAATTATGAGCAGGAAATTTGTACAGAACTGTATTTATTCTGTTGACAGATACAATAGTAATCGTCATAACCACTTCGCAATCAGATTGAATTGAATGGGTATTCAAGATGGTTGTCGTGATGTCTCATTGCGTGACTTTATCGGTGTAATGGAGGGGTGCCCGAGTGGTTAAAGGGGGCGGACTGTAAATCCGTTGCGTATGCTACGTTGGTTCGAATCCAACCCCCTCCACCATTCATCGAAGGAGAGTTAGTAAGTGGGTTCATGCGGGTATAGCTCAATGGTAGAGCAGCAGCCTTCCAAGCTGAATATGCGGGTTCGATTCCCGCTACCCGCTCCAAATGGTTGTTGATGATTGGGCAAATAGGTATGATGGAGGATATTCCATTTATAGATAGGGTGGGGTTTTGCCTCTAAGAGTTGTGGTTATTGGGCTGTTTACAGTCTGGTCAGACTCATTTTTGCAGGACTGACCCTAGGTGCTAACAAAAATAGGGAATAAAACAAGAGATTAATAACAATGGCGAAGAGCAAGTTTGAACGAACAAAACCGCATGTTAATATTGGTACGATTGGTCACGTTGATCATGGGAAGA
>NZ_JBHINK010000020.1:0-18106 GCF_042194905.1 Bartonella sp. CL63NXGY
CCCGTCCAGGCGGGTTGAAAGCGTGCCGAAATCCCTAGCCATTCAAGCCCCATCTCTATTGCCGCAAGGGAGCCGCGAATATTTTGCCATGCAAGACCCTGATCAATTAAATCATAAAGGTTAGAGAAATAAGGGTTTAATTCTTGTAAGCCATATTCGTCTATTAAAAAGGGCAACCAAGAAGGCGGACGCGTAATAAATTTCGCGCGAGGTATTTCTTCGAGTGCAGTTTTAACGTGAAGTTCAAGAGCCATTGCTTCTGCAAAACAACGTTCAAACAAGCTCGAATTCGGGGGCAAAAGTGAGGAAAGCATCAATAAGCACGCCCCCGTTCAAACAAAACAATATCCCCTAGTGCGACTGCTTCATCCGGTGCGACCAAAATATCCTCAAAAGGTTGCGTTATGTTCACATGGTGAACGCCCTCAACCATCAAGCGGCTTAGTATCCAACTTAAAGACAAATCACGCCCAAGCCTCCATGCACGCGCCCATTCTGCTCTTAAATTCTGCTCCGCTCTTTCCAAAACAAAGGAGCCTTCATCCGGTAACAACCAAAAATCAGCAGAAACATTGATCATCCGCTGTACCGCGCTTTTCACAAGGATGTGGTCATTGGTCATTTTAACATGGGGGGCATCAAGGGCTGCTTGCACCTTTGCAATTAAAGCCTCATCAGCCACCCCTGAAGGAGCGTCACTAAAAAGCGCAACATGAATAAGCGGACTTTTACCCTCACGATAAACAAAAGCATCTTTGACATGGATATCGCTTGAGAGGGCAAAATATTGGTAACGTGGCGCTGTGCCACCTGTGGAATGTCCTTGTCTATTCAAGCGAATGCGGCGGCGCAAACGCTCATCATCTTCATCCAAAAGGCGCGTGACCCCATGAAAATCCCCCAAATGATCTAAACTTGTTCCATGGGCAAATGTGAGTAAATTATCCCGCGCCACTTCATTAATTCGCTGGCGCAATAGCAACTCTTCATAAGCCGCCGCTTGCAATTGAATGACAACCGGATCATAAGCCGTCTTTTCCACATTATAAGGAATATGATGCGCTGCAAAAAGCTCAGTCAAACGCGTGATCTTTTGCTCTAAAATTGCTTCAACAGAAAGCTCTTCAATAATTTGTGGCAGAGGGAGTTGTGGAGGGGGAATCTGTGAAAAGGATAAAGGTTCAAACTCAGTCATCACCAACCTCTAAATTGATGCTCATTGGCTCTTGGTGTGACCAATCTCCCAAATGCCCATTGGGATAAAAAACACCCGTTAAAACAAAATGGAACGTGCCTTCACGCGTTGCTTTTGTCAGATCAATCCTCTGCAACGAAAACCCAGGCTCTCCACACTCTGGATCATCGAGTGCTTCAACAATTGCTTGATAAAGCTGCATCATCGTCGCAGGATCAGCATTGGCATCTTGGAATGCTCCAACATCACATCCATAATGACGACGCAAAACCCGTGTCCCAATTCTTGTCGTCAGACATTTACGAAGTGACTGTTGACAATGCGCAAAGCCATATAAAAGAGAGCCATCCTTTTCGCTCATCCCGCACCGCATGCTTTAAGCTCCTTTACTTGTCTTTGTGGTAGAAACAGTTGGGGCCGCCGCAACAACAGGGGCTGGTTTTTCAGCGATCTGACCAAGCAGCAACGGATATTTAGCCGCTTCCTCACTTAAACAAATTTCTTCACCTTTGCCCGGTGAACGCTTGCCTGCAACAAAATCGGCATTGGTTAAAATAACATAAGTGTTCTCACGCATGATAAAACTCCTTTAAAGGGGGGAAGAGGTTGTGGAGGGACCCATTTTGACCCCACCGTGTTTGTGGCTTGCGCCAACAGATTTTTGATTGTGCTGTAAATCTTCTGCTTGAATCCGCACACTGCCCGTTAATTCAACACGGGTTGATTGATGAGAAAGCACCAAACCTTGTGCACTCAAATGAATTTGATTTTCCCCATGGGAGAGAATAAGTTCATCTTTTGTCATCCGCAAAGCGCCACCCGCATAACAGAGCGCCAACTCTTGGAAAGAGCGTGCGGGATTAGGTGCATCTTCACTATAGCTATCGCGCACCACCAGAGAGGCAGAACCAATCTCACCATGGGGGTTTAACAACCGCACCGGATCACCAACATGGAGGGGCATATTGCTTGAGAGAGCGCCAGAAGCTTCTTGCGCTTGCAACCAAGGCGATAAAACCGCTTGTCCATTGGAACCCTGTTCGGAAAGTTTCACCCGCACCCTATGGCCATCAACTTGCACAACCCGCCCGATCATGTGCTGGTTGGCAAGACAGCGTTCAAGCGCATCAAGACGCTTCATTATTTGTCGTAAGGTGTCACTCAACAAATGCGCATCATTCATGCCCCCACCTCATTGTCCCATGAAATCAAACCACTTTTGAGTTGTCCTTCATCACAAAAAATATCATGTCCCAACTGATGCAAATCTTGGTGCCATTCCACCACGCTTATCGATACACCACGCTGCTTAATCGCCGCAGAGATAATCGGTTCAATTTGCACCTCACGCGGGGCACTCAAATGCGTTAGTCCCCACAATTGCCCGCTATGACAAAGCACCGCAATGGCTTCTGCTAAAAGCCAACTGGAAACATCACGCTCTTTACCTGTGGTAATAATAAAAGCCCCTAAATGAAGATCAGCACTCATCTGTCCACTTGCTACAGGATTCAAACGGCTTTCTAACACCGCAACCCGTATTGCTGGAGCCACCAGCATCTGTGTTTCAAGTTCTTCTAAATTAAAACGTCCAAATTGACAGCCGCAATCACGCACATCCGGCAAAGCGCCTTTAAGGCTCCTTATCACCGCTTCACGAAACTGATTAATGCGCCCTGCTTGTGTGATCGTTTGGTTCATGAAAAGACCCTTTCCAGCCAGTCTTCTGTCGCTTTGACAATTTCCACTTTATTGTGCTCTGAAAGCCCCAAATAAGGGCGTGCCGGCATAGTCACTTGATGCACACAAACAAAGCGGTGTGCATTGCCGCTTTTAAGAAAAAAGCGCAGTGTCTTGCCATTTTTCGGGCGAATAACCCCACCTAATTGATGAATCCGCGCATAAACCAACCCAGAGCCCACAATCACCTGTTCTGGTGAAGCTTTCATATCAATGGAGCGTGAAAGCGCCCCACTGGCATAAAGAATGGAGGTGCGGGCATAATTGTTTTTCCACTTCTCTCCTTGGGCAGAATTTTTTTCGCTTTGAATCCGCCGCCTTGTGCTTTCTTGGATGAGACGCCCAACCCCTTGTGCCAAAGTCCCCATCGAGCTATCAGCGCCCTTTTGCAAAAAGGATAAAGCCGCTTCAAGCCCTGTCTCTTTAATCTCAATATGGGTTGCAACAGACATGTTACCTTCCCATCAAACGCGGCTTGGCATGAAAAAAAGCCCCATCACGAACCGGTCCATCTTCGCTCATAATTTTAGGTTCATCTATGCCTAAACCCGCTTTGCCTTCGGCAATACGTTTCAGCAAATCAACCGCCTGTTTGTAACGATCTTCAATGGTCGTGGTCAGCGCCGTATGGCGTATGGCTAAATTATAAACAGCAATATTGACACAGATCATACCCAGAGCCGCCGGCTGTCCAGCAATGGGGATTGAGTAGCGATGAGACAAATGCACATCAATCTCACCACTTGCCTGTTCGAGCGCGCGGGCAATGGCTTGCTCTGAAAAAACTGGATCAGAGTTCTCATCCATCCCACACAAATCATCCAAGAAGTCATCACCCCAGAGCTCTTCAATCAATGTTTTGCTTGCATAAGCCATGTTTAAAAGTTTCCCTTAGACAACTTCTTGCAACAAAACACCGGCATCTTTTGCGGCAACCAATTCACACACACGTTCCCCCACACGCACCCGTTTACCACCCGACAAGCCGATATCTGGATCTTGGATCACTCCAGACAAACGCTCGCCCAACTGGGCGCTAAAGCCCCAACTGATCACCGAACCATCTGCCTGTTGTTTGGTAGGGTCAATATAAAGCAGTGCAATCTTATTGCCCCACACGCGTGCCAATTGTGCCGAACGCCCTTTACGTGCCAAATTCACTTGCGATTCACCAATGAGTAAACGATCGGGGTGTATTTCCATCAGATCAGCAAATTGCGCCTTGGTGACAAAACCATCAGCAGTGCCACCCCCTTTAACGGCTTTAATGATTTTGGGATGACGTTTGAGTTTTGACCAAACAACTTTGCCCATCACAATGGTGTTGGGCGTATAGACGAGACTTTTATCCATCGCCTCATCTAAAGTGGCATAAGGGTCAGATTTCTCATAATCGCTAAATTTATTTTCACCCTTAAGCGTAATCACCCGCTCTGGTGCGTAATTTTCACTTCTTTGCACAAGAGCTGCAACACGCACTTCACGCCCCAATTCTAGCAAATTGGCAAGTCCCTCTACAGCTGTCTTTTCGGGGTTATAACGAGAGCGCTTTTCTGCCCGTGCGCGTGCCGCTGCTTCAATATCTGAATTGGGAATCAAATCATCAAGTCCGTAATCTTTGACACTGGCTTCCCGTTCAAAGGCAGAAAATTCCACCACATTCGGGCGCCCTTTTCGCCCAACCTCAAGTTCAGGCACGGTAAAATTTTCTGCTAAAGGAAATTCACTATATTTAAACACCTCACTTAAAACACAAACGCGTGGCAAAACTCTATCGCCAATAAGAGAACCTGCTGGATTGCGATAACCAATAGCAATAGCGGTGAGTGTTGGATCAATGGGAAAAGGTCTGTTCATTTTATGCCTCGATTAATTAATTTTAAAAGAAATAACATCACCAGCAGAACCATCACTCATGGCAATACCAATGGTGCGATCTGCGGCTTCCGCTTTAATGGCGTGTCCTTTGGGGTCAGAGGTCAAAAAATCACCAAAGGAAACATTGCCTCCACAAACCACTTCGCCCCAACCACATTGGCCAACATCAATCATCTCACCAGCCTTGGCACTCAATGACCCAGCAGTCCCTAATAATTTATCACCCTTACCAGAAGCCGTTGCCACCATTCCATCACCGCGCGCTGCAACAATGCAATAAGGTGAAATCACATCTCCAGCGCGAAAAGATTTAATCAAAATCATCGTACTCATAATGGGCGCTCCTTTTGCTCGCTAATATACTCAACCGCTTGGCTAATGGTGATGTCGAAGCCTTTTTGCTTCTGCTCTTCCTGATAATGGCGTGCCGCAAGGGCAACCTCTTCTGGAGCAAGCTTTGGTTCTTGCGCTAAGGCACACACTTCTAAAGGGCTTGTTGAGGCAAGCGCCGGCAACTTCTCGACCAAACTTTTAAAATGCTCCATCCCCCCTTCAAGGCTACAGAGCGCACGATATTCCTCGCGAGCAGCCGGCAAAATCTTGCCCTCTTCAATGGTCTTGTCTAAAAGACTCTCAATGGCACTGTTTTTTTGCTCTTCTTGCAAAAGCGCTAAATCTTCTCGCGCTTTTGTTAATTGGGCATTTAATTCCACGCGTTCCTTTTCGCGCGCTTTAAGCGTTGCTAAAACCTCATCCGCTTTAGCATCTTCTGCCAGCGATAGTGCACTGGCAATGGCTGTCAAATCCATCATTTTCTCCGTCAAAGTTATAGGGGAAGGCTGTTCACGGCTTAAAGCCGTCATGACAAGGGCTGGACGGTTCACCAAACCAGCACCTGCTAAATTTAAAATTTCACCTTTCTTGGAATGGCGAAACTCAGGCGAAAGATAGCGATATTCTCGGGCAACAATCTTTTTAGCGGCCATATCGGTCCATTTAACACGCCCCCAAATCGCACCATCCCGCTCTGCTAATTCTTCAATCCAGCCACTGGCAGGTGCTTCTAAACCATTTCTCGCACGGTGATGTTGCCCATGCTCATAATCAATCACAAGCGGTCCTTTATTGGCTGCAAAGGCTTTTAAAATAGTTTGCGGGTTATAATGCCATTGTCGTCCATCACGTGCCTTCACATGGGGCGCTTTGGGCAAAAGCTCTACCCATTCAGGCGCTTGGCTAACGGTGGCGTCTTCACATGAAATGTCTTGGCATAAAACGTCTGGACAGAGATCTATTAACGCAGCATGAAATGTTTCTGCATCCCCATCTTTTTGATCTTCGTGAAATTCCTGTTCCATACATTGCCTATTGCTTTACAATTGTCATTGGCAATACAATGCATGAAACTTACTCCCACCATAAGTCTGACACTGTCAGTCAAAAGAGCATTTCTCAAAAAAGCACTCTTTTCCCTATTCTTCTCCTTGTGAGAGAAACCCCCGTGCCAAACCATCCCATAAAATCGTTTTCAAAGGCACTTCAAAGACGATAGAGCGCCGTTGTGAAGTGAGAGGTACAATTTATCGCCTTATACAAAAAAAGCCTCTCTCAAGCCGTTTTTTTTAAAAATTGCTTTTTGGCTTAAAAACATTATATCATTGGAGGTAAGGCGTGAGCCAGTTTTGCCAGGACGGTTTTACCGGATCTGCGAGGAGTTGACCGCCCTCCACGCCTTCTCATTTTCTCACGCATCGACTCTCTTCACAAAAGCCAACATGGTTTTTCTCAAGTCGTTTTTTTAAAGATTGCTTTTAAACTTTTAAACTGTTACTTCTATCCACGAGGCGTGAGCCAGTTATACCAGGACGGTTTTACCGGATCTGCGAGGAGTTGACCGCCCTCCACGCCTTCTCTTTTCACAAAAGCCAGCAGGTCTTTCCGGTGTTCTCTTTACAACAACCTCTCGCCCTTTTTTTCAGCCGCATCCAATAAGCGTCCAATTTCTCTAGAGCTTTTTTTATGCATGGAGGTCAACCACCATTCTTGTTTGCTTGCCACAAATTTAACCGCTAAGCGCCACCATACCCCATCATTTTCACCCAAAAACACAACGCTCGGTACACCTTTTCGCCTGATAATTCCATGGGGGCGAATGAGTGTTTGAATGGCGCCTCGAAAATCATCCAAGCGAAGATCACGCGCTTGATGCTCTAACAAAATATGTTTCACACTGTCTGCGGATAAGAGAATAAGAGAATTTTCCGCTGCAAAAACATCACCCACCTTTTGTGGTATCGGTGCAATGGGTATAAACCCGCGAGGCATCCGTCCTTCAAACATGGCTTCCAAAAGTGGTGAACCCACAATATCTTCAATGGCAATGCGTTTGTCATTGTCCCCCATCACAGAGACTTTATCACTCAAAAAACGGCTTAAATTTTGCGCCCGATGTTTCCCAGGATTAGAATGCCAACCAGGATCAATCCCCTTTGGTATCTTCTCAATTTTCCCCGTTCGCTTATTGTGCCAAACCTGCTTTTCAACATGAAGTGGCTCTGCCCCCTCTTCATAGCCTAAATCTTCTGCTTCATAACGGCTTACCTGTCGCACACTGCATTTACACCGCCAACCATTGGGCGGATAAAGCCAATCCCAAACCGGATCATCAACAGGTGCGGTAAACCCCACCCAACTTTCATGTTCTAAACGCTTATGTTCTGAACTTGACAAAGCATAGGTGAGATAGGGCAAAAATTCTTTATTATTTTGTGTGCGCTCCCACTCACCTGCCGCATGCGCACTCATGGTATTGGCCCAATAGACCGTTTCTAAACGCCGTGGGCTGCCCAATTGTACCACGCTCTTTTCACCAGTTTTGGGGTCAATGCTGGTCTTTTTACCCCACCAACCCTTTTCCTGTAAAATCGGCATCAAATTTTTTTGAAAATCTTGAAAAGGAACTTGATGCTTTATGGCTTCTCCAACCGCTCGCTTAAAATCCTCCAAAATATCATAGCCTAGCGATTTTGCCACCGTAAAGGAAAAGGCATGTTCTTCTGGTGCTATATCACGCCAATCAAAGCTTGGAACAAGTGCCTTGGCTTCAAAATAACGGGTGACCTCTTTAGGGGCGGTTTTAAAAAGTTCCTCATCCATGATACCCAAGCCCACGTGCAATCATTTGTACTTTTGCCAAGCGCGCTGCTAATGCATGATGATCCATCTCACCCAATAATTCATCTAAGCCTTTTAGGATATCCTCATAACTTGTTGCTTCTCTTACAAGCTTTTTAAAAGGCTCTAAAAGGGGTTCTAAGTCCTCTTCCCAGTCGCTTAAAGCTTCTTGTGAAAGCCGGTCCAATTCGTCGTGATATTTCCCACCCTTCTCTTTTGCACCCTTGCTCTCTCTTGTCACAGAAACATCAAAAACACCTCCACAATCAGCACAAACATGAGCCTTTTCTCCCCTCTCATCATCAAGCGCATTATCAGGAGCCTTTAAAACATCCTCTTCCTTTTTTGGTTGCGAAAAACCAATCTTATTGCGCACTTCTTGCGCCCCAACACGCAAACCTAAAGGCACAAGTTTTTCCAGCGCATCACTGATGGCTTTAATGTCTTCATTTTCCGAAATCGGCCAATAGACAAGGGGAGCGCGCTCTTGGCGCCCAAAATTAATCTCAACAAAGGGCACAATTAAATCACGATTAGCCGTTAAAGCTAATTGGCGTGCATCAGCTCTGGCAATATCATGGCGCACATTTTCATGAATGCGCGCTTGCGAAAAGGACGAACCATCATCCGTCGTCATGGTTTGCCCCAACACACCTTTAGAAATTTGTCGATCTAAATATTCCGCCTTAGAAGCAAACACCGCATTGCCACTGCCCCCTGCCGCTTCAATAAATTCAATCTCCATTTCTTTGGGAATAATCGCTGCCGCATCACTGGATAAATCACGCACCGCTTGAATAAGAACCCGTCGTTCCTCATGAGAAGAGCTTGCCCCATATTTACCCACACGCAAAGGCATGCCATAAACTTCTAAAAATGCCATCCAATCTTTTAAGGTATAAGATTTAAACAAAAAAGCCCAAGCTGCAAGCCGCGCAAGCCCAGAACGAATAGGCAAACCGCTTTTCAACTTGGGTCTGTGAATAGAAAATTTATAAGCAGGCAATTCACTTCCATTAAAAGACCCCTCTTCTTTTAAACGCAAATGAAAACCATCCCGTCGATCCAATTGAAAAAACCGCTGGTCACGCCATTTCCAAGCAACCGGCCACCATTCCTTGGCACTCTTGTCCCACAAAGTTTCAACAACCGCATAGCCTTTTCCCAAAGCATCTAACAAATCCGTGACATAATCATCAACAAAGGTAGGTGCACTAATCACTTCCCGCACCGCATCTGCTATCTTTTTGTCCTGTGCACTGTTGCTTGCGGCAATCACTCCAGGCTCCACCCCTGTAAGGGCATTTTTACGCATGCCAAGCACAGCACGATAATGCAAATCACGCTCTTCCATATCATCGGCAAGTTGGAAAAACTGCTCTGGATGCCCCTGTGCTGCCTGTTGCAAAATATCAGCAAGTTGCGCAGGGGTCAGACCACTGACAATGGTTTGTGACCATACATCACGAACACCGCCAACGGTAGGGCTTGCAACTTCTCGCTCCAACCCTTTGATATTAAGCGCCCTGCCCCACTGATCTAAAAGTTTTACCATCTCATCATCCCATCAATAAATCTTTGATCGCATTGTTGAAAAAAAAGGCGTTGAAAAGAGCGAGCTTTCATCAAAACGATAAGCCTCTCTCACAGGGGTATAATCATAAATTTCAGGAGTTTGGCGGCTGACAAAATAAGCCAAAGCGCAAGCAATCGCGCTATCACCATGGCGCATAAAACCATCACTGCCTTTAAAACGATGATTGTCTGGAATTTTCACAATGCCATTGACATAAGCAAGCGCTTGATGATCGGCAACAATGTCACTATCGCGCGGCAAAACAATCGTCCCATCCCCAAAAGCTTCTAAATAAGCCGGCATTTCCTTGCCATACCAACTTTGTGACAAGGGCACTTCCTTCACAAGAGCTCCATAACGCTGCGCCGCTTTTTCGGCTAAATAAGCCCCATTGCCCCGCGCATCTAACGCGCCGCCCATCAAACGCGGCAAACCATTCACCCCATAAAATAAAATCTCTCTTTGTTGATCAAACGGCGTATTGCGCAATTCCACCATAAACCGGACACGGCGCACCAAATCTTGTCCCACCTCCATCACCACAATCGATGTCGCATCGCCCGATCTGGCAAAATCAACACCAAAAACATGTTGGCGCCGCCGGTCAAGCCCAATATGAAGAGGTTTTATATGTTTCTCACACCAAGCAAAAGCAGCAACACTTCGTTGATGTTCCGATTGATTTTTAAAATCATCCACACAAGCAAAACGCAACACCGCAATATCAGGCGCACAACAATTTTCAATCTGTAAGCGTGTTAAAGCAGCCCCTTCTTGATCGGCTGGTATGGCATCTAATTCTTGGCGCATCGCAGCCAAACGCACCCCATAAGACGCGCGAATTTGATCTTCCCATTGTTGCTCAGAAATTCGACTCCACACCTCCCCCTTCATGGCACAAACCCGTTTAAACAAGCCATTTTTAACAGCAACACCAAAGGGGTAACAATGCACCGAAAAAGGAACCTTACCTGCTCGCGCCTCACGGATCAATTCATTGAAAGGATTGAGCACACCATTATGGGTGGAGATCACACGGATTTTTCCTCCCCAAATGAGCAAAGCATTGACAGCATCCAAAACAGAGCGCACATCTTGATGAAACGCCGCCTCGTCAATCACCACAATGCCCTGTAGTCCGCGAATATTTTCAGGGCGGCTAGAAAGCGCCTCAACCCGAAACCCCGAAGCAAAACGCACCCGATAAGCAGAGATATATTTCGTTGAACCATCCGCCCTTTGATCAGAGAATAAAAATTCCTCAACATCCCCACTATGGCTCGTAATTGCCGAAGCAAAATTGCTCACATAGCCAATAAATTCCCGCCCCTTGTCTTTGGTGTCACCAATATAAAAAACATTATCGCCCCTCGCTTCACGTGCCGCCGCTGCAATCAGTGTATCATCCAAAGCTTCTGCAAAAGTAATGCCGGTCCGCCGCCCCTTTTCCACCAGTTTTAATGGGGACTTATCTTCAATCCATGCCCGTTGATGCGCCATCAAAACGCCTTCCGCTAAGGGATCACTCTCTTTGGGAAAAGTACTTTTCCGCCAAATATCAAAACCACTCTGATGATCAAAGACATGACTTTTTGAAAAGGGCTGTTCAGCCATGTTTTACCCCCAACACCTGCGCACGAATAGCTCGCGCTGTTTCTTCTGAGAGCCCCGCCGCTGCTGCTGCTGCGTCAACCGCTTTGCTTGCTTTGCTGGTAAAATCCTTCTCTAATCTTTGCCGTCTGGTGGTCGACAAATGTTCAGCCGCCAACACGCCTTTAAGCGCATTGGCCAATTCTTGTGCTGCCTTTGGCGAAAGGTTTTTCCCACTGCTCAACGTTGAAAAAATCAACTCCTTAATCGCTGCCGCCGTCAAAAGAGTGATATTATCAGAAGCTTTAGCATCAAAGCGCTTGGAGAGGCTTGCGGCAATTTCTCTTGTCTGTTCTAGGCGCCGTGACATCACGGCTAGCCGCAAAGAATAACGATTAAAACTGGAAAAAGAGGGAATAGAAAAGCTGAGACCCGTTTCCTTTCGTAAAGCCTTCAAAGCCGCTTTAAACTCACCATAAATAGCCATTTGTGTCTTCTCACGCCCATTTAAAGCCTCAGCAGCAGCAGCAATAATTTGATCACAAGCTTGCGGCAATAAATCAATCGCCGTTAAACGTCCACGCCCGACCTTGCGCATCCTTCACCTCGTCTTTTATTGATGAACGTTTAGGCCGCTTAATCCCCTCAATGGAAAAGCTCCGGTCTAAATGACGCGCTCCCCGTTCTGTTAACGCCGCAAGAAAAACCGAACCCACACATTTTAAAGTAACAGCACCTTGATCTTCCATCCATGCCAGTTCATTATGCACAAAATCGCGATCGCGTCTGATGCCATAACTGTATAAAAGCCGCTCAATCATCGCACTCGATAAAGTTTCGCTGCGCTCACAAGCAAGCCCTTTTAAAATAATCAACCGCGCTTCTTCACGGATGATTTTATCCATATCTGCTTTCATTTCTTGGCATTCTCCAACAAAAACTCTTGCAAGCGCTCACCAATGGCTGCCACCGGTTGTAATTGTGCAGAAAGCGTGTTGAGACGACCATTCAATTTCTCCATATTCACTTCCAATCTTTGCAGCGCATCACGATCAGGCAAAAAGTCCATCTCTGTTTCTAACTTTTGCACACGCTCTTTAAGCGCCGTGATATCTTTCAGCATTTCCCGCGCACCTGAAGAAAAATAGGCTCTCAAAACCCCACAAATCGCAATAACCGATAACAATAAAGACAACCAGCCATTGGCAACACTGATATCCAAATTCACTTAAAAGTCCCCTCTCTTTTGCCTAAAATCGCCCTCTCCGCAGCTTTTCTACGCTGTTCACAAATCAATAAAGCAGCACGATCACGCCCCCAATAGTGCACCACTTCGCGCGCATTCAAAGCACGCTCTGGCAATAAAGCTGGACGGGCACACGCCATGCGAACAACAGGCGGCAACTCAACCGATAAAAAATGATAAGAAAGGCTACCCACCGGCTTGTGTGTTGAGCAAGCGCACACGCTCAAGCCCAATGCCACCGCCAGTAACCGGCAACTTCTCATTGACTTCCTCCATTTTCACAAGCTTTTGTTCCAAAGCCGAAATCACCCCTTGCGCTTGATGCTCAGCTTCCAACGCTGCTTGTCTTTGTCGCTCTTGTACAAGCAGTGCACGTGCTGAAGCCTTGGCAATCTCCAACTGCCAATACAAATCACGCGCCTTTTCCGCCTTTAAAATTTGCGCTTTCATAAAGCCAAAAGTCGCCAACATCACACTGACCAAAAAAAGCAGACCAAAAGACAGTTTTGAAACAGGGCTAAACATTGCTTTTATCTCCCCACCTCGTTATCTCCACCCCATCATAGGAGCGGCTATGCCGCTTATGGGAATGCTTCCTATTGGAAAAATCCAACGAGCCAAAGCCACGATGCACCCCCAGATTGCCAACAATAATCGCCACCATCGAAGGAATAGAAATGCTCGCCATATCAACAATATGCGGAGCCCCCCACAAACCACCAGAAACGAGCAAAAAAATAACCCCCCAAGAAAACCAAAAGGACCACCATAAATAGAGCCTAGAACCACGATAAGAAGGTTTCATGCCTTTACCTCGCCTCCAAGTCCCAAAAGCTTTTTGGCGCGGTTCAAATAAATCAAACGTTGCACAAGTCCATTCTTGCCCCCATTGATCGCCTTGGTAATCCCTAGATAATCATCTCGATCAGCCAGCCTATTCAAGCCTTTCATTTGCCAAAACCAAACAGCAGACCAAAGCGCTGCTGGAAACTTTTCCAGCTCTTGCGGAAATGCTTCACAATCAACCGCTTGTTCATCGACTAAGCGCCAAAACTTCGTAAAACGACGATAATTATTTCGCCCCGTCAACTGGATCAAACCACGCCCCTTAAAGTGCACCCCATCCCCAGGGTTGACATTGCCTAAATCACGCCGCCCCTCATAAGCGCGCCCTGAGGCATATTCACAAACGGTAAAAAAGCCATCACTCTCATGGGCACATTGGCTTAAAAAATGCGCAACACGCAATGGTGTCGTGATCGCTCCATAGGATAAAGCTTCAGGCAACACACGTGCCATTTCAACAATAATAAAATCTTGGCGCGCATGATGCGCCAATTTAGGCGCAAGGCGATGAAGAAAAGAGGCATCTATTGAAACCATAACAAACCACTCAATGAATAAAAATCCATTCGCAGTTTATCGGGTCTCACTCCCCCAATATAAGCCTGACACTGTCAGTCAAAACTCTCAATACTCATAAAACTCTGGAAATAATAAACCTTGTGGTTCTTTTGAAGAAATTTTCTTCTTCAAGCGATAGGCTGTACGCACATGCATACCAGAAACAGCAGCTGCAGTATCCACCGACCAGCCTTTTTGCAACGCTTGCACCATTTTTTGCCGCCGTTCAGCATCTCTGCCAAGGGGGATAAGAAGGCGCACACCCGAACCATTAAAACAAAAATGGTTGATGAGTTGCTGCGCCTCTTCAAACCCAACAATTTCAATCAACCAATCCGCACTCTCAAGACGCCCGGGTATATAAACTTCTCGTCCACCAAAAGCCCGCATCATATTCCATGCTGCTTCACTGCCCGCAACATCAGCTATTTCACGCAATAAGGCAGGAAAATCGCTATAGATTTCCTCTTGCATACATGCTTACCCCTCGCTTTTAACACCTTTACGGATTTTCCGCCCCCAAACATTCATCACTTCTCTAAAGTCGCCCCCATTCATCTCACCCAAAGCTTTACCACTTAACGCCATAACACTTTGGTGAAAAGCCCCAAGCTCAAACATAGCATCGGGATTCAAACACTTCCATTGGGCACACAAAATGGAAATGCTTGGTTTATTCCTCCATGAATCTTCGCGGTTTTTTCCTCTCCAGTCAACCCCACCCTCACGCTGCAACCAACCTTTCAACGCCTCAATAGCTCTGCATGCATCATCGCTATCGCGTAAAAAGCGAATATGATCAACGCCTGTCTGTCTTTTCACAAAGGCAAGCAATGCTTTATCTGAACGATCACGAATAATGCCAAGATTCCACCCAGCAATCCAGAGCGCCTGGAGCTTCTTGGCATATTTACCCTCTAAACGCTTCCCATTCGGCTCAAAACCACACGCTTTCATTTCAGCGACGACTAAACGCTTCTCTAAAACACTCAAATCTTTCGCCGATTGCTTGCCTGTTAAGCGATATAGCATTGCGCGATAGGTCTCATCATCAAGACCTAACGCGCGTTTTCCCATATGAAGGACAGCTAAAGACATCTCCCTCCCCTCATGTCTTCGCCAAATCAATGGTCACAGCACGCCAAGCGCTTTCTAGGCTATCACGCTCATAAAAACGCACATATTCCTTAGATGTCGTCACACGGAATGACTCACGAATAGCACGCATCGCCTCTTTCCAGCGTGGATCATCAATATCCAAACGCAACAGCATAAAGATCTCCCCCCGATTCACCTTGCCTTCTTTATCCGTATTAAAAGCACGCGTAATAATCGCACGGATTTCAGGGCGCGCATCCGCAGACCATTCATTCAAACATTCATCAAGAAGGCTTTTGGCAATTTGCAATTGCGGTCCAAAATCAACACTCTCCTGAACTTGCACCTTAATGCGTTGCAAACCATCAAAGCTTGTGTAAGTACAATTGCCCTTTTTGCCACGCCGCTCCACACCATATTCTTGCGCAAGCAAGCTATCAAAATCACTCAAATCCGCAATCGTATGGTTGTTAAAACGTGCAATCCTTGCCGATAATTCTTTCGCAAAACCCATAATTTTGCGCACCGTTTCATCCTCTAACAAATCCGCAGGGCGGATCAGGTTTACCGGCACCAAAGCCCCTTTTGCATCCTTCATATAACGCGTACCTTCAAGTTCAATTTGTGGATTCATCACCAACTTCCTCCTTATGTTTTTTGAAACCGACGAAATGGCACAACATCCCCTGAAGAAGGCGCACATCCCGCTTTCAATTGCCAACGACACCGCATAAGCTCATGACCTAAAACGTGGTTATAGCCTGCCAAACGACGCAAATACTCATTCAATTCTCGAACATCTTGTCCATGCAAAAAAATCCCATCCATTTCATGTTTTAACAAGGCAGAGCGCAAAGCAATCAAGCTATCTCTCACCATATAGGGGTTGCGTTCCATCATTTGCTTCCTCCAAAATCCATATAAATCACACGATTGCTCTCATCCGCATCAGAGCCTTCACACTCAGCCAAAACTTCTGAAACTTGGCCTTCCAAAACCGCATCCGCTTCCCCCAAACGGTGAACACTCAACTCCAATTCAAGCAATAACGCCAAATCAACACACAATTTAAGCTGTTCTCCAATATCAAAACCGCATTGATAATCGTCATAAAGACCAACAAGCGTATCGGATAATTCTTTGTCGCATAAAGAGATCATGCCAATTCCTCCACGTCACGGTTTTTCCATGCCGCTTTGACATGTTTCAGCGTCACCTCACACCCATCTCCAAGAGCTGCCATGCGTGCCAACATCATGGTTTTGTCAATTTGCCGCAAAGCACCAGCCTTTAAGCCAATCCCTGTCAAAAACTTTATCGCACCAACATCTTCAATCCCCCAATCATGAATGCGCGCTGCAATATCCTCACTATAGGGCTTGCGCCGTTTCAAATGCATCGCCAATCGGCTTTTAATTTGCGCATAAGAGGGACCATTTTGACGATGAACCAACCGTCCAGAGATTTCATCATTGCCAACCAAAGCCAACCCCGTACCATTAATATCAACAAAGTGGCGCAACTGATTAATCGCTTCATCCGTTAAATTTTGCGCCTCATCAACGATCAACAACGTACCACTGCCCACGCGCTCTAACTTTTTGCCAATCGCACGCGTTAAGCGGGTGGGATTATATTCCACCACTTCCAATTCTGCTGCCATATCATTCAAAATACCGTGAACACTGCGCGTATGCGGGCTTGCTGTCACCAGATAAACATGCGGGCGGGTAGAGCGATAATGGCGGCAGGTTTCGGTCTTACCACTGCCCGCATCAAGCGTAATCATCACCATATCCCCCGTACTTTGTGCCAGTGTTAAAGTATCAATAATCTCACTGGCAATTCGATTCCTCTGAAAGGCTGGTTTTTCAGGAATGCGCTCCAAAAACCCCGCCGTTTCCTTTAAAACCTCAACCCATTGTTGAACCTTTGCATTTTGCTTCCCCAACTGTCCCGCATAACTGCCCGCATACCATTGCGAAAACGTCCCATCCGGCATGCCTATGCGCCGCGCCACCTCTGCTTTCGACCAATCATTCATTTGTCCCAAAGCTCTCACCGCATCCACAAGCTCATTCCATAAAGCAATGTCATCACTGTTGCGGTTTTGTGCTGTTCCATTAGGCTGGATTTTAGGTCGCGCCCAAGGATTTTTATCGACCGTTGCATTTATCGCGTTTTTCATGTATATTCCCCTCTGTATTGATTTTAGACTATTGATAAGGGGAAGGGCTCCCACCCGCCCCTTATCTTTTGTCTTTACAATGAACATTTAAAAGCCGTACGCGATACTAAAACGGCTAACCTTGCAAATCCCCTCTCTTTCTCACACATCAGGGAACTTGCTAACTCCACGCATCTCACCCGATCAGGTAAAGATACCTAGAAACTTCATGTATTGATTAGACTTTTAAAGGATTAAGATTCCTCCCCCCCTTTCTTTGTTAACGCTTCAAGCTGATACGCGATACAAAACCAGCTTCCTTTTGAGAATTCTTATAACCCCCCTCTCTTTTCCTAGTTCCTTATTCTATTGCTTGGGAAACTTGATCACCTCACGCCCCTCATCAGAGGCGGAAAGCTTTCTCAAAGCTTTATGCAAGTGTTGACTGAATTCTTCCTCCCCCAAAGCCTCATCATCGTCTGCTTTCAAAGCTAAATTCCCCACATTGTTTGGCATCAAGCGGCTCACCTTTGGCTTTATCGGAAGCTTCGATTTGAACGCTTCATCCTTTTTCTCAAGGCGCCCATAAACATCGGCCAAGTGATCAGGCGCAAGCTTTGCCGCTAGCTGTTTTTCTGCTTTAACAGCCTTCACATATTCTTTACGCAAACGCCCATTCAAGCGCGCCGCCTGCTGGTCATAAAAACCTACATCAGAAAGGCATGGTGCCAAACAAAGCAACCGATTGTTCAAATCATAAACCCGTAAATCTTGATGCAAATTATCCGGATCAAAGCGTACAATCACCTTTTTCCCCGCATGCTCATTCAACGCCCGCGCCCAATAACGATTGCCATAAAAATGGATCTCGCCCGTACCCTTTTGCGCACGCAATGCCTCAGAGGTTAAAAGCCATAAAGCCCGTTGTGCTGCCGTTGCTTGCCGAATAATCGTCCCCTCTGCTTGCAAGCTCTCAGTAAAGGTCTCATCAAAACTGCGCCCCGCACAATTAACCGCTTTGCGCCCTGCTTGCGCATT
>NZ_JBHINK010000020.1:18206-19338 GCF_042194905.1 Bartonella sp. CL63NXGY
GCTTGCAAGCTCTCAGTAAAGGTCTCATCAAAACTGCGCCCCGCACAATTAACCGCTTTGCGCCCTGCTTGCGCATTGTGTGCACAAATTTGCGCACCAACATGGGCTTTAAACGCTTCAAATCCTATCGCGCGTTTTCCATAATCTTCAGGCTTGGCATCCGGTTTATTGCCCGTATAAGCCCCCGCACAAAAGGGATGTTTAGAAATCGCTTCTGCCAGATCACGCCATGCCCGCTCAATCGGTTTAGACTGTCCGCTATAAGGGGTGGTCCATTGCAATTGCACACCCAAGCTCGTCAAAAGCCCCTGCGGATCATCCGGCTTAATCTTAAAACGAAAACGGTTTTGCACACCTCCAGAAATCCACTTGCTGGTAAAAGCGCGCCCATTATCCAAGGTCATACGCTCTGGTATGCCATAAGCTTCCACCATGTCCCCAATCACCAAACGCACGATTTCCCAAGTCTCAGCATCCGACAGGCGCCACGATAAAATCTTGCCCGAATAAAGATCTTGTATCGCTATCAGATAAAGCCGCACAGGCTTCTCTGTCCAAGGAACGCTCACAAAAACATCCAGCTTATGCCCGTCCATATTCACTGCTTGCAATGCATGCAAGCTCGAGCGATCACGCCGTTGGGCTGGATAAAGCTTTTTTGCCTTTTCTTCTCCCTCACGCGCTAAAACCACAACCGCTTTGGAAATTTGCGCCTTAAAACGACGCCGCAAAGCCCGCTCTGAAGGAATGGGCTCAAAACCCCGCTCCTGTGCAACCGAAACCATCCGCCGATAACACGCCGAAAAAGCAGGTTTAGAGGGGCGCAAATAATCCGAACAAAAAACCTCCCACGCCCCCTCATGACACGGCGCAAATTGCGAAACATTCTCCTCACCATAACAAGGTGCAAGCGCTGCCAACCAATCAGGGCGCTCATACCCCTCCACCATCTGCCGCCAATTAAAAAGCGACATCCGGCTCACACCAAATTGCACCGCACTCAAACTTGCCGCATCATGCACACCCATACCGGCATGGAGCAAATCTTCCCAAAAGCAAAGTGCCTTCAAACGCTCTTCACAGCGCCTTTTATGCGCCTTGGAAAGCCCCTCATAACGCACCCAAATGCTTG
>NZ_JBHINK010000153.1:0-561 GCF_042194905.1 Bartonella sp. CL63NXGY
TTCACCACTTTGAATAAAGGGACGCGTGCCATAAAAGACAACGCTTTGTTGTTCCTCTTTGCCGCGAGATCTGTCAATTGCAAAGGGTAAACCACTTTCATGCTTCATATTAAAACCTCAATAAAATCTTGAATTGTTCGCGAACATCGGCACGCAAAGGAATATTAATGGGTGTTTTGAGTATCTCTACACCACCATTTAGTTCATTGGCATCACACCAAAGCTTGCCCAGGGGGATATCAAGGGGGACATCTTGTTTGGGAATGCCGTGAACGAGAATGGAAACAAAAGCTGCTTGTTTCCCGTCAACATCATGAAAATCTGTGCGTGCTGCCAGAAAAAGCGCCGTGCCCATCGAGGAGGGCTGGAATCTGCCGCCACAATGGCTGTACACACCATCCAAAGCTTGTTCGACAGGCGCTACAGCATAGCATCTGCGATACCCAATCACGCTATTTTGGCTGTCTCTTAACACGAGATAAAGCGTGCGGTTGCTAAACCACTCTGCCATGAGTATATCGCGTTCATGTTTTTTGACCGAACACCACGGAAAATTTGCCA
>NZ_JBHINK010000154.1:0-233 GCF_042194905.1 Bartonella sp. CL63NXGY
CCAGATGGTACTCTTCACTTAGTTCCAACTGATCAAACTGCTGTAGGTCCATACAACATTCCAGTTGAAGTAACTTATGGTGACAAGAGTACAGAAACTGCTTACGCTCCAGTATTCGTTACTGACAAGAACGGTGATCAAACCGTAACTTGGGGTGACCATGGTGCAGTTGTAACAACTGTTGATGTATAAGGTGGAAATGTAGATGAAAATAATGGTGTAAGTGAGAGTAG
>NZ_JBHINK010000154.1:326-559 GCF_042194905.1 Bartonella sp. CL63NXGY
GTAAGTTGGAAGGGTCAAGCTCCTGACACTACTGTTCCTACTGCTTCTAAAGATGGTAAGTCAATTTCAGCTACTATGACTGTTGACTTCACCAACAATGACGCAGCTAAGAACGTTCTTGGTTCAAAGAATGGCAAGGTAGATACAAACCCATTCACTATTGATGCCAAGGGTGCAGGTGCAAAGGCTAACGTAACTACTCCAGTTGATGTAGTTGAAGGCAGCACTGCTGT
>NZ_JBHINK010000155.1:0-232 GCF_042194905.1 Bartonella sp. CL63NXGY
ATTAGCCAGCAAGTCTTCTGTTTGCATTACCGCATGACCAGTACCCAGTTGTTGCTTTTGTAATGCATAGCGAGTCCGGTGACCGAGGGCTTCTTTAACCGTATCGGCCCCAAAACCGACTACCGTAATAATCGTATCAATCTTGGCCTTTTCCAATTGAGTCAAGACATGATCTACCATTGACTTACCACAAACTTGGTGCAAAACTTTGTGCAGCTTTGACCGCATCCGG
>NZ_JBHINK010000155.1:330-559 GCF_042194905.1 Bartonella sp. CL63NXGY
TAATTGTCTTTTGTTCGCCATCTTCTGCATCCACCTTTTCCAGTGAAGTACAGTTCTCAACAAGGCGCTTACCACTAGCGGTGCTTTCAGCTAATACCGTCATCCCCACTAAGTTAGCATCGAATTCCTTGATGAGGGAGTGCATACCGTTCAAGGTTCCCCCACCCTTTAGGAAGTCATCAACAATTACCACGTTTGCTCCCGCAGAAAGTGTCCGCCGTGACAACTC
>NZ_JBHINK010000156.1:0-558 GCF_042194905.1 Bartonella sp. CL63NXGY
CAATAAAAGAGCACTAGTTCCAATCATCATAGAACTAGTGCTCTTTTACTGAAGATTAATAAGTAACGAGTCCGGGAAAAGTGAGGAGATTTGTGATCCACTCCTTGGCCAGCATTCGCAATTTGGTAAGTAAAACTACTTGAGTGCATTTTCTTACCAAATACCAAAACGTTATTATATTGCCATAACGAAACCTTACCATCTTGAGACTTCGTTAATGTTAACTTGCTGCCCTTGGCCTTATAATTCCATTTACCTTGATCGGATTCCTCTTGATACACGGATTGAAAGTCTGCTTGACTATTATTAGCCTTGAGGGCCTTACTTTTATCAGGAGTCACAATTGCTTGATCGCCATCTTTTTCAAAAGTCATATAGGCATTTTGATTATCGGATACTCCTGCGTACTGATAAACATGACCTGGAATATGAGAAGCTACTGAGTGGCTTGCCCATAAGTAGCCACCGCCCACAATGATCACAATAGCAACAATAACTGCAATGAAAGTCTTCGTTTTCTTTGTCATACCTAATCACCACTCCTGTTATTCATCATCG
>NZ_JBHINK010000157.1:0-555 GCF_042194905.1 Bartonella sp. CL63NXGY
CTCCGAAAGGCTGGAATATTGATGGCTTGAAGACTGGTAATACAGATGCAGCTGGAAAGTGCATTATCACGACAGGAATGCTCAATGGTCGAAGGGTGATTTTGGTTGCGCTGCACACCAAAGGTGACTGGAACGATCAATCGAAAGAATCCAAAGAATTTTATGAACAATTGGCGGATCGCTATCAGCCGGTGACGTTAAATTCAACCAAGCAGGTGAGTCGTAAAGTTCAGAAAACTTATGTAGCTCATGCCAAGGATCGCCATCATACTGGAATTGATTTAGTTCAACCAACTACTGTGTGGGTTCCTAAAGGGAGTACTTGGCAACAGATGCAGCCAACATTATCAGTGCAACAAGCAGATCGCTCCTTTACCGGACAGTTGAAAGCCCCTGTGAAGAAAGGCCAGACGGTTGGTAATTTGGTTCTTCATCCTGGGGACTTACCAAGTATGAAGATTCCGGTTCAAGCTACCAACAACGTAAAGAAAGCTTCGTTATTTAATCTTTAAAGTAATAAAAGAGGATCACTTACTAGTGATCCTCTTTTATTTT
>NZ_JBHINK010000158.1:0-548 GCF_042194905.1 Bartonella sp. CL63NXGY
GCTGTCCATGTGCCACCTTCATACTTAGCTTTACCACCTAAAGATTGCGCAACACTGCTCCCTAGAGCATATAGCTGGTTACCCGCTACAGCATCACTTGAAGTAGCACTAATGTCTCCATTGGAAAGCGATGTTATCTTGCTGTTTGTCTTCTCTTCACCATGCGTCGCTACAAACGCACCTTTGGACTTATCCCAAAACAACGCATCTCCTTGAACAGTGGTAATGTCCTTTTCAATCTCTTTGGTAATTTCATCCTTAATATTACTGAACTTATCTTTAACTTTATCGAATGAATCTCCAACACCAGCAAAGGCAGACGCAACAGTACTATATTCTTTATCTTCTGTTACCCCATCCGCTTTAAAGCTCTTAACCGTGAATGTAGGCGCACTCCAAGTTCCATTCTCATAACTAGCGCCACCACCTAAAGACTGCGCAACACCGCTCCCTAGAGCATATAACTGATTACCCGCTACAGCATCACTTGAGTCTTTAGTTATAGACCCATTGGTAAGCGATGTTATCTTGCTGCTTGCATTCTCTTC
>NZ_JBHINK010000159.1:0-546 GCF_042194905.1 Bartonella sp. CL63NXGY
GATAGTGGCAATGATTTAGAGGTTCCCTCAAGCAACAGCACTCTGCAAGTGATTTTTGGCTATGAGAACAGCATCAGTGCCTTTATGGGGCGTTTTGTTGTCGAATCGGTTGTAAGTTGTGGTGGCAGTGATGGAGAGATTTTGCGCCTTTGTGGCAAAAGCGCCTCGATGCGTAAAGAGCTCAAAGAACAGGTGAGTGAACATTTTGATCACAAAACTGTTGGTGAGATTGTTGAGACACTTGCCAAACGCCATGGCTATCAAGCAAAGGTCAGTCCTCAGTTCACTCAACAAACTTTGCCTTATGTGATTCGTACAGATCAATCGGCGGTTGATTTTTTAACCCGCCTTGCCGATCGCATGCGGGCACGTTTTTTAATCAAAGACAATAAGTTTTTGTTTTTAAGCGGAGATAATTTACCAGCACTCGAACTTCATAAGCACGACTGTTCCAACTGGGAATTTACGTTAGAGCCACGTACGCAATATGGCACCATTGAAGCTTCTTATTTTGATCGCTCAAAAGGGCAGCAATGCCAAGTCAAA
>NZ_JBHINK010000160.1:0-543 GCF_042194905.1 Bartonella sp. CL63NXGY
TTTATAAAGGAATTGTGCTATGCAAAAAAAGTTTGCACTCACAAATGAAACGCGTGTAATTAATAATCATACCCTTTATCGCATTAAAGCATTAAAAGACTTTGCTGATGTTAAGGCTGGTGCCTTGGGTGGCTTTATTGAAAAGGAAGATAATCTCTCTCATGAGGGCAATTGCTGGGTTTACGATAATGCTCTTGTTTTAAATCCTGCCCATATTTATGAAAATGCCAAGGTTTTTAATAACGCTATTATAATGGGTAGTGTTTATGGCAATGCCCATGTATGTGACCGTGCCCGCGTTTATGCAAATGCTCATGTTTATGACAATGCGCATCTTTCTTATAATGCTTGGGTTTATCATCAGGCGCGGGTTTATGGCAATGCAAAATTATCAGGAAATGCTCGTATTCATAGCAAGGCGGTAGTTTATGATCATGCTGTTATCAGTGGCGCTGCTAAAATTTATGGCAAGGTTTATGGCAATGCTAGCGTGGGCTGTCATACTGATGTTTATGGCTCTGTTTATGGTAATGCGAAAATCTC
>NZ_JBHINK010000021.1:0-18304 GCF_042194905.1 Bartonella sp. CL63NXGY
TCTTTACCATCATTTTTTAATTCAGCTTTACGACTTTCAAAAGCATCCAACGCGATATCTTTTAAATAATGGAGATTGCTTATTGCTTCACGCTTTTGTTTTTCACGTTCTTTAATAGGGTCACGCCCCTCACGTAAAACAGCCCGCCACCTAGTTGCCAATTCACGGGCTTGTTTTAAAGAAACATCTCGCAAGGCACCCAAGCCCATTTCACGGCGCCGACCATGAATGGTAAAACGGTAAATCCATTGAGCACCACCATCTTTACGTTTGTGAAGAAGCAAGCCGGCACCATCATTATATTTACCAGCTCTTGGGTGTTGCGACAGCCCTTGCATTAAGACGGTTCATAAGAGCCATTTTTAGTCCTTTCTTCTATAGTTTTTACCCATACGCCAGCCCCGCTTGTGATGTGCAAGCAAGCGGTTTTGATTGATTCAAGATAAACAGATTTGAAATGAGAGAATCTTACGTTATTCGGGACTCTCATTCAACATACAAAACAGTAAATTATCATTATAAATCAATATATTGTTATTGTGTGAAGCGTGCTTTATAGACAAATGTTAGAAACCCTATTCCCTTAACTTTACTCAGGCACCATTAACTTAAAAGTCAATAAAAAAATAGGTTACATACAACAAAGAAGAGTGTGGTGCCCAGACGCGGATTCGAACCACGGACACGCGGATTTTCAGTCCGCTGCTCTACCAACTGAGCTATCTGGGCATGCTTCATAAAAAACATAAAGCGTTTGCGGTTATAACATTAAAATTTTCTCTGTCCAGTCATCAAAAGAAAAATAATTGATTTTTTAATAAGTTTATCTCCCTATTCTAGAGCGTTATCAATGAATCTTTATCATAAAATAAATTTGATAGGTATATTGGACACTTTAGTGTATTGTTATTAGAATGCTGTCTTATCGTGGTGGTGATACGAAAAAAAATTAAAAGAATCAATCGAGAAGCATGATTAAGAAAGATTTTTTTATAAAGTTTCCGTGAATTTTAAGCATACGAAATAATAGACAACATTTTTGACTTTTTCTAAAAAGATTGTTGATTAGTCTTTATAATAATTTGTTTTTCTTTATAAAGAAAAAAACATCTAAAAGGGGAGAAATAATGATAATGTTACAAAAACCAAGTAGTCGTCCCAATAATACTAATTTTTCTTCAGGCCCTTGTAGTAAACGGCCTGGTTGGACTCTTGATGTTCTTAAAAATGCAGTAGTTGGGCGTTCACATAGATCTAGAGAAGCAGAATTAAAACTTGCTGAAGTTGTTAATTTAACCCGTGAGATTCTTGAGGTTCCTTCTGATCATCGTATAGGAATTATGCCCGGTTCAGATACCGGTGCTGTTGAGGCTGCTCTATGGTCTCTATTAGGTGAGCGTGGCATTGATATGGCGGCGTGGGAAAGTTTTGGATTTGGGTGGAATAAAGATGTTGTCGAGCAATTAAAGCTTTCTGATGTGCGTCGTTTTGAAGCTCCTTATGGTGAAATACCAGATTTAACACAACTTGACTTTGATCGGGATGTTGTTTTTACATGGAATGGGACAACTTCTGGTGTGCGTATTCCTAATGCGGATTTCATTCCGCATAAACGGGCTGGATTGACCATTTGTGATGCAACATCGGCAGCTTTTGCGCAATATCTTGATTTTTCAAAATTAGATGTTGTTACTTTTTCATGGCAGAAAGTTTTGGGAGGTGAGGCTGCACATGGTATGGTGATTTTAAGTCCTCGTGCTGTTGAGAGGCTTGAGAATCATGTTCCAGCTTGGCCTATGCCTCAACTTTTCTATATGACAAAAAATGGAAAATTGAACGAAGATATTTTTAAAGGAAAGATAATCAATACACCTTCTATGCTTTGTGTTGAGGATTTTCTTGATGGGTTGAAGTGGGCAAAGTCTCTAGGAGGTGCAGCGGCATTAAGAGCACGGGTTGAGAAAAACTTTTCTGTACTTGATGCTTTTGTTCGCAAAACGCCATGGTTAGAATATTTGGCAAAAGATCCTGAAGTGCGTTCTAACACCGCTATTTGTTTAGATATTGTGGATCCAGTGATTACTGCTTTGGATACGGAAAAGCGAGTATCTTTTATAAAAGCGGTTGTGAAACGTCTTGATGAGGAAGGGGTTGCTTATGATATCGGTTCGTATCGCGATGCTCCTCCTGGGCTTCGAATTTGGGCGGGTATAACAATTGAGGCTTCCGATCTTGAAATTTTGACACAATGGCTTGAGTGGGCGTTCCAAGTTGAAAAAGCACAGCTTTAAATAATTACTGGTGATTTTCACAACGTATTTTTAAACAAAAAAGGATACGAGAGATTATGATGATCTTTCGTATTCTTGTATCAGACAGACAGCATCTAAATATTACGTGAATTGTAAAAGATTAAGAGAGAGAATGAATGCTCTGTCAGGTGTTGGATACGCACAAATTAAAATCTCTATTTTTTTTACTTTGTTGTAGCAAAAATAACAGATTTAAAATATTTTGGTATTTGCTTATCTTTATTATCATAAATTTGAAAATTTAATCACTTGAAGATTGAGAAAAATCTGAAATGAGGAGTCGCACTTGCTCTAAGGTTTCGTTATAAAGAAGTGTTTGTTTTTGAATGCTGGTTTTTTTAACCAAACACGACGGAGAAAGTTATGGCCAATGTAGTTGTTGTCGGTACACAATGGGGTGATGAAGGCAAAGGTAAAATTGTAGATTGGTTATCTGAGCGAGCAGATATCGTGGTGAGGTATCAGGGGGGGCATAATGCTGGCCACACATTGGTTGTTGATGGAGTCAGTTATAAATTATCACTTTTACCGTCTGGTTTAGTGCGTGGCAAGTTATCAATTATAGGCAATGGTGTTGTTGTTGACCCTCATCATTTTGTTGCAGAAGTAAAAAAACTATGTGATCAGGGTGTAAAAATCACACCAGAAATTTTGCGTATTGCTGAAAATGCTCCTTTGATTCTTTCTTTGCATCGTGATCTTGATGCAATTCGAGAAAGCGGTTTATCTGGTTTAAAAATTGGTACAACAAAGCGTGGTATTGGACCGGCTTATGAAGATAAGGTGGGACGTCGTGCTATCCGAGTGATGGATTTAGCAGAAAAAGATACACTTATGGCTAAGATTGAGCGGCTTTTGAGGCATCATAATGCTTTGCGTCGTGGGATGGGTGTTGCAGAGATTGATTCTCGAGCACTTTATGATGAATTGATGCAAGTTGCGGATAAAATTTTGCCCTTTATGGATTGTACGTGGCGTCTTTTAGATGAAGGTTATCGAGGAGGGAAACACATTCTTTTTGAAGGTGCGCAAGGTGCTTTATTAGATAATGATTTTGGAACTTATCCTTATGTAACGTCATCTAATACAGTTGCTGGGCAAGCATGTACAGGTTCGGGGATGGGACCTGATGCAATTCATTATGTTTTGGGTATTGCAAAAGCTTATACTACACGCGTTGGAGAAGGGCCGTTCCCGACAGAGCAGATAAATGATATTGGTGAATTTCTGGGAGTGCGTGGACATGAATTTGGTGTTGTAACGGGTCGAAAGCGTCGATGTGGTTGGTTTGATGCTGTCTTAGTACGTCAGATGGTAACAATTTGCGGTGTTCAAGGTATAGCATTGACAAAACTTGATGTTTTAGATGGTTTGGATGAAATAAAAATTTGTATTGGTTATGAGCTTGATGGTAAAAGAATTGATTATTTACCTTCTTCCATGGGAGCTCAGGATCGGGTGAAGCCTGTTTATGCAACATTAGAAGGTTGGAAGGAAGAAACAGCACATGCATTGAGGTGGGAAGATTTACCAGTGCAGGCTATTAAATATATACGCTATATTGAAGAACTGATTAATACAAAAGTGGCTTTATTATCCACAAGTCCAGAGCGTGAAGATACTATTCTTATTACGGATCCCTTTGTTAATTGATTATTATTTTTAGATTTCTATATATGTTCTCTGTGCGTTTTTGTCTCTTTTTACAAAAAAGTTTTTAAGAGCATGTGAGAGAAAGGTGCAAAATAGCATTGTTTATTTTTCATATTCATTTTACATTATTGCGATAGTTGTACCAATATTAAATGGCAATCAATTTAGAAGGCTAAAATAAAGTTTTTTGGCTTTACTATTGATTTTTTCTCAATTTAAGAGAGATTATAGAGGAAATGGTAGATTTCGTTGGAATCTTAAAAAAGACAATTAATGCACAAAATAATATTACACCACAAGTGCGTAAGCGGATTTATAAGCGTGCTACCGAAACACTAGAACATCAATTTTTAACAGCAAAAATACCACAAGCAATAGCGGATGAACAGAGAAAGATTCTTCAAAGTTCTATTGCAACTGTTGAAGGAGAATATTTAGCAGTTGAAAAGAAGCGGCTTTCTTCAGTTATTGGGTGGAATCCCACAAATATAAATGAAGATAAGAAATATACAAAAAAAACTATATTACCAAAGAATAATGAATTTTCAGAGATAAATATAAAAAGAAAACAGGATTTTGTTACGCGTTCAAAGGATAACAAGGTATTTGATGAGCTTTGTGTATCAGATATACCAGATGCAGAGCCTGTTAATATGGAGGCTGATGTGCCTTCTCAGCATGTTAATAGCAGTGTGTTAAAGATTTCTCCTTCGCAGGAAGATAATCCGCATATTGTTTCGCACATTTTTTCTCAGGCTTTACGTCGTGCTAATAAATCGTTAGTGCAAAGGCGTATTGTAATAAGTGCTGTTTCTGTTGTTAGTTTTGTTGTTTTAATTGTTGGTATTTTTTTTGTTGGTGAGCGTGTATTTGTATCAAATGATCATCAGTTTTTAGAAGAAAATCTTCAAGCTTCTCACAGAGTACCAAAGGCATTTCCAATTAAGAGAAAGTTAACACAACGCTTATTAGAGGATGGAAGTGAAATTGATGTTGGTTTAAAACAAGCGATAGATTCTTCGGATGAAGAAGTACTCTCAACAGTTGTTGATAGCAATTTGCAATCGCTTGAAAAATCAGGTGAAGCTGTTTTCTATCAAGCACGTACAAATTATGATGCAGAAAAGATAGCAACGGGAAGTGCTCGCTGGACGCTTATAAAAGAATCTCAAGTGAAGGGGGCTCCAGAAGAAACAACTATACAAGGTGATATAACAATTCCTGATGAAGGGGTATCATTACGGTTAATTTTACGTCGTAATACCGATCAGTCATTTCCTGCTGCATATATTATGGACCTTGTTTTTATTCTTTCTGATAAATTTTCAGGTAAAGCTATAAGCAATGTTCAAGCATTAACCTTTAAAGCAAGTGAACAATCCATTGGACAGGCTTTAACAAGAACCATTGCTGCAAAGATTAACGATGACTTTTTTCTTGTCGCATTGAGTGGTAATCATCCATTTCTTGATCGAAATTTACAATTGATGCGAGAATTAGATTGGATGCGTTTGGTGTTAACGGATAAAAACGGGCGTATAAGTGAATTAACCTTTGCAAAAGGACCAACAGGTAAGTCTATTTTTAATGAAGTTATTGGACAATGGCTTGCACAACAAGATAAGTTAACAGTTCTTGGTCAAAAAAATAAAACATAGATGCAAAAAAATAAACGGCTGTGAAGAATTTTCTACGACCGTCTTTATCAATTATATACCAAATATATTCAATAAAGCTTTACATATCAATAACTTAAAGAATTCGATAGGCTAATTTACAAGTATAAAGCCAAGGCATGCTTTTTTTCATTTTCACATTTAAAGAATGTGCAAACCATTGGCTTTATACTTAACTCTAGGTTTTATACTTGACTTTGAGATAAAGTAGAATCTTTGATAGAGTTTTGCACTTTTTCAAATGCACGCATTTCAATTTGTCTTACTCGTTCTCGACTAATATTAAATTCACCAGAGAGTTCTTCTAGGGTTAGTGGTACATCGTTTAAACGACGCGCTTTAAATATACGCTTTTCGCGTTCATTGAGATTGTCCATGGCATTTATGAGCATGGAACGGCGATTTTCTAATTCACTTTTTTCAATTAAAATTTGTTCTTGATCGTTAGATTCATCCACCAACCAATCTTGCAACTCACTGTTTTCCCCTTCTTTTGTTCGAATTGGTGCGTTGAGTGAAGTGTCACCACCAAGCCTACGATTCATTGATACAACTTCATCTTCTGTGACATTCAACTGGATTGCAATTTTTTTCACTTGTTCTGCATTGAGATCGCCACTATCAAGTGCTTGAAGTTTACTTTTTAACTTACGAAGGTTGAAAAACAAACGCTTTTGATTAGCTGTTGTCCCCATTTTCACCAAACTCCAAGAGCGCAATACATATTCTTGGATTGACGCTTTAATCCACCATATTGCATAGGTTGCAAGACGAAAACCCCGCTCTGGTTCGAAACGTTTAACAGCTTGCATGAGTCCAACATTGCCTTCTGAAATGACTTCCCCAATGGGAAGTCCGTAGCCCCGATATCCCATCGCGATTTTAGCTACGAGACGCAAATGGCTGGTTACTAGCCTATGCGCAGCTTTTAGATCATTATGCTCACGGTAACGCTGAGCTAACATATATTCTTCTTTTGGCTCAAGCATTGGAAAACGACGCACTTCTTCCAAGTAACGGTTTAAACCACCATCACCTGTCATTACTGATAATAAATTCATATGGGCCATATAGCACCCTCCTTTTGTTTGAATTCCCTGATAAGGCAAATTCTATGTTTTAGATAGCTAACTATCCTCATAATCTCACTCTAGCATATTTTTCAATTTTGTTCAAAAAAAGATATTTTATTGTGAAATCTTGAGAAGGGGAAAAGTTTCAATTCACTTTTTTAAAAAGTTTAATAAGTTTAGCCATATCTTGAGGCAGTGGTGCGGAAAACGACATAACTTTACCGGTAGAAGGATGTTCAAAAGTAAGACTTGCAGCATGGAGTGCATGTCGGTTGAATTGATCGATTGCATTTCTAATAGTGGGGTTGAATGTGTTTGATTTTGTTTTAAAAGCGTTTCCATAAACTGTATCGCCTATGAGTGGATGCCCAATATGAGCCATATGAACACGGATTTGATGGGTGCGTCCAGTTTCCAAGCGACATTCCAGAAGGCTAGCAAAAGATGTTGAGTCTGCATGAGAGCCATATTTTTCAAGCAGAGAAACATGTGTAACAGCATGACGAGCATAAGGGTTTTGGTTATGGATGACAGCTTGCTTTGTCCGGTTATGGGGCGAACGGCCAAGTGATGCATCAATTGTCCAGACATTGCGCTGAGGTGTTCCCCAAATCAAGGCATGGTAGCGTCGATCTAATGCGCAGGTACGTCCATGATCAGAAAATTGAGCACTGAGACTTTTATGAGCTAGATCATTTTTTGCAACAACCATAACACCGCTTGTATTTTTATCAAGACGATGGACAATGCCAGGGCGTTTAACACCACCTATACCAGATAAACTATTCCCACAGTGGTAAATAAGGGCATTAACCAATGTACCGGTCCAATTGCCATTCCCAGGATGAACAACAAGACCAGCTGGTTTGTTAATAACAATGACATGATCATCTTCAAAAAGAATGTCCAATGCAATGGCTTCAGCGCTAGGTTCTGCATCACGAAGGTCAGGGATTTCCAATTCAATTATTTGGTTAGGTTTTAATTTTGTTTTTGGTTCCTTTATGAATTGACCATCAATTTTAAGACAGCCTTCACGGATGAGGGTTTGCAAACGCGAACGTGAGAGCACATCATGATATTGTTTTGCGAGCCACTGATCAAGACGTTGCCCAAGAGCACCTTCATCCGTTATTTTCTGTATTACCATACGATTCCTATTAAGTTTTTAATAAGATTTTACCAGTACGAAATTGCTTTACTATCGAGAAATTCTTTAATTCCCCAATGTCCTCCTTCACGAGCGCGCCCAGAAAATTTTACACCTCCAAAGTAGCTTCCACTGGGTAATCCATGTCCATTAACTTCTACCATACCAGAGCGTACTTGTGCCGCAATACGACGACATTTGTTGCGATCTTGCGATTGAATATAGTTTGTAAGACCATACTCAGTCTCATTCGCTAAAGCGACGGCTTCTTCTTCTGTACTAAAAGAAAGAATCGAGAGAACTGGACCAAAGATTTCTTCTTTAAAAATACGCATATGAGGTTTTACATCAGCAAAGACTGTTGGACGGACATAATAACCGCGTTCCATTCCTTTTGGTAAACCAGTCCCGCCTGCAACAAGAGTTGCACCTTCATCAATTCCCGATTGGATAAGATCTTGAATTTTATCATATTGTTTTTTTGAAACGACAGGTCCAATATGATTTCCTTCTTGGCAGTTTGGTCCTACTTTTGTTGTTTCTGCAATATCTTTGGCTATTTTTATGGCTTTGTCATAGATGCTCTGTTCCACAAGCATACGAGTCGGTGCATTACAACTTTGTCCACTATTATAAAAGCAATGTCGTGCACCACGTTGAATAGCATCTGAGTCGGCATCAGCAAAGATAATATTCGCTCCTTTTCCACCAAGTTCCAGACAGACTCTTTTTAAAGTAGCGCTGGCATTTTTAGAAATATCTTTTCCTGCTCTAGTTGAACCAGTAAAGCTGATCATTTCTAAATCTGGATGTGCAGAGAGGTAAGAGCCGACAGTCGCACCATCACCATTGATTAAATTAAAAACACCGGCTGGAAGTGCGGCTTCATCTAAAAATTCAGCAAAAAGCATAGCAGAAAGAGGCGCAATTTCAGAGGGCTTTAACACCATGGTACAGCCAGCCAAGAGAGCAGGAATAACTTTAAGAGTTACTTGATTCATGGGCCAATTCCATGGCGTAATTAATCCTACGACGCCGATAGGATCGTAGTGAAGGATTGCTTGCTCATTTCCCTTTATTAAAGTTTCTTGGAACGAAAACTCTTTATAAGCTTCGATAAAATTGCGAATATGGGAACTTCCGGTTGCAGTTTGCGCATTAAGCGCCATATCAATCGGTGCTCCCATTTCCATTGAAATGGTTTTTGCCATGTCTTTGGAACGTTTTTCGTAGATCTCTAGAATTTTTTCAACAAATCCAAGACGCTCATTTGGTGACGTTGTTTTCCATTTTTGAAACGCTTCTTTAGCCGCATTAATTGCTTTATCGGCATCTTTTGTACTTCCAAGGCTAATGACAGCACAAGCCTCCTCTGTTGATGGATTAATGACGTCAAAATCGTGAGGAATGCTTGGCTCATCCCATAGACCATTGATATAAAATTTCCGTTTATTAAACATAATTCACTCCCTTTTTTCTATTTGTATTTATGTAATTATGATTGTCTTAGTCTAAGCCTTTTTAAACGAGGATAACAAGGGTAATCTTATAAAAACGCGAGAAATTAGATTATATCGTGATAATTGAGCATGGAGAATTCAATAGAGCAATGCTTATTGTATTATTGAGACTAGTTTCTTTTATGAAAAGGGAGAGAATAGAGAGGCATAGACAATTTTCTTGAAGCTTTTTATCATGAAGTTTTCTTCAAAACAAATGAAATACGAGCTCTATGACACCATAAACTGAGCAATTTATATCGTAAATATGCAAAAGGCAGATTATGAATATGCATTATGGCATTATTTTTTTCATTAAAAAGTAACCATCAGCAAAAGGTTATTAACCTTCGTATGATAGTTTCTACGAATTCTTTTTGAAAAGGTTATTTTTCTCATTGCTATAAATTTGTTGGGTGCCATGCATAATTCGAAAACAAAATCTATTTCTACGTCTTCTTTTTCTGATGATAGTACGGAAGGTGCATCAAGAGAAGATTTATCTGTTAAGATTACTGAGATATTTCCTTATCCGGAAGTGTGGAAAAAGGCATTTGCCCTCGGAAAAAACGTCCGTTTCACGAGAACCCCAGAAGTTGAGATTTTGCGTCGTCGTATAGAAACAGATCCAGTTTTTGCAAAACAGTTTAAAATTTTTACGAAGCAAGATCAAAAAAAAATTACAGATACAGATATTGTACGTTGTAACAAGAAAACAACCAATATTCTTTCGACAAAAAAAGTCATTAATCCTCAATCAATAGAGAATAAAACATCAGTTTGTCATTCAACGGTTCTGAAGCAGTTGTCACGACAAGCTATTCATATGCCGTCAGCAAATATTCCACTTGAGGAGGATGAACAAGAACGTAAATTACAAGTGGAAAATGTGCTACAAAAAATAAAACCTGCTTTGCATCTTTCCGATGATGCATTTTTTGAGTGTGAATCTTTGATATTTGAACATGTGGAGACTCAAACTTCAAAAGAGGATGGAATATCAATTGATACGACAAATGAAATTACACCGGATATTCCCACAGCCTTTGATGAGTCAATAACGGCTCTTTACCGTGTTCTTGAATACCGCTTTCCACAACTCTATGATTCAATTACATCAGAATCTCCAGCGGAAAGGATGCGAGGCGTTGAGAAAATTTCTGATTTAATGCATACAAATAATGATACTACTAAAGAGAGTCATTCTAAGCTTTCTGTTGAAGATTCTGCTCATACGTTAAGTAATACAGGGGCGTTAAGCGATGCAGGGGCGAGTATAGAGACTGAAAATAGCAATAATACTGTCGCCAATAATACTGTTGATTGTATAAACAAAGCCGTCACAAAGAATTCAAAAGATTTTTCTGTGATGCAAGCAAACAGTAAAACTAAAACATTACAATCTACTCGTATGCCATTAGGTAATTATGATTCTGCTTTTATGCAAAATATTCAATCTATTGACTGTGATGTTTATGAATTTCCTCCGATCAACTTATTACAGGAACCTGTTTTTCATGAAGGTACGATGATTCCTCAAGAAACATTAGAACGTGGTGCTGGACTTTTGGAAAGTGTTTTGGAAGATTTTGGCATTAAGGGTGAAGTTATCCATGTTCATCCAGGGCCAGTGGTAACAATGTATGAATTTGAACCCGCCGCGGGCGTAAAGTCATCGCGCGTTATTAATCTTTCTGATGATATTGCGCGTTCTATGTCTGCTATTTCTACACGCGTTGCTGTAATTCCTGGACGTAATGTTATCGGGATTGAGTTACCCAATGCGGTTCGTGAAACCGTTTATTTACGGGAATTAATCCAAACACGTTCTTTTCGTGAAAGTGAATTTAAACTTGCTCTTGCTTTGGGGAAGGGGATTAATGGTGAACCGGTCATTGCAGAATTAGCAAAAATGCCTCATTTATTGGTTGCAGGAACAACAGGATCAGGCAAGTCTGTTGCAATTAATACAATGATTTTGTCGATTCTTTATCGTATGACACCAAAGCAGTGTCGTTTGATCATGGTTGATCCTAAAATGTTAGAGCTTTCTGTTTATGATGGCATTCCACATCTTTTAACACCCGTTGTCACAGATCCCAAAAAAGCAGTAACAGCTTTAAAATGGGCGGTTCGTGAAATGGAAGAGCGTTATCGCAAAATGGCTAAGTTGGGTGTGCGTAATATTGATGGTTTTAATGCACGCGTTGCACTTGCAGCTCAAAAAGGCGAAACGATCATGTGTACTGTTCAGTCGGGTTTTGATAAGGAAACAGGGGAAATGCTTTATCATGAAGAAGCCATGGATCTCACGCAGCTTCCTTATATTGTTGTGATTGTTGATGAGATGGCTGATCTTATGATGGTGGCAGGGAAAGAGATAGAGAATGCCATTCAGCGCTTAGCGCAAATGGCGCGTGCGGCAGGTATTCATCTTATTATGGCAACGCAACGTCCTTCTGTTGATGTTATCACCGGTACAATTAAAGCAAACTTTCCTACCCGCATTTCTTTTCAAGTAACGTCAAAAATTGATAGTCGTACGATCTTGGGTGAACAAGGTGCTGAAACGCTTTTAGGTCAGGGGGATATGCTTCATATGGCTGGTGGTGGACGCATTGTGCGCGTTCATGGACCTTTTGTCTCAGATGAAGAAGTTGAATCCATCGTTGCACATCTTAAAATGCAAGGAAAACCTGATTATTTGGCAACGGTAACGGATAATGAAGACGATAACAAAGAGGATACTTCTGCTGATTCAGCGGCTGAAATTTCTGAGGAAGAAAATTTTGATGAAGAGGGTGAGGAACTTTATAACCAAGCTGTAAAAATTGTTATGCGTGATAAAAAATGTTCAACATCTTATATTCAGCGCCGACTTTCAATCGGCTATAATAAAGCAGCTTCTCTCGTCGAGCGGATGGAAGAAAAAGGCATTGTTGGAGCCGCTAATCATGTTGGAAAACGTGAAATTTTACTCAATGAAGGAAAATAAACAAACGCATTTAAAAATATGCAATTTTTTAAATATCTGACAGTTATTATTTAAATGTGCTTGTTTTATTTTTTTATATAATATTAAAAATTTAAATGGAGAGTAATAAAGCAAAAGCGATCTTTTGTATTAAGACTTCTGATGAGGTAAACAAGCTGATATCAAAGGAGATTATGAGATATTTTAACATTTCTAAATGATCTGGAATATAAAGAAATTAAACAAATCTTTATATGAAGAAAGATAATTTGTGTTCTCTTTTTTACAGAGAAAATTTTTAATAAAATAGTGCGGTGGTATATTTTTTCTTTTGTAGCGATTCTAATGAAAGAAAGATCTTTGTATGAATGCCTTCAAATGCCAAGAACTATTGGTAACATTAGGGGCTGAAATTAGTATAATGATGGTGCTAACCAGCTCTTTTATAAGTATAAAAATGGTAATGCACAATGCCTTGATATCCTCTATAGGGACTTTTACATTACACCATTTACAGATGACGTCGTAAAATAAGCTTGGGGATCTTGGGAGATATCTTTTCAAAAAAGGCGCATGAATGTGTAAAATAAGTGTATTCTTTTTGAGTACTATTTTATGCGAGGGAGATGTTACCATTATTGTAACAAGATTTATTACATAATGGGTGAATAAGCAACAAGAGCTGGAAGCTTCTTTTTATTCTTGTTTTGTTGATGAAACAGTCAAAATTTTGCTACAGACAATTTATATGAGATATCAAGTTATTTTAACCAGAACAGATAATTGTAAACAAATTAGCATTATTCATTTGAGAGTAAATCCAACACTTTTTAGTTTTAGTTATGCCATTAAAAGCAGATGAGTTAAAGTTAAATACAAATGAATTAAAATCTCAGCAAGAAGCTTTTCGTTTTACACCAGAGCTTTTGCCACGGCCTTTTACGTGGGAAATCGATCACAATGGTTTGTTTTGTGAAGTCTCAAAAGAGCTAGCTGAAGTTGTTGGTCCTCTCTCTTCCTCTATTTTAGGGTGTAGTTTTCATGAACTTGCTCATCAATTTAATGATGATCGATATCTGGTTCTCAGTCGTTTTATTGAAACGGCTATGCCTTGGAGTAAAGAGATTGTTCAATGGCCTGTTGATGGTTGCTTACAATGGCTTGATGTTGAATTGTCGGCTTTGCCAATTTTTGATGTTACAAAGCAGCTTAAAGGGTTTCGTGGCTTTGGTGTTTTAAAAATACAAAAAAAAGTCCAAGAAAAAAGAAATGAAAAGCTAGCAACAGAAATACCATGTCTTACGGAGATAGAACGCTCAGCTTTTCATGAAATTGCAGAGCAATTGCGTGATGAATTGAATTCATCGGTAAAAGAAGAAAATTTAGTTGAAGAAACAGCTATTCAGTTACCATATGCACAAACATTGCCGGTAAATGCTATAGAACAAGCTCTCGTAAAAGAGCCTGCTGCAGTTTTATCATTGTTGGATACAGCAACAGATGGTGTTTTATGGTTGGATGAAGAAGGCTTTATTCAATCAGCGAGTAGGGCAGCCTTAGCATTAATGGGTTATGAAATAAATGAACTGCGAGGACAGCCACTCTCTTCATTATTTACTTTTCAAAGCCGACTTTTGGTTGAAAAATATTTTAAATCAATCCGCATGGAGGGAAAAAATCAGGTTTTAAATCGCAGAGAAACAGCTGATTTAATGACGAAAAATCATAAAAATATAACCGTTTTGATAACGATTGTATTTTTGGCAAAGCAAGGAAATTATGCTGTTATGTTGCGTGATAGGACACAAACAGTTCCATCAGGAGAAAAGAAAGCAGAAGAGGATAAAATCGTTGGAGTTGTTCATGAAATACGAACACCTTTGAATGCTCTTATTGGTTTTGCAGAAATTATGAGAGAAGGCCGTTTTGGTTCGATAGAAAATGAGCGCTATCATGGATATTTACGCGATATTATTTCCTCTGGAAAACATATATTATTGCTGATTAATCAATTACTAGAGTGCTCGAAGATAAATTATTCTGGTTCCGATAACCAGATTGATTCTTCCCTTATTTCTGAAACATTTGATGTGATATCTTGTTTACGTGCGACGATAGCTTTTCTTGAGACTCAAGCCAATCAGAACGGCATTATCATGCGTATTGTTGCTCCACCTCATGTTCCATTTATTCCTGTATCACAACAAGTGTTTCGCCAGATTATATGGAATCTTCTTTCCAATGCTATTCGTTTTACACCTTTGGGTGGACAGATTATTGTTCACGTTTCTTATAGAAAAGAACGTGTAAAAATTTCAGTGAGTGATAATGGTATAGGGATGAACGAAGAAGAGATTATACAGGCACTGCAACCTTATGGTCAAGTAGAGCGCAAGGATGGCCGATCTGGTGATAGCGCTTTTATGGGAACAGGTTTAGGGCTCCCAATGTGTAAAGCAATGGTGGAAGAAAGAGGGGGACAATTTTTACTGTTCTCCAAACCCAATTACGGAACAACTGTGGAAATGTTTTTTCCTCGTGTTCCATGATGTAAATCTTGCATAAAATTATTTTTTCTTAGCCAAAAGATCTCTAATTTCTGTTAACAGTTGTTCTTCTGAAGACGTTTTTTGGGGGCTTTCTTCTTCTTTTCTACGGATTTTGTTCATAGCTTTAACGAATAAAAAAAGCACCCAAGCAATAATGAGAAAATTGATAAGTAAAGTAATAAAGTGTCCATAGCTAATGGTTGCTCCAGTTGCTTTGGCGGCACTCAATGTTGCTTGTTTTTCGCCAGCAAGTTGAATAAACATATTAGAAAAATCAATTCCACCTGTAATCAATCCAATGATTGGCATAAAAATATCATTGACAATTGAGTTGACCAAGCTACCAAAAGCACCCCCTATAATCACACCGATAGCAAGATCAATCATATTACCTTTTAGGGCAAATTCTTTGAATTCTTTAAGCATTGCATTTTCCCCTTTATGTAAGTGATATACGGTAATTTACTTACCGCTTTTGATGAAAAAGGAAAGGGCAGATTTTGTTTTTATGATTATATTACAATATTAATATTATTTTCAAAGACTTTATAAGGTTTAATAAAGAGCTTTAGGGTTCTATTTGGATTTTAGGGCTCTATTTGAATTTACATAGAACCTTTCCTAGAAAAAAGCTTTTTTAATAAAAACTATATCTGCTTTTTCAACAGAAAGTAGAAAACTGTAGCTTAATTTATATAATTGCCTCAAGATTTTTATGTTAACATTAAAAAGAGAGATTTTTACACAATACCACAGTAAAACTTATAATTTAATTCCTCTTAATTTAGTAAGCGATAATAGAAATTAGGAGGGCATTATGGCTTATCTAAAAGCTATTTGTACTGGGTTGCATGAGCTAAAATGGAGATAATTCCGATGGAAGAAACACATTTCATCTGCTGGCAGATTGTATCAGTTTATAAATAGCAGAGCTCTAGGGTTTGCAAGATCATTTTGGTTTGGAAGTCGTTGGTATGATAGGTGTGAGTTCAACAATCAACTGTCATTACTTAAAATATATGTTAGACAGAGTACTTAATAGATGCAAAATTGTATTTAACGCATCAGAAATGGCAAAGGAAACAACGCAGATTCTTCAAAATTCTATCAATAGAGTACAAATTGATTGAACATTCTGTTGCTAATAAATGGTGCAACAATAGTATGAATTTAGATGTTTTTATGAACCATGTATCCTATAAATGCTAGGAAAAAAATAGCTTGAGCAAGCTCTGTTTCTATTGGAAACAATATTACACAGAGGAACTTTGGGAATAGAGGGCATTTGCATGCATATTTAAGAGAATTATGAGCTTGCCTGCATAAGATGCCACAAAACCATGACTATGGTAAAGAGCCATTGATGTTTCAATTCATGCTGCATTTTATAAGATTAGGATTCATATTTTAATCTTTAAAAAATGTCGAAAAAGAGAAACATTTTTTAAGAATAAAAAGTTCTTTACACAGTATATATCAATATAAACATGTATGGCTATTATATGATGATTTTTCTTCTAGAAGGGGAATATTATTTGGATAATATGCTCTCTTTGATTGGAAATATTTTGTGTTAAAAGATATAGGTGAGGTGCGATGGATCATTTTTATGTTGTGGAGAAGGATTAATGAGTTTTTTTCGTTGTATTGGCCGTTCTGCCTTATTTATGTTGGATCCAGAGCAAGCACACGGTTTAGCGATTCTCGGGCTGAAAAGTGGATTAAATGGTTGTCAAAAGGTTATCGACAAACGTTTGTGTGTAACTGTTGCTGGTCTTGAGTTTGAAAATTTTATTGGTCTTGCAGCGGGGTTTGATAAAAATGCAGAGGTTGTAGATGGTATTTTTCGTTTAGGATTTGGTTTTACTGAAATTGGGACAGTGACACCAAAGCCTCAGATTGGAAATCCTAAACCACGGCTTTTCCGTTTAAAAGAAGATGAAGCGATTATTAATAGAATGGGCTTTAATAATGACGGACATCAAGTTGTTTACAATAGATTGCGTGCGTGTAAAAAAACTGGTGTTATAGGAGTCAACATTGGAGCCAATAAGGATACGGTCGATAAGATTGATGATTATACTGTTGGTATTGTTCATTTTTATGATGTTGCTGATTATTTTACGGTTAATATTTCTTCTCCTAATACACCAGGTTTACGTGATTTACAGGCCCGTGACAGTTTGCATCTTTTGTTGAGTGCAGTTTCGAAAGCGCGAAATGAGCAAGAGAACAAGCATGGATTCTCCATTCCTATTTTTTTAAAAATTGCTCCCGATTTATCAGAGAAAGAATTAGATGATGTTGCTGAAGAAATAAAACTTTCTGATTTTAATGGACTGATTGTTTCTAACACAACTCTTTCACGCCAGGGGCTTAGCAATAGTCACTTCAGTAATGAACAGGGTGGGCTTTCTGGACGTCCACTTTTTGAGCGTTCTACTATTGTGCTTGCAAAAATGCGTCAAAAATTAGGGAAGGAGATTGCAATTATTGGTGTTGGCGGTGTAAAGGACGCACAAACCGCTTTGGAAAAAGTAAAAGCTGGTGCAGATTTAATTCAATTATATAGTGGGATGGTTTATGAAGGTCCAGATCTTGTCATAACTATTCTGCAAGAGATTTTGCAGATGATGCAACAAGATGGAGTTGATAACATAAAAAGCTATCGTGATCATAGTCTTGAACATTGGGCAAAATTTCCTTTGTAAAAAAACGCTTTTTTCTTCACAAAAAATTGCGAGATTTTTTTAAAGGGGCTTGCAAACTTTGTTGATTTTCCTTATGTCACATAAGCGTAAGAATAAATGTTTACGAAATCGTGAACATTTATGATACATTTTCTTTTTATGCGGTTGTAGCTCAGTTGGTTAGAGCGCTGGTTTGTGGCACCAGAGGTCGTAGGTTCAAATCCCACCAACCGTACCAAGAGAGACGTCATTTCTGCACTAATCGGTGGATTTTGTGCTACTGGTCTCGCGCATATAGGAGCCTGCAAATATGCTGCCATGCGACTTTCTAGTGTCCTCCATGAGATTGAAATCGAGAATCTTGAGGTGGCGGTAACGCATTATTGCAAAGACAAACCCTGGCTAGGGTTTGGTCATCCGATTATGCAACGGGATGTCTGGGTTGATTTCTTTTTTTTACGCTTTCAGGCGCCTATGCGCCCCTTCGGTTCGCTTGCGCGATCTATTTCGGACAATACAGGCAAATAAAAAGCAAGTAAAATAAAATAGTTATGTCTAATATGGGGGGATAGGTGAATCTTGATTCTATTGAGTTTTTTTGCCTCTATCCCTCATCTTTTTGAAGCTTTTTTATGGCTTCAAGAGCAAGTTTTTTACGGTCTGCGCTCTTTGTGTAAAGAGATGCCATAGCATCATTTGTCCAGCCAAAAATTGCTTTGAGTTGTGAT
>NZ_JBHINK010000161.1:0-543 GCF_042194905.1 Bartonella sp. CL63NXGY
TTTTCTGTTTGCGAAATTTGTTCTTTTTTTAACTCAAGCTGTTTTTTTAAGAGCTCAATAATTTCTCCTTTTTTTAAAAGCTGAAGGATTTCCGAATATTCTGCTGATAGAACAGGTTGTGGCGGTGAAGCAGGTTGTGGCGGTGAAGCAGGTTGTGGCGGTGAAGCAGGTTGTGGCGGTGAAGCAGATGATTGCAATTTTGAACATTTTTCTAGGATTCCAGTGCTGTCTTTTCCATACATTTGCTTTTCAAATTCTGCACGTCCCACTGCTAGAACATTGCATAAATTTGATGGATCTGCGTCTACATGTATTTCAGAAAAATCCACTGCATGTGCCAAATTTATCATTCCCCAAAGGGTGATCATTCCTGTTATAATAAATCGCTTTTTCATCTGTCTCCTCGCTTGATTTCGGCAGGGATTGTTTTATTAATAGGCACACGGTTCCTATCATTGGGCTGTTTTAGCTTTGGTGCTAATGCACAAGCCGATAAAAGGTTTGCAATCAAAATTATAAGAATGATCGACTTCATTTTAATAT
>NZ_JBHINK010000162.1:0-531 GCF_042194905.1 Bartonella sp. CL63NXGY
GTAGAATTACGTTTCTAGCAAATGGTGAGATTAGCGCTAAATCAACAGATGCTGTAACGGGTAGTCAGCTTTATTCAATGAATCAGACATTTGCGACGTATTTTGGTGGAGGAGCAGGTTATGATAAAGATGGACAATGGAAGGCTCCAAATTTTGTAATCAAGAAAGTTAATGCAGAAGGGACAGAAAGTGAAGAAAGTTATAAGAGTGTAGCGGAAGCACTTTCTGATATTAGTAGTTCTGTCACGAATGTTCATCATGATGTAACCAATGTAGTGAGTGAAAGCCTTGTCAAGCAGGATGATGAGACGGCTCCTATCACTGTTGGTAAGGAAACAAATGGCACTGTAATTAATGTTGCAAACAAAAGCGGTGTGAAACGGGTTATTTCTGGTGTAGAGGATGCAAAAGATAATAATGATGCCGTTAACAAGGGTCAGCTTGATGCAAGTCTGAAGGAACTTTCTAGCAGCCTTCAGTCTGATGATTCAGCTGTTGTTCATTACGATAAAAAAGATGGTGATAATGGCG
>NZ_JBHINK010000163.1:0-524 GCF_042194905.1 Bartonella sp. CL63NXGY
GGTGGAGATATATTGAAAGACTGAGTTTTCATCATGTTTATGAACATTTCATCTTCACCAGTCAAAAGCCAATTTAGGTTGACCCCAAATTTTTCTCCATATGATGTTAAAACGGTTGCGTCTGGGGTTCTATCACCGCGTTCGTAATTGCCAAGCCCTTGAATACTAATACCAATTTTAAGAGAAAATATATCACGAGATAAGCCTACAAGCTTTCTTACCTCTATGAGGCGTCTTGCTAATGGGGTTTTTGGTTCATTTCTTTGTCGTGTCATATTAAAGAGGCATTAAGCCGTATTTTGTGTAGTTTCTAGATGTACTCTTTCAGCTTCTATTTGACGCTTTAAATGAATTTTAAGAAGAGGGAAAGTTGCTTCGACCTCTTCCATGTCGTTGATGTCTTGAACAAGCTCTTGCAACTTTATACAAAGCTCTGCCGCTAATTCCGCTATATCTTCAGGGGGGAGTTTTATTTTAGCATCGCGATAGGTTGTATAAGCTATGCGACCAAGCTTTTTCATGAG
>NZ_JBHINK010000164.1:0-524 GCF_042194905.1 Bartonella sp. CL63NXGY
GTTTAGAGGTTTCTTTATATAAATGTGGGGGAGAGATCTTCAGCAGTTAAAATAAAGCAGTTTTGGGTGTCACTTTTCTTTGGTAACAGAGGCATGTGCTTTTGTTAAAAGCGTTATAGGGCAGTGGCTGTTTTGAGTGGACTTGTTAGAGGTTCCATGAAGTTCTTTTAAAGAGTGCTTCATGAATAATGCAAAGCGGGGGCAATCTGTATTGTTATTGATATTTTTACGCCAAAGTTCTCTTTTGAGAATTTTTCCTGCCATTGTTGTTTTCTTTGGCTTGTTTACAGGTGTAAATGTTTATGCGCGCTCCTCAGCTATTTTTCATTCCCCAACCGATAATTTTTCTCGCCAACAATCTGAGAAGCAGCAATTAGAAAGAATTGAGAAATTACGGTCTTTAACGCCTAAAAGGATCAAGACGCCTTCAGAGCAAAATCCAGAAATGCTTTTGGGTGGGAAGCAATGTTTTCCCATTCATGCTGTTGTTGTTGAGGGAGTGCATCATGTCAAAAAGCGCTCTA
>NZ_JBHINK010000165.1:0-521 GCF_042194905.1 Bartonella sp. CL63NXGY
AATTTCTTTGGCTTCCCATGCCTTTGCAGAAATACCCGTAAAGTCTAACGCCAGTTCAACAATACGATATCCACCGCCTAGTTCAGTGGTACGGTACCATGTTGCTTGACTGTTTCGTGCGTTGTTGAGCCAAACCAAACCGTCGGTTCGTGTGTCAGAGGGCTTAAGATTTACCCCCCCCAGATTTGAATTCAGGTCGTCAATCAAACTGCTGTGTTGTTCGTCCCAGTTTGGTTGACCGGGAACCATTTTATCTTTACTAAAGTCCATCTCTATCTTTCCTTTCTGTTAGTTATTAGTTGCTGGTGTTGCTGTTGGCTTTGGTAACAAATCTTTGAAGTTTGCTACAAAGTCGTTAGCAACATCGAATTTCTTGACAGTCGCATTCTTGAATTCAAATGTGATTGTGAAAATTCCGCTGTAGACGTATGCGAATGAGTAGCCAAATGAAGCGTCTGGGTCATGCATATCCAGATCGTCCATGAAATTATGGATATTGTCTGGACTGATGAACAGTTCGA
>NZ_JBHINK010000166.1:0-519 GCF_042194905.1 Bartonella sp. CL63NXGY
CCGTTTCCGGACAATGCTGGTAAAGTAAAAAACGGAATTGAGAATTCTTCTCAGTTCCGTTTTTTTAGTAATCACCATAACCAATGACTCCGCACAACAGTTTTACTCGTATACAAAGGAAATACTAACGGTTCATTATTAATTGTCTGAATATCCGAGCCAGTAATTCGAACATTACCAACGTGTTGGCCAGCCTTTACTGGCGCCGTTATCTTGCTGGTCTGGACACCGAGGTCGTAATCGGCATCATCATCTTTCTCCCAGATCGTAACTGTCCGTGGAGTTAACGTCACCTTCCGTGGAGCACCGTGGGCAACCTTCAATTTTAACGATGCTGCCGGAATTTTCACCCTTCGCAAGTGCCCTTCTTCTTTGAGCATTATCAGCATTCGCTTTGTTTGGACAAAGGCACTGTCTTTCCCATCGCCAGTCGCGTGTAAAACAACGGTGATAATTTGGTGTCCCCGGTATGTTCCTGTGCATACTAAGCAGTGGCCTGCAGTATCTGATGTCCCCGTT
>NZ_JBHINK010000167.1:0-518 GCF_042194905.1 Bartonella sp. CL63NXGY
CAGTCATCGTCAAGGAAGTCGGCTTCGGAATGGACCAAGAAGCGATCAAGCAGCTCCACCAAATGGGAGTCCAATATGTCAATATTTCTGGCCGTGGCGGCACTAACTTTGCCCGGATCGAAGATCGCCGCAATCACCAGACATCATTTGCGGATCTTCATAATTGGGGACAGACTACGCCTGAAAGCCTCTTAGAAGCCCGTCAGGCTCATTTAGAAGATCTAACGGTAGTTTCATCTGGTGGCATTTGCACGCCCTTAGACGTCATTAAGAGTGGTGTGTTGGGGGCCAGTGCGGTCGGCGTCGCTGGCTACTTCCTCCAGATCTTACAAACCGATGGAATGGAGCGATTAGATCAAATCATTAATCAATGGTGTCAAGAACTCCCTCGCCTCCTCACCTTGCTGGGCTGTCAGTCATTTGCTGAATTACAATCGCAACCATTTGTCTTGCACGGTCAAACTTATGAATATGCTCAACAACGCCACTTGCTGTAAAGGAGAAGCTTTATGCGTCAC
>NZ_JBHINK010000022.1:0-16768 GCF_042194905.1 Bartonella sp. CL63NXGY
GGAATGCGAGTTTCCATGTTTTATCTCCTTGAATATGCTGGAGATACAATGCCTTTTTGCAAATTATGTTCCAAAAGTGAATAGATATGCGCCAAAAAGGACAGAAAACATCGAAAACAAGACGGTGATCATTAACTTAAAATTCTTCTTACATGACTCCAGTCTAGAACTGATAATACCAGTTTATCGAGAATTTTAGTTGATGGGGGGATAAACGGTCTATGAGGAATAAAGGAATGGCTCTCTTTTCCCGTTCTGTACTGCAATGTTTAAAAGATTGAATGTCGTTGTGAAGTTTAATCTTTCCCCCTTAGCTTAAAAGTAAGCTCTCTTAATGCTTTTCTTTCAAGTAATGTCCCAGATACTGCTTGAGGAAAACTTTGTAAACGCTTTTCCATCATTGATTATGTTTGAAGGTAAAAAGTAAAATTCTGGAGTCTTTATTTTATTATTCATTTTTTTGTAAAAACAGCGCGTCTTCTAAAATTTTAGTTTTTTATATTGTACTTATAATTAAAAGAATGCTTCAATTATTCAAAATAAATATCAAAAGTATTCAATTCAAAAAGCTATGAGAGATAAAAGAGAAGGAAGAAACATTAGTGTTCTAAGCTGTTTTTCCTTCTCTTATTGCTCTATATCAAAACAATGCTAGAAAAATTTTCTAAGTTCTTTGAGTAAAAACTCCCAAAACCAGAGAGGAAAGTTGAAAAGTTTTGAGACAATGTCCAAAAGTTTTGAGATTCTCTCCAAAGGTTGTTTTTTAGTTTCGCCCGCAGTTTTTTTATACGATGTAAGAGCACTTTGATTTGAGAGATAAATTTGGTTCGATGGACCATCTTGTACTAAGAAAGTGCCTTTTGTAAAGGTCATGCGTTCCACCTTTATGACGTAGGGATTATGAACTGTAATCGGTTCATAGGTGCTACAGGTTTTCACTTTTGCATTTGCAGTTGTCATGTCTTCTGTTTCAAATGTATTTGTGTAAAGGTTACTTGTGCGTTTTTCGGGTTTACTGTCGATTAAAATACATTCATCCATTATGCTTTTTATGGGTGCATTTACTTTGTTTAGCATTTTATCAAACTCTTTTAGTCATTCTTTTATTAAAGGCCCGTCAATGTCTTTAATGTTTAAAAAATCACGAACACCAAGTTTACTGATGGCATTATAGGACCACCCTGAAAGACATGCGATCATTTCAATCGATTGCTCGTCGCCTTCTTTGCTCTGTATTGCTTTTAAGTCTTTAAATTTCGGGCGGCGTAAGGTGATTTCTGTGTATGTCTTTCCTTCCACTTTAATAGGTCCAAGTAATTGGTACGTGGCTCGTTCTGTTATATTCATTACTAGCTTCTCCTTGCTTTCTACATTAGATGCAGAATGATTTATCAAATTTTTATTATATCATGTTTGTCAATAGCTTAGGCAATAAACTTTGTGCTGGCTATGTAGAATGAAATTCTAACAAAATGGACAAGATGAATTTAGATTTTAGAGCGAGATAGAAGCACAATTTGCTTTATGATATTAGTGGATGATATTAGTGGGCTATTAAGTTTATTTGCTCAATTATTTGTGTTGATAAAGACTTCTCCATGAGCCATTATTATATGCTGTATTGTTACAATAATATTTGCGTGGGGAGTTTTGAGGAAAGGGAGTTTGTGGCTTCTTTTTTCTTTGAGCGTTGTAAACCAATTCTGATAAAAGATGTTGTCGGGAAAGTGATGTTGTTATCATGGAGAGGGATAGAGTTTGGGAGCGTTTTTGTTGATGATATCAATGAAAAAAGCTGATGAAGATAGGGCAACATGAATACAACAAAATGCGCTATTTCGGATTGGGAAATATATCTCTAAAGGGGAGTTTTGATCTTTTAGCTTCTTTTGCGTATAGTTTTAAAATTGCGATTTGCTATGCTTTAAAATTAATTATAAAGTGAAGCACTAAGTGTTTATTTACGTGTTGAGTGTGTGCGTGCGGATCATACACTGGATTTATGTATCAACAAGCTGAATTATTCTCGAATAAAGTAAAAGAATAAAGAAAATTGATTATTTTATTCCCTGTGGATAAAGTTAAAATAGCTTTATATTTATAAATATAAATTATTATTTTTCTATAAACGTAAAATTTAAATATTTTTAAATTTAAGAAATGTGACTTTCCTGATGAAACATAAATATACATTACCATTCATTATACTTATCGTATGTTTATCAACAGGAGGTTTGATTTCTACCGATATTTTTTTACCAGCACTGGGCGATATGCGTCAATATTATCAAGTGACACAATCTCAAATTCAAAGTGCAGTGGCGGTTTTTTTGTTGGCATTGGCACTTGGACAGCTCATTTATGGGCCGCTGAGTGATAATTTTGGGCGTAAAAAAACACTTCTATTGGGCTTATTCTTGTGGTTATTTACGACACTTGGTGTGATTTATACGGTTCATATTCACGCTTTTCTTGTGTTACGTTTTTTGCAAGGTCTTGGTGCTTGTGCGGGACTTGTCTTAAGTCGTGCAATTATCAATGATTTGTTGGATAAAAAAGCGGCTGGAAAACTTTATTTGATTGTTTTCCCTTTTATTGGAATGTCACCAGCGCTTGCACCTTTCATTGGTGGACTTTTGATACAGGCTTTTCATTGGCAGGCAACTTTTATCTTTTTAAGCTTTTTTATATTTTTGACCATTTTGCTATGTTGTTTTGTGCTAAGCGAAACTCTACCCCCTCAAAGGCGGCAGCATTTTTCTCCTATAGGATTGATGAAGGCATATTTAGGTGTTTTCAGAAATAAACAATTTATTTTTTATGCACTTATTCCGTGTTTTTCTTACGCTGCCTATTTTGCTTATATTGTGGAGTCGCCTTTTTTACTCACGACTTTGGGGTTATCGCCGATACACATTAGTTATAGCTATATTGGTGTTTCGTTTCCCTATATTCTGGGAAATCTTTTGGCGCGATGGTTTTTTGAACGCGAGTCTATGGAAAAGACTGTGGGCAGAGGGTACATTATTTTTGTGATAGGTGGTGTGCTGTTTGCTTTGCAAATGTATCTAAGCCCATGGCCTCTTGTGACAAGTTTTATGGCTATTGCTGTTCTTACTTTTGGAAATGGTTTTTTATTGCCGTTAGGAACAGCGTTGGCTATTTCATCGCATCCGAAAGCTGCGGGAGCGGCTTCTGGTGTTATGGGATCTTTGCAATTAGGAAGTGCGGCACTCAGTGCAGCGGTTATCGGAAAAATCTCTGGTCATAGCCCACGGGCTATGGCAACTTTGTTAGCTGTGTGTTGTATGATTGGTTTTATCATTTATATTCAAAAAGCGCGTCATTTTATGACTTCAGAAATAAGCTGAGTGAAATGATAAAAAGAAAGCATTATGCGGAAATGCTTTTGATGTTTTACACAAATGGGGCACCTGTACATTAGATGAATTTTTTTATTAAGTTTCTGGATTGAGTGGGTTTAAAATTTGTTACAAGCTTAGTTTGAGTTTAACAAATCGATTATTATGAGGGGAGAATATGAGCATAGAATTTCAACATATTTTCATTATATTGGGTAGGAAAAGTTCTGGCTCTAATGCATGTTTAAAAATAAGGGGAGGAATTGATCAATGGGACTTCCTATTATTATTCTTTCTCCTGTAATGCCAATTTGGGATGGTGGTGTTTTTTGTTCTCCATTGACAAAGCTATGTTCAACAAAAGGATTCCCTGTCGCTCTGCTGGATACGCTTTCTCTTTTTCCTAAGGGTTCTCATGTTCTCAATTATTCTGCTGTAGACATTTTATCTTTTATGGCAGAAAAACTTAAAAGCTATTTTAAAGAGCCCGCAGTGCTTGTGGGATTTTCTATGGCTGGAACATTGGTACAAATATTGGCAGCCCAGCTTCCCAATGTTCAAGCTGTGCTTGCTGTGAATGCACCTGGCTATCCAGATAAGGTTTTGCAACGGCGCCTTGGAGATATTCTTGCCTCCTTAGAAAATAATGATTTATCGGGGGCTTTGGAAATACTCAATGGTTTTATGCATCCTTCTGGCATTATGAAAAAAAGAGTTTTATTGGAGATTCCCGATAAACAAAAAAGCGTGGCAATTGAACGCATGACAAGAGGGTTTAAACTCTTATTAGAAATAGATGCTAGAGATGAAATAGTTAAGTATAAGGGGAAGTTTTTAGCTTTAGTGGGAGAAAAGTCGCAACTTGCAACGGTAGATAATCAGACAAAAAGTCATAATCTGAACCATGAATATAAGCTTATCTCTGGTGCTGGTACGCGTTTGTGGGAGGATAATCCTACTATGACGGATGCAGTCATTGATGAGTGGATGGAGGGACTATGAAAAAGAAAGTTCTTGTCTTACCTGGTGATGGGATAGGACCAGAGGTTTGTGATGCTGCGTTGATGGTTTTAGAGCAATTTCAATTGCCGATTGAATTGACTTATGGTGATATTGGTTTTGAATGTTGGAAACAGGAAGGAAATTCTGTCCCTCAAGCGACTTGGCAAAAAATTACTCAGAGTGATGCTATTTTACTTGGTGCTGTGACCAATAAAGGAAAAGAAGCGGCTTTAAAAGAACTTGCACCGCATTTAAAAGAGAAAAACCTTGCCTATGTTGCTCCCGCACTTCAACTTCGCCAAAAGTTAGGTTTGTTTGCAAATATACGTCCTGTAAGATACATCTTTGGTCCGAGAAAACCTTTTCATTTTTGTGTTATCAGAGAAAATAGTGAAGGCCTTTATGCTGGATTGGATTTTCGGGGTATTTCTCCTGAAAAAGCCGTTTGGCTAAAACATCCAAATTTGACAAAATATGGGCTTGAGGAAGCTGCGTGGACAGTCCGTTTGCAGACACGCTTTGGTTTAGAGCGGTTATTTGAATACGCTTTTTCTTATGCGAGGAAATATGGCTTTAAGCGCGTTACTTTTGCTGATAAGCCCAATGTTATGCGAGAAAGTGGACAATTTGCTCAGGAAATTTTTGAGAAAATTGCGCAAAACTATCCGGAAATTGAAGCAGATATTCATAATGTTGATGCGGTTGCTTTGTGGATTGCAACCAAGCCAGAGCGGTTTGGTGTGATTGTTGCTGAAAACATGTTTGGCAATATTCTCTCTGATCTTGGCTCTGGGATAATGGGGGGATTGGGGCTTGCATCTCATGCGAATGTGGGGAGCGAGATTGTTTGTTTTGAACCTGTTCATGGAAGCGCACCACGTATTGCTGGACAAAATAAAGCAAATCCTTCTGCGATGCTTTATACCACGGCTTTACTCTTAGAGCATTTAGGCTTTAAAGATGCAGCAAAACAATTATCTGAGAGTGTTGATCAGGTTATTCGTGCTGGAAAAACCGTTACCTATGATCTTGGAGGTGTCGCCTCTACCCGTCAAATGGCTGAAGCTGTTCGCAATTCTCTTGTGAAGCCTGTCTTTGTTTGTCGTGCGGCGATTATCACTGTTGGTGATGAACTCCTTTCAGGACAATATTTGAATACGAATTTACAAGATTTAAGCCAAAGCTTGAACAAGAGAAATATTCAAGTCACACGTCATTTTGTTTGTGCTGATCAATTACAGCAAATCAGTGAGACTGTTGTTGCTTGTCTTGGACAAGAAGATCTTATCATTATCAGTGGGGGATTGGGACCAACATCAGATGACATAACACGCGATGGAGTTGCTCAAGCTGTAAAGCAGCCTTTACTACATCATGAAGATGTTTGGCAAACAATAAAAGGTCAATTACAACGATTAGGGATTACGGCGGATAAGAGTAATGCGCGTCAAGCATTGTTTCCTGAGACAGCAACCGTGCTTGATAATCCTACAGGCACAGCACCAGGATTTTATCTCTCTTGCGATGGAAGTACGCTTGTTGTTTTGCCTGGTCCACCATCACAGGCTCTTGCGCTTTTAGAGAATTATTTAGAACACAATGAGAAGAAATATTCTTCTGTATCGCGTGCGGGGTATGCATGGACTTTGATTGGAATTGATGAAAGTACAATTGCGCAGTGGGTGGATGATCATTTTGAAAATGAGCCCTTTGAACGGCATTTTTTATGGAAAAGCCCCTATGTTCTTGTACAGCTTGTTGGTCAATCAGAAGCGCCCTTGGAACAACATTTCGTGGAAGAATTTGAAAATCATTTTCATCCCTATTTGGTTGGTGCAGAAGTTACTACTGCTTGTAAACAATTAGCAATGCACGTTGAGGTTCATTGGTCTGCCAATGATCCGCGGCTTTTAGAATATTTTCAGCCCATAGAAAAAGGTAAACAAGATATTCCACTGCTTGAGGTTGAAGTGAGCCTAGAGCCTTCTTTGGAGACATTAGAAAATCAAGCAGAAAGCCTTGGACATGCCACGATGACTATACGGATGAAAGGTTATGGTGAGGATCATATTACTTTTCCCTATACGCGACCACTTTTAGGTGTCGTCTTACAAGAATATGCAGCTTGGGCTGTCTTAAAAAGAGTTTTGCAAACTGAGAAGAAAAAATGAACCTCTATGGGGACGTAACAATATTTCTTAAATTATTAAACGTTCTATTATAAGAAGTATTTTGATCATTTTCTTAAGTGGTTTTTATCTATAGGTTAAACTTTCTTTTGATGTGTCATTAAATGACTTTGAGTGATTCAAGATTAAGAAAAACTTTACGATATTAGGTTCGCTACATTCAATATTTATAATGATTAATTATGATTATAAATCAATATGTTATATTTCATAGAGCTGATGACAAGGAATCCAGAGACTTCATGTGCCTCAAGCGTTGTAGATAATTGAGATTCTTTGTAAATCAAAAAGCGATGGTGTGAAAAGACAAGAAATTGTGTCATTTACAGGAAAGCTTTGCAAATTTTATTGAACAATATGTCCGTGAAGAGTTTTATTGTGAACATGTGCCGTTCCGTGATCTGATAATAAATTGCTGTAAAGAGCTCATAAAATTTTTCCTTTAAGTTTTTGTGTGATTGCATGATCGTTGGGTGTTCGCTTCCGAGGGGCGATATTTTTCAATTTGATAACAGGAAGAACTATTTTTTCTGTAAGACGTGAAGATTTAATGAGTGATCATTTTACGCTTTTGTTTTCCTTTCGATTGGTAATTTGTAGGAATTTGTTTGGGGAAAAGATTTAATGCGGTGTATTTGTGAATGTGGTTAAAAACATTTTACGCGTGTGTGGGGGAGAAATAAAAATGTGTCTTAATTGTTGATAAGAGTGTCAATGTTTTTGATGAACAAATTTTAGGCGTAATTCTTAGTATCTAGATTAGGAAGTTCATTGCGAAATTTTAACAGTTCGTGTCCTATCTGTTGTGGTGCGCAGTGGTCTTTTTAAGCAACAAAGAAAGGGCTTTTATGTATCAGATTGATTACAACAGTTATCGTTCTGTCAAGAGTTTTAATCGTCGCGTTCGTTTTCTCGTTATGCATTATACGGCTCTTGATTTTAAAGCCTCGATTATGGCGCTTACAGGAGAAAAGGTTAGTGCACACTATCTTGTTCCTGATCCTTCAGAGCAGACATATCGTGAGGCAGGCTTTAAGGACATGCGTATTTTTAATCTGGTCGATGAAAATGAGCGTGCATGGCATGCGGGTGTGAGTTCATGGGCTGGGCATAGTCATCTCAATGATGCGTCTATCGGGATTGAAATCGTTAATTTAGCGACGGGTCATTCTGAGTCTCCAGAAGAGACAGTTGGTTTTATGGCTTATCATGATGAGGGGGGGATATTTCCTCCTTATAATCCAATACAAATTGATGCCGTTAAGGAACTTGCCTTAAATATTCTTCAACGGTATCCCGATATTATGCCAACTGATGTGGTGGGACATAGTGATATTGCCATTGGAAGAAAAAGTGATCCAGGAGCAGCTTTTCCATGGAAAGAACTTTATAAGGCAGGTATAGGAGCATGGTATGATGATGAACTAAAAAGTCATTATCAAGAGCAATTCTCTAAAAACTTTCCACCCAAAGAAGATGTTTTGGCGAAGCTAAAATGTTATGGATATGACATTTCTGCTGCGTGTCCCCAAACAGGATACAAAGATTTGATCCGAGCATTTCAACTTCATTTTCGTCAAGAAAATTATGATGGGATTCTAGATGTTGAAACAGCAGCAATTCTTTATGCATTGGTTGATAAGTATTTTCCGTGAATTCAATGCGTTTTAATTGAAAATATGGCTTATGATTACGTGTAAGCCTTTTTGTTATCAAGAGAGGCTGCTTTTTGCCAATGGGCTTTATGTAAAAAAGGCATTAATCGTGTAAAAAATCCCCTGTACGGTATAAGGCGTTTTATGGAAACATAAAGCTATAGAATGCTTTATGATTTGCAGAGATTAAATTTTACGGTTTCTTTTCTTCCTTTAAAAACGCGTAAAGTCAAGATGTTGCGTATATGATGGCATGCTCCTTACGCAGGATAAAACGCTTCAAATAAAATGGACTTGTGTTGTATATTTCCATGCTTGTTTTAAAGCAATGTCTTTTAATGCGTATTACAACACATATTTTACAGCGACGTTTATAGAGAATATAATCTAAAATCCTCTATGAAGTGTATCCTCATTTTTATGCTTAATAAAAGTGCCTAGCACTATCGTACATTTTGTCAGATCTCAATGTTACTATAGCCCTTGGAGTTTAAAACGATTCATAAAAGGGTTTTCTTTACTCGTTTTTATTCACACGGCTCTCTCCGCTTGTTGTACAAGTGAAAGGTTTTGGTTGATTGAAACATGAAAAATAATAAATTATGATTATAAATCAATGTGATGTAGGTTCAGGAAAAATAGGGGTATTTACAGATTGCTCCTGATAGGAGGCTTTATTCTTTAGAAGGGGAAGAGGTCAATTCATTTTTTGAAGATATATCGCTTTTCTCTTTTATTGCTTTAGGGAATATTTGCATCGTTTTGACAGCATGTTTCTTGATGATTAAGTTTTTTAATGAAGCCGTGTTATAAAACATTGTGTTTTAGAGTGTTGATAGAAGACACATTCAGGCATATCAAAAACACAATGATGTCTTGTTTTTTTCAATATTTTATCTGTTCAGTACAGAATTGACCAGAGAAGTTCATGACCTAAATTAACAAAGGTTAGAAGTAAATTGCTAAGAAAGACCAATTTGGTCATAAAGCAAAAGGGTCTGCTCATGCTTTAAAGGGCAAGGAAGAGATTGTGTTTGAAGTGATGTGTAAACGCCCGTATGCAGTGCTCTTATCAAGCATATCAAGGGTTAATCTTCTGAGAGTAGTTTTATGAAACTAAGTCGTTTTTTTCCGAGAGACAAGACAATACGTATCAGGAAAAGATATTCATGATATTTGATTCCAAAAATAAAAACTGGCAAACCATGTTGCCAGTTTTTAAAAGCTGTAGCTTAAATAGGATTAGAATGAACGCTGTAAACGGATCATACCTTGAAAAGCACTTTTCTTATTGAATAAATGTTTTTCATCATTATTTTTATCCGTCACAACGCGATCATCATTCCAAGAAACATAGGTTAATTCAGGTGTAATCACAAATCCTGGAACCAGCGTGTATGTAATATTTACAGAAGTTGCAAAGGTTTTTACAGCACTATAAGAAACTTGAGCATTCAAATTTGCTTTTGGAGTAAGCTTGTAAGTGGCACCCGCCCAAGCAGCCCATTTACCACCCCAGTTTGCATAAATCGTTGTGCTTTGTCGTGATAATTCATCATTTTCATTTACTGTGTAGTAATCAAGGCCATTTTTATAACCAGCCATTACCCATAGATTGAAACGATCGTTGACATTGAAATCTGCACGTACTTTTCCAGCCCACTTTTTGTAGTAAGCATCATATGCTGCAACTGCTGAAAAACCACCCCATTTTTGCATGAACTTTATACCCAAAATCACATTCGGGGTGTAATTTTTAATTGCTTTACTTGGAAGAGTACCCTCAGTGATAGAAACAAGCTTATCATCTTTATCAATGTAGTATCCTGTTATTCCTGGAAGAGAATCTGCATTATTGCCTAATTCAGCGCCGATAATAGCAGAAAAGCCGGAATCACCATTAAAGGTGTAGGAAATAAAATTGGTGCGTGTTGTGCCGGCAGGCGCTATGCTGTCATCATTGAGAACATCTCCATAATCACCAGTCCAGCTGTTGAAAATTGTGTCATCAAGACCTACGCGAAAACCACCCAGTTCAATGTAAGCCGCGGCAAGCTTTGCAGCAGCGTTGTCTCTACCATCACCCCAGTTTGAATAAATTCTTGCATATGAACGAAGTGTTCCCATTTCTGTTTCAGAAGCTGCTTGAAAAACAAGGGTGAGCCGTGATGCGGCGCCATAGGTTTTTCTTTTGTCTCTCAGTTCAGTTTCGGTTGTTGCATCGATATTATTACCGCCTATAAAATCAGTACGAACATTTCCTGATAAACGCATGCAGGTTTCTGTTCCAGGGATATAGAAATATCCTTTTCCGTAGGCATCACAAACGCGAACATATTCTACAGGTTCGGGTTCGGCGATAACTGTTGAAGCGGCATGTGCTCCAGAAATTGCTAAAAAAGCTGCTGTAGAGCTTAAAAAGAGGGATTTAATATTCATATGGGATCTCCGCGGTCCGGTTAAATTTCTTCTAAAGAGTACCATTTGCCTAACGCATTAAGGACAAAGACATAAGTAAAATACGCAGCACTTGTTATCTTAGCTATAACTAATCTTTTTAGAGTTTCAAATATGAAATTACCTTTTTGTAATATATATATGTACTATTCGAGATGCTGTGGTAAAAAAGACACAATTCTTGTTTTATTAACTTTTGCTCCCTATGGGATCAATAGGAGAAAAATTTTCAGATATTTGGGAAAAAAATCGAAAATGTCTTGAACTTTCTGTTGATACCATTTATGCCTCTCTGTTGGAGAGGTGGCCGAGTGGTCGAAGGCGCTCCCCTGCTAAGGGAGTAGGGCTCAAAAGGCTCTCGAGAGTTCGAATCTCTTCCTCTCCGCCATCTATTGTTATAAAAGCAGTTGATTGTGTATAGGAATTTTGTTTTCAGTGATTTGTGCTCATTTGCTTTTCTACCAATCTCAATTTTGTGAAGTTTTTTGATTTCTTTTCTTGCTAGGCGTTTTCTATCAGCTACTCTGCTATAGAGTGGTGCTATTTTATCTTCCTTCTATCTAAATTTATGTGCGAAATTGTAATACCTGTATTAGCAGCGCGTGTGGTTGCTCATTTTCTTAATTCCTGTGTTGATTTTTAATTTTATGTTTCATGAAACAAGTTACAAAAATTTCTTTTCTAATGGTGTAAACTAAAGCAAAACCAATGGGGGATATTTTAAGCGCAAGATGTTTCATGTAAATTGCTATTGTTGATAAAGGAGAAAGCGAAGCTCTGTTATAGCAATCACATTGACGTTGCATATTTTTTAGCTAAGGATTGCTTATTTATTTTATGGATATGGGGAGCAGCATGAACGTTTGTAAGAATAAGCGGCCGTAAAGCTAGATATGTTACGGATTTGGTTCTACAAAGTGTTTTTGATCTCCCTATGTCGTTTCAATCGTTTGGTGGCATATTTATTATTTTATGACGTTGTTTTACTAAGCTTTTGCTTTTGCGTGTCAATCAACACCTATTCCTTATACAACGGCATATTTGAGATCAATATTTAAGATGGTTTACTGCTTTATCGGTTATGTCAGCTTTTATATATCAAATAGGGGAGAAAATATTGTATATATCTGTTAGCGAGTTATTTCTAAAAACGGAAGGATCTTTTAATTTTGAAAAAAATATGAAAGCGGAAAAGATGGAAATGAGCTCCCATTTTTATCATCATCTTATTAATTCAGTTTTACAACTTTCATGAATCTCTATGGTCGTGTCTTTTAAATAATGAAGATTGCGTATCTCACGCTTTTGTTTATTCCGTTGGGATTATGCCTCTCATATAAAAAGCATGTTCTAAACACAAATATACTTGTGTTGCCAATTTATGCACTTGTTTTAAAGAGATATCTTTGCAATGTGTATAAGCCCATTTTGCGACGCCACCTCGTAAATGGTATAAAACACAAAAGTTTCTGTGAGACACATAAAGCCTTATAAAGCCACACCATTTGTATACTTATGAAGATGCAAAGAGGCATATTATATATCTGCCTTCCTGTTGTTATAGATTTTAACTATGAGAGTTCATAAAAGGCATTTTTTCTTTTCTAAATTGTTTTTATCTATACGGCTTTCTCCACTTATGATGTGCAAGCAAATGATTTTGATTGTTTCAACCATAAAAATAGATTTGAAAAGAAAGAATCTTACAATATTCAAGTTTGGTATATTATGATTATAAATCAATGTGTTGCTTTATATTTGCATTGTATATTGAAAGTTGGATGTGGCAATGCTCTCAAAAAAGTATCGATTTCTTTTAGAAGAAAACATTCTGGGTGAAATGTTATGGTTTTCCTCTCACAGAGACTTTTGAGAGTGTTTCATCCATCTCATGACAACCAAACCACACATGAAAAAAGTAATGGTCGGTAATATTAGGTAGTAAGATGGAGAAACTTTTGCAGGAAGAAAAGAAATAATACTCAATACTGTAATTGAAAATATTCTTCCGCTAAAAGAGACAGCACCAACAATACCGGAAATATGTTGCGTTTGTTTTTGGTTAAGTTCTGAGAAAAATAAGCTTTTTGCCCCGATCGGTACAGTGCAAATAAATCCATGGATTAAAGAGAAGGCGATGACTGATGCAGCAGTTTGATGGCTATGAACTAAAAAATAGAGCGCTATGCACATCAGAGCAGAAAAGAAGGAAAAATATTTTATAGAATTCTTATATTTTTTATCAAGAACATGATACTTAGACATCAGTAAATTTGAAAAATATTGTGCTGAAAAGGCTCCAATATGGCAGCACATCAAGACGAGCATTTGCGAACCGTTGAGGTGATGAATTTTTCCCCCTGAAAGTATTATCGGTTGCCAGAAATGATAAATAATCTGAATACCAGCGCTAAAAAGGCACATGAGGAAAATAAACCATGCTCCTCCTACTGTATTTTGAAATATCCAGAGCGTTTCCTTGGCATTGTGCAAGATTGTTTTTGTTTTGGACGTTTCAATTGTCGTTTTCTTTTCTTCAGGAACAATAAGGAATATCAAAAAAATAAATCCCATCATGAGGCATGAGATGATATATCCCATAAAATATTGTCCAGAGTAATAGATCGTTCCAATTCCTACAATCCCACTGAGAATACTTCCGAAAGAGTTAACCTGGTGGTAGAGATGAGCATAATGCGAAAAGTGATCCTGTTTATCGCCTAGAGAATGGTAAATCCATCCGTCAATGGCGCTGACAATGATGCAAATGCCCGCTGCATAGAGAATTTGCGCAATAATAAGTGCTGTCATATTGGGAGCTTGAAGGCATAAAATATAAAATACTCCTGTCATAAAGACCCCAGCCATAACGGAATATTTACGTCGATATCTGTCAGATAAAACAGCGCAGGGAAAATCAAGCAGCAGAATAGTGGTGGAAAAGACAACCTGAAGCAGAGCTAATTGCGCCAGACTAACTCCCATGGACATTAAAAAAATAGCATGGTAAACGCCGATCAGCATGCGGACAGCATTATAGGAGCCATAGTTGAGAGCAAGGGCGCGTGGTCTGTTCATTGTGTTGTTCCATAGATTGTACAATAAGAATTTCCACTGAAAAGAATATTTTTCTGTGAAAAGGTAGCGGTTTCATATCCCCATTCAGGGATCGGTGGAAAGCTGTTTTCCATAACCACCCCAAAATTAAAAAGGTCCCTTAGTCTATATGAGACTTCAAAGCGTATTAATGAGAGGAAATGATGCAATTTTAAAGTGATTATGAGGAGCAACATAAGCCTCATAAATGAGATTGTCATCTTTTGAGGGGAGTTGCTTGTGGGGCTGTTGCTTTCATAGCAATCATTTTGTCTAGATCTGTAAAATGACCCTAGGACGGCAAGATCATTGACATAATTAGAACTTATAGAGGCTTGTTTATTTTTTATATACCATTTACTGATCCATTCTCTTTGCTGATTAGGTGAAATAGCACAAATGATCCATAAATCGGTTTTTGGTAATTTTTTGATATCTTTTTTTATAGTCATCAACATTTGTAATCCCCCCCCCTTTCTTTCTGACTGTTTCTCCGTATCACTTTACGTCTAAAAAAGTTTTTTTCAGAATTCATCTTTACTTTATTTATTAAAAAGATTGTCTCGCAAGGTGCTTTTTAATCCCGTCATTACGATTAAGAATTAAATTCCTGATATAAGAGGAAGAGTGCATGATATATTGTGACTAAATACATAAATCCCTCTGTATCCTGAAATGACAATTTCCTTTTGCAAAACAGTATCTTTAATGGAAGCTCGATAACCGTTACGTTGATTATGGAAATGATAACCTAAAAGAGTGCTTATGAGTGCTTGAAGATATTCTTTAGATATTACAGACAGGATAAGAAAATAGTTTAAAAAAATCAAACGTGGGATGAAAGCTTTCATCTTATGATGGGTAATGGTGAATTTTAAACTTCATCTACTGTTTTTTTGAGCTACTGTGCTGTAAGAAAGATCAAACTCCCCCAATTCATGTCTCTAATTTAGATCATTGATCATAAACATTATATACTGTCTTTTCAAATTATAACTTTGCTCATTGTTTGTCTTCACTGATTAAATCAACATTTCTCTAAAAATGCCGCTTGAGAAAAATGCATTCTATCAGTTTAATACTCTATGATCTTTTAATTAATTTAAGGAAGATAGCATAAAATATACGATAAAAAATGAATAAATTTTAATCTTTGTAAAAAACACAAACTTTTTACTGCTGCTGATAAAAAACAAAGCTATATTAAAAGTAGCCTTTATACCCTTCAATATCATTGGTTGTGTTTATCTGTTTTGTCTACTCATTATTTCACCATTGTTAATATGATTGTTAATCAAAATATCATTTTTGAATTATTTATAGCATCGTATTAAACTCTTTTAAAGTCATGGATAAAAGATTAAATTACTCCTCTAGAGATATAAAACTAGATAGAAAATTCCATGGCTACTCTGTTGAATAAATTAGTTTTTATAGATTTACTCTATGTGTAGCGTATTTAATTGTTGTACAACTTATCATTTTTTATTTTTATTGTAGATTATTTAAAATAGATTTAATAAATTTCATTATGAATATTTTGATATTAATTTATATGTCTATTTAAATTGTTGTGTTCAGAGAAAAATAAAAAAATGTTTACAAAAAAAGTTCTGTTTAGAGAAGGCTTATTGCTTATCATATTTTTGCTACCATATTTTTTGTCTACCTCGCATGGCTATACGGGTATAGATAAATTATTTTGTTCCAAAGTGGTTAGGGAGCGCGATGATGCTGTTCAAAAGTTGGATTCAGTCGAGTTTGAAAAAGAAAATGCTGAACGGGGATGGAACGATACCATGAAAATATTGAATATGATGATAGACGACTTGAAGAGAATAGCTCTTGAACAGCAGGAACTCTATTTGGCATTGCTGAAAAATATGCCAAACAACAAACAACTTTCTTATAAATATCAAACAACTCTAAAACGCAATGATGCGGTTTTTGAGCGGCTCGAGAAGGCTTTTACTTTATTTGAGCATGTTGAGAAAAGGACAGAAGCCTTTCGAGGGCTAGGTGAAGCAAATAAGCATAAAAATCAGTCTCAAATGTTACATTACTTAGAAGTGATTTCTGAACATCATGGACATGTTGATGGACTCAATAAAGAACTTGAAAGGCTCAATCACGAAGTTGATAGTTTAAACAATAGGCTTCAAAATTTGAAGAAAATATCTCGATAAGAAAACAGCAAAGTTGTTCATTAATGCAAATGAGGAAAAATGCATGAGATGATGAACAACGATTTCATTGAAAAAGGAATGAACGGTGGGATTTGCAATAGTACTCATCATATCCGTTATGGTTATTATAGGGACTCTTTGTTTTTTGTGTAACAGAAACTGTCAAAGAGCGGAAAGAGATAGATGGAAAAGATATGGAGAATCACCAGAAACACGCTCCGAAAATGAAAGAAAAAAATGAGACCAGTATGACAATACAAGAAACATAACCATTTCATGAGACGCTTTAAAATCCAGATAATAAGGTTTTGGAAGTCTCTTCAGCATTTGATAAAGAATCTGAAGTTTTAGCGTTTAAAGAAGTTATGGTCCTTTCATCGAAGGACTATAAAATAATCATCTGCATATTTGTTATCATTTTGGCAGTAGACTTTGTTATCCAGATGTTGGATAAGGTCATTATCCAAGTATTGGATGGGGGCAGAGAGTTTGATATCTTTACTTTTATATGTATTTTTAGCTTATTTATTTTGATCTGTTGTTTTATGGCTATCCCGATTATTTTAATTTTACACAATACGATTGAGGAAAAAATTGAAAAAAATACTTCAGCAATATAAACAGATTTGAAATGAGAGAATCTTACAATATTCGGGTCTCTCATTCAATATACAAAACAGTAAATTATCATTATAAATCAATGTGTTGTATAATAAAGCCGATACATTTGAAGCAGAGTTTGATGATAGTGGCAATGATTTAGAGGTTCCCTCAAGCAACAGCACTCTGCAAGTGATTTTTGGCTATGAGAACAGCATCAG
>NZ_JBHINK010000168.1:0-500 GCF_042194905.1 Bartonella sp. CL63NXGY
CTACTGCTTCCTTCCGTTCCATGCTTAGCTACAAACGCATTGGCTTCATTACTCCAATTCAAAGAATCCTGCGCTACTCCCTGCGAAACTTCCTTAATACGCTGATTCACATTTTTTATATTTGCATCAAGGCCTTCAAACGCACCACCTACACCATCAAAGGCGCTCGTGCTTACCTGACCATCTTCAGAAATATGCGATAATTTATACCTTGGCTGTGTAAGAGCTCCATCTTTAAAGGATGCTTCTCCACCTAAAAACTTAGCTAAATCCTCACCGATTTTATTAATCTGACCGCCCGTGATTGCATCATGTGAACCCTTGGCAATCTGACCATCGGCAACATTATGGAGACCTACAGCCGCCTTATCCTTACCTTTACCTAAAGTCACACTCGTGTAATCAATGCCGCCATTATCACCATCTTTTTTATCGTAGAGAACAACCGCTGAATCATCAGACTGAAGGCTGCTAGAAAGCTTCTCTAAACTTTGATCAAG
>NZ_JBHINK010000023.1:0-12702 GCF_042194905.1 Bartonella sp. CL63NXGY
CTTGCAACCATTACCAACAATTGGCTTGAAACGCCGGTTGTGGTCAATGATGGCACACGGGTTGCCCCCTATGATGAAATGTGGCGCTATTTTCAACGGGTGCTTTCGCTTGACCGTCTCATGCAATTAGAACGGATTAAAAGCAATGTTGACTCTAAAGAACCCGTTGCCAAAAAGGGCATGTTTGCAGACCCTTTTCTTGATGATAGTTACAGAGATGAAGGCTTTCAACAAACAGGTGCTGTAGGCAACGGCATTTTACAGCTTGCCATTGACCCAACATTCTATACTGCTCCTTTAAAAGCGCCTGTCACGCTTGACTGGACAAATGAAGTGATTATTGCGCAAGAGTTGACAACGGCTTGCGAAAAAATCAATCCTTATCAAAATTTTGCAACCTTACCTGGTACAGTAACCCTTGAACCCGCGACAGACTTCTGGCATGAACAGCGCACCGATTGGCTCTCGGGTATCACCAATCAAATCATTATGGGAAAACATCGCGGCAGTACCATACGTAGAACAGAAGTAAGCGATAATTTCATCAACACACACCAAGAACAAATCAATTTTTTAAGACAAATTACCCTTTCTTTCAAAATTGAAGGTTTTGGCAGTAGCGAAATCTTGGAAAGTCTTACCTTTGATGGTGTGAATGTTTTACCAAAGAGTCTCCTTATTGCAGATAGCAAAGGCACCCTTGAAGGCACTTTCACGATTCCACAAAACATTCCGGCTGGCACAAAAAATGTTGTGGCACGGGGAAAAGGTGGAACCATTGCTACGGGTCTTTTTACAGGGCAAGGCGTGATTGATGTGAAAGTGATGCGGCGCACCACCACGGTGAAGATCTGGACGCAAGTGGACCCACAAGCGCAAGTCTTTACCCCCGATGAAACACGGCAAATCACTGGAATTGACTTTCATCTTTGCAAAATCGGCAATCAGAACCATGATCTGGTGATTGATTTGGTGACAACCGAAAACGGCTATCCTACCGCCGATATTCAAGCACAAAGCTTTTATTCTATGAAGGAGGCAAAGCTAGGGTGGGCAGAGGCACGCTATGATGTCCCCTTGTTAGTCCCTAATGACCGTCTCACTGCTTTTGTCATTAAAACCGATGATGCTGATCATTCCGTCTCTTTAGCAAAGCTTGGAGATTTTGATGCAGAACACCAGAGATACGTCTCGAGCCACCCTTACGTGACCGGTCCACGCTTTTCTTCTGTCAATGCTAGGAGCTGGACCGCTCATCAAGATGAGGCTTTAGCTTTTAGGGTGCTGGCGGCACGCTACACACAAACAGAAAAAACCATTGATCTTGGCACTTTTGACCTTGTGGACTGCTCTGATTTGCAAGTACGCGCAGCCATTGAATTGCCTTCAAGCGATTGTTCTGTCATCTTTGAAATTGAACGAAACAATGGCACAATTTATCAACTTCTTCCCTTTCAATTGCTAAGCCTTACTGAATATATCAGTGAAAAGGTAAAGCTTCGCGCTATTCTCAAAGGCACCGAAAAGCTCTCACCCGTCTTGTTTGCTCCTGTTCAATTGATTGCGGGAAAGATCCATAAGGAAGCGACCTATGTCACGCGTGCTTTTGCCTTTGGGGAAAAAGCAAGATTGACCAGCTATATCAAAACCTTTTTACCAGGTGGTGCAACCTTTTCACTCGAGATGCAACTGGATGATGGTGCTTTTGTCCCTCTCACATTAGAGGAAACAGAGCAGTTATCCGAACCACTTTGGACAGAACGAAAATTTGTAAGCAGCGACAAAGGCGCCAAACAAGCACGCCTCAAACTCACGCTTACTGGTGGACCAGCAGCGCGGTCCATGGTGCGTGATTTTGGCGCTGGCATATTATAATGGGAAAATGAGAGATGACAAAAACCAAAAAACTCGACATGGAATTGCCTAAAGAAGGTCGTTTTATCAGTTCTGAATTCCCAATCTTGCGGGAAAACTTGACGAAAATTGATCAAGCCATTGCGGGTGTTGAGGACAAGGTAGACCAAAAAGCACCTTTACAACACACGCATACCATAAGCGAAATCACAAATCTAGAAAGCGCTCTCAATGGTAAAATGGCAGCGGATAAAACTTTCACTTTTGCTGATTTAAGCGATATCGAAGGCGCAAAAGATGCTGCCAACAATTATGTTCTCTATAAATCAAGCAACAATAACTTCACCTTTGGGAGTGCTGTCTCACTGTTAGGCGCACATCAACATAAAACCGAAGATATCGTGGGGCTTGATGATTTTAGAGCCAAGATCAATGAAGATCTCACAAGCTATGGTCGCTTAGCCAGCCCAAATGAATGGCAGAATTATAATAAATTTACCAGCAAAGTCACTATGAGTGGTGACTTAGAACTGTTGGGTAATTCGTCGTTTAATCTCATCTATAATGGCAAAGTGGTTACCAATTTAAACACAAACGGAAGCTTGCTTAAAGGACCTTTAAAAGTCGATGGTGATCTTGTTTATACAAAAGCAGAAATAGATATTCTCAAGCAGGAAATTAAAAACATCAAAAAAGATTTGATTAATAAACTCATTATTGCCGATGCTGAATTGCTGTATACGCAAGATGGGAAAATTGAATGGCCAGATTGGGTAACAGACCAAACTAGGTTAGAAATCCAAGCATGGGGTGGCGGCGGTGGCGGTTGTTCAGTCTGGTATGGCTATAAAGCCAGTTTAAATGGTCATGAAGATATCACAATTGGTAAGGGTGGAACTTCTGTTGCATCACTTCGTGCAACAGGTAATTCTGGAGGAACAACGACCGTTGGCAAAAATTTTATTACGGCGACAGGAGGACATGGTGGTGGGGGTGCTTATTATAATACATCAAGGGGAAATACTTATTACTATTCAGGCATTGGTGGTGCTGGGGGCATTGGGGGAAATTTTGGTTTAGCAACAGACGCACATCTAGGAATTGCCAAAGGCGGAAATGGTTATGCTGGAACGAGTGGAATTACGAGTGAAACAAGCGGCAATGGCGGTGATGCTGGAGGTGATACATCAAGGGGTGGCTCTGGAGGAGTCGGCAAAGGTCACTATAGTTCAGGAAAAGCAGGGCGTGGTTTTGGCGGCGGCGGGGCTGGTGCTCACTCTGATTCTTATCCAAGTGGTGCTGGAGCTGATGGCGCTGTCCTTATAAGGTTATGGAAAGATTAATTACATAACCAAAGATAGCACAAGTCAAATGGATAGCTGTTGTATAAGCTGGCTTGTATGATTTTAAGCCCTTTTAAAGCCCTTTAAAGAGCTTTTTGACTGACAGTGTCAGTCTTATGAGAGAGTGAGATGATTGTTATGGTCTCTTCATTAATTTGGAGAGCAAAATGACAATAGAATTTAAACTTCGTATTCACTTTATTAAGAATGGCAAGGGATCTAAGTTTTTAGCAATATTTGATCAGACAGCCGTTGGTATGTTTGTAAAATCCTTGATGTTAACGTGCAAATTTATCCCCTCCATGCACCTATTCTTTTCTTTACGCATGAGGTGGAGAAACAGGATAGTGTTCTGTTTCATAAGCTTCAATTAACAAAACAAGAGTTTTCATTCTATCAAATTCTGGAGTATTAACTTCTGGCTGCTTATCAAACATTGCAGACACAATCTCTAAAGCTTCTTGATAATCTCTCTCTGTACGAATTGGTTTGATATTCATTTCTTAAATTCTTGTAGTTCCACAGTGTTGGCATCAATCATATTAAATTGTAACATTTTTGTTGACAATTGTCACTTAATACATTACATCTTACTTAAAATAAAGTTGTTGAGTTTGCTATGATCAAAACATTTAAAAATAAAGACCTCCAATCTCTCTGGGAAACAGGAAAAAGTAAGATTGATAGCAGGCTTCAACAGCGTATTATTCGCCGTCTTGATGCCCTTGACGCTGCTTCTCAAGTTAGTGATATCAATGTACCAGGTTATAATTTTCATATGCTTAAAGGCTTTACTCCAACTCGCTACACAATTCATATCAATGGTCCTTGGTGTATCACTTTTGAATTTAAAGACAGACACGTTTACCATGTTGATCTAGAGCAATACCACTGAAGGTTTTAAGATTTGTAAAGGAAACTATCCATGACCACACGTAATCCTAATCGTTGTCCTTCTCATCCAGGAGAAATTTTAGCTGAATCCTTAGAACATTTAAATGCAAGCAAAACCGAAATTGCTAGGATTCTTCAAATATCACGCCAGCACTTGCACGGTATCCTTAAAGGAGAACGTCCAGTCACGGCCGTAACAGCAGCTCGCATTGGTAAATTGTTAGGAAATGGACCAGCCCTTTGGCTACAGCTTCAAGCCAATTATGATACATGGCATGCCTTGAGGGACATTGATGTCTCTTCTATTCCAACATTAACAGCTAATAAAGTGGATATACAAATGGAACAGAGCCATTAACCACCTCCCCGCCTCAAAGACGAGGAGATAAAATCATGTTTTTAACTTAAGCTACTTTTGCAACAGGGCTTACTAAAACTCGCTTGGCTTCTTCAACAAGCGTTTTATAATGTTTGCTCTCTTCTGCTAATGTAAAAGCTTTAACAAGATGCATGTGAAGCGGTCCATAAATATAAACAGCTTTTTCAGTAGGTCCCATTTCATCCCAGTTGCTTGGAAAATCAAAGCGTGTATCACGGTCATTATCAATTAATTGGTTTTTTAAATCATAGAAAGCTTTGACGAGGGCTTTTTTGAATGCACGCACCGTATCATTGTTACGCATATAGGTCATGAGTAAAGTTGCTTGTGGTTCATTGAGGATAGCAACTTCTCTTTTTTGTCTTCCACCTTTGGTTCCAAAGGGTAGCATTTCAAATGCGACCCTTCCAAATTCTTCAAAGTCTTCAATGTTTTGACGTACAAGCTGTATAACTGTTTTATGCGTATTGCCTACACCCTCTGCAATTTTTAAAGAGGTTGTGACAGCAATACCAGCATTGTCGATTGTTACTAAATTGTTCATGATGAACTCCTTGTTGACTAATGTTTTTGATTGACACTCAATGAAGAATGCCGGGTGCTCAAAAACACGGCAACAAGCCCGTCGTTATGCTTTCCCCTCGAAAGGGTATTTTATGGCATAACCACACCCGACCCCACTATTATATGCGCGTAGCATATAATGAGTCAAAGTCTTTAATGCACAGAAGACTGATTATTTCGGTAACCAATCCGCTTGTTGTTTTAAGATGTTTTTGAAGCACCTTTGTATGAATCTAACGATTTTAAAGTTTTTGTCAAGTCGCTCGTCAGAGCGGCTCTTTACCCCTCATTTTTCCCATTCATTTTCATTCACCCCTCATTTAAAGGAGCATAAAGTATGGCAACAGGTTTTTTACACGGTGTTGAAGTCGTTGAAGTTGACGACGGCACCCGCCCCCTTCGCGCGGTTCAGTCTGCCGTTATCGGGATTGTTGGCACAGCACCCGATGCCGATGAACAAGCATTCCCTCTCAACACACCGGTTTTGGTAGCAGGCTCTCTTTCACAAGCTGCAAAACTCGATAAAACGGGTAAGCGTCAAGGTACCTTACCCAATGCCCTTGATCTTATTTTTAAACAAGTAGGAGCAATTGTCGTTGTCGTACGCGTGAACGAGGGTGACAACGAAAATGCAACACTCACCAATATTCTGGGTGGTGTAAACGCAAATGGTGCTTATGAAGGTGTTCATGCTTTCATTGGAGCACAATCCATTGTAGGACAAACACCACGCATTCTCATCGCTCCAGGCTTTACACATCAACGCCCTTCCAGTGTGAATATTGAAGAGAATGGAACTGGTGCAACTGCCAACCCCGTTGCAGCAGAACTGATTGGCATTGCAGAGCGTCTGCGTGCGATTGTGGTGCTTGATGCACCAAATAGCACAGATGAAGCAGCCCTTGCCGCAGCAAAGGATTTTGATTCAAAACGCGCCATTATCATTGACCCTTTTGTAAAGGTGAATCGTGATGGAAAAATTGTAGAACAGCCAGCAAGTGCAGCAGTTGCAGGTGTCATTGCCAAAACGGATTTTGCCCAAGGTTTTTGGCATTCCCCTTCTAATAAAGTGATCAATGGCATTGTAGGAACTGCGCGCCCCATTGATTTTTCCATTGGGGACAGATCAAGCCGCGCCAACCTTCTTAATGAACAAAACATCACAACAATTATCCGCGAAAATGGTTATCGCCTCTGGGGTAATCGCACCCTTTCAAGTGATACAAAATTTGCTTTCTTATCGGTGGTGAGAACCGCAGATATGATCAATGATGCCATTTTGCGCGGGCATCTATGGGCTGTCGACCGCAATATCAAAAAAACCTACATGAGTGACGTGAGTGAAAGCGTCAATGCCTATTTGCGTGATTTAAAAGCACAAGGCGCCATTCTTGGTGGACGTTGTACGCCTGATCTAGAGTTGAATACAGCAAGCGCCATTGAAGGCGGCAGAGTCTATTTCAATGTCGAATTCACACCAACAACACCAGCAGAACACATCACATTCCGTTCACGCATTGTGAATGATTATTTAGAGGAGATTTTTTAATGGCTATCCCCGTTTTACCAAGAGTTTTGAAATATTTTAACATTTTTGTCGACGGCATTCCCTATCAAGCAAAATGTGAAAGCGTAACATTACCGAATTTGAATTTGGTTGTTGAAAGCTATCGCGGCGGAGGCATGGATAGCTCTATTGAAGTTGACCTTGGTCTTGAAACCCTCACACTTAGCATGACCATTTCTGATTGCTCTCCAGAGTTGATGGCACTGTTGGGGCGCACAGATGTCGATATCTCATTACGAAGTTCAATGCAAGCGCAAGGCACACCAGCAGAAGGTGTTGTCATTACCATGAGAGGACTATGCAAAGGCTTTGAAATGGCAGAATGGCAACCGGGCAGCAAAGCAACATCCACAACTACCTTCACATTGCAGTATTTCAAATATGTCCAGAAGGACGTTGAAATCGTTGAGATAGATGTCCTCAACTTGGTGAGAAAATTCAATGGCGTCAATCAACTCGCAGACCATAGAGAAAATATAGGATTATAAAATGACAGTCCAAACAAGCATTACACATAAATTATTGATACCTGTTACTTTTGAAGGAAAAGAGCATACCGAAATCACCTTACGGCGCCCCAAAACAAAAGATGTGCAAGCAATAGATAAGAAGGAAGGCGTTGAACAAACAATCGCTATGGTTTCTCGCCTTTCTGCATGGCCACATGAAGCTGTTGGTGAACTCGACATCAATGACTTATCGAGCATTGGAGAAATCTTAGAGTCTTTTATCAAACGGCGGGATACCTCGACTGGGAAACCGCCGCTAAACTCATAGCCGATATTACCATTGTGTTCCATTGGTCCCTTTCAGACATGATGGAAATGGAACCACAAGAATTAATATTCTGGCGAAATCAAGCAGCAGAAAGGTATAAGACAAAATGAGTGAAAAAGTTGCTGATGCAAAGGTGAAATTGTCTCTTGAAGACAAACTCACCGCACCTCTCAAACATCTTCAAAAAAAATTCGATACATTGTCAAAAACACTCTCACATAGTTTGGGTATTCCGCGCTTTTCTGCTGCTGTCAAAAACATGACAAAAAGCCTTCATGGCGTTCAAAGTGCTCTTGGAGTGGCGGCAAGTCGTGCTTCAGTCTTTACCGGTGTCTTAGGGCTTGCTGGTGGTGGTCTTGTGGCAAGTGTAGCCGCCCTCACCATGAAAACCATGCATCTGGGAGATAGTCTTTATCACGCATCACACCATTTAAATATGAGTGTTGCATCACTTCAATTATGGGGTGATGCAGCCGATAATTCAGGCACTTCTGCCGAACTTTTTCAACAATCCTTAGCGGTTTTAAATAGGCGTTCAGCACAAGCCTATGCTGGACAAAAAAGAGGCATGATGGGCTTTGAAGCGCTTGGCATTTCTGTCAAAAACACTTCTGGAAAACTCAAATCCACTTCTGTCTTGTTAGAAGAAATTACCGACAAGATGAGTAAGATGAAAAGCCAAGCACAAAGACAGCATATTGCCGCTCTGCTGTTTGGGGGCGATGGTAAAGAAATGGCGACCATGCTTGCACAAGGCATGGCACCCATTAAAGAACTGTTTGCAAAGGCGCGAAAAGGAAAATGGCTGATAGGTGCCGATGTTGCACGCTATGCAGCAGATTTAAGTGACAAGCTTGGTGCTTTTAAGAAAAAAATAGGCGGTATCGCGAGCTTTATTGGCGCCCGTTTCATGCCCGTGATTAATGATATGATTGACGGTTTTTCAAAATTGATTGATGAAAACCGCGACCTCATTCAAACAACTGTTGCGAGCTGGGCAAAAACCTTAAAAAAAGTCCTTAATGATTTGCTTAATCCTACCTCTGATTTAAGAAAAGGCATCAGTGATCTCACAGAGAGGATTAAAGGCTGGTTCCAATGGCTAGAACCTCTGATTGGTGAAATAACCCTCTTTAAGGTAGGACTTGTGGCACTTGGTTCGTTCATTTTTGGTCCACTCATTGCCGCATTAGCAGCCGTAGGAACAGCGTTTGTTAGCCTTGGTATCACAATTATGACGACACCTATCGGTTGGTTAATGGGTGGCATTGCAGCGCTCTTTGTCCTCTATCAATATTGGGACAAACTCAATGGTTGGGTAGCAGCATCTTTAGCCGCGGTTGGGGCAGTTCTTATAGCTTCACTCATTCCAGCAATAACTGCCGTTAGTTCTGCTTTTATATCACTTGGTATCGCAATCATGACCACACCTATTGGCTGGATTATTGGTGGCATTGCAGCTCTTGTTGCTGCCGGATATCTGCTCTACAAACATTGGGATACAGTCATAAGCTTTATAAGCAAGCTATGGGATTCTTTTTACAGCTTATGTAGTAATGTTTTCAATAACCTCTTGACGTTCTTTAAAAACTTTTCACCACTGACTTGGATTTCGAAAAAAATCAATGAACTCATTGAATGGCTGTTTGGGATCAATCTCATGGAAGTAGGAACCAATCTCATTGGTAGCTTGTGGGACGGTATCAAAAGCCAATGGAATGCTCTGTCTGATTGGCTTAGCGGCATGATAAGCAAATTAACCAGTTGGATACCTAATTGGGTGAAAGAAAAGTTAGGGTTTAATGTTTCAATAGACAAGACTTCAACGCAGACCATTAAAACCTTTACCGAAGAAACCAATGCACGTGCAAAAAAAATGGTTGATACAGTAGTGGTTACAAATACCCCACCTGAAAAACGCAAGAGTGGTTTTAATACAAGTGTCGTTGAAACAGGACAAATGCAGGCAACAAATAAAGTAGGTGCTTTTAAAGCTCCAAAGCCCATTACGGTTCATAAGCCCGTTGAAGTAGATGCCCGCGTGATGATTTCAAATTTAAATATTTCCGTCCCCAATGGTCTCAAGGACGAAATCAGAGACGCTGTCAATCAAGCACTTGAACGCTATGCAAAACAGCAACGTTTAGCCATAGCCTCTAGCCTTTCGGATTAAATACCATGATGTTAGCTTTGGGTGGTTTTATTTTTTCCATTGAAACAGCAGCTTACCAAACACTTGATATGTCTTATGGTGTTCCATGGGTGGAGCAAGGGCGATTGGGGAGAAAGGCTGCTCTTCAATTGCCTGCTGTTGCAAATGCGGAATTTTCTTTAGCAGGCGTGATTTATCCAGATTTCAAAGGTGGTCACAGACAGCTCGAATATTTACGGCAAATAGCGCATATGGGACCTCACATTCTTGTGACTGGTCAAGGCAAAATCTTAGGTAAGTTTGTCATTCTTTCTGTAGAGGAAAAACAAAGCGTTTTTCATCATAACGGCACCCCCAAAAAACAAGAATTTACGATAAAATTGAGAGAATATGGTGAAGAGCTATGAGTGATCTTTACGTGACAAAAGAAGGCGATATGGTTGATGCCATTTGCTGGAGATACTATGCAAAGGGTCAACAAGCCCTTGCTGTTGAACGCGTTTATGCAGCAAATTTTGGTCTTGCAGACTATGGACCCATCTTAAAAGCAGGCATCACAATCGTTTTGCCAACCCTCCCCTATCCGAAAGCCACACCGGTAATCAGAATTTGGGGCAGTCAATCATGAAACCTTTTTGCACGGTTCTGGCAAATGGAGAGGACATCACAAGAATGCTGATGGACTATGTTTTGTCGATTGAAATTACCGATGAAGCAGAAAACAAAAGTGATCGTATCACTATAGAGATTGATGACCGCGCACGTGACAGTGATAACGGCTTTCTTGATATTCCTCTTATCGGGACAGTTATTTCCATAAAACTTGGCTATGAAGGCGGGAAAAACCGCGATATGGGATCCTATCTGATAGACGAAATCTCTGTAAGCAGCCCACCACAAAGCTTAAGCGTGACAGGGCGCGCCGCATCAATGAACACGTCTTACAGAACCCCCAAAAGCCAATCCTATCACCAGCAAACCCTTGGCAGTATTGTTCAAGAGATAGCAGAGCGTAATGGCTATACGCCAAAGGTTGATCCTTCTCTTGCAAAAATCGTTGTGCGTCATATTGATCAAACATCGGAAAGTGATATGGCTTTTGCTGCACGCCTCGCAGGGGAATATGATGCGGTAGCAAAGCCCGTTGATGGCAAACTTGTGCTCGCCAAACGGGGTGAAGGCAAAGCCATCACCGGTGAAACACTCCCCATAGTTGTTATCCATGAAAAACATTGCACCTCTTGGGATTTTAAATACAGTGCGCGTGATGAAGCAGGTGCAGCCAATGGCTTAGAAACAGATGTGGGAGACGACCAAAAAGCCGCGGCTGATGCACGAGAACCAGAAGAGATTGATGATGATGAAAACTTTATCCATATGGATAACAGTGACAGAGCATCATCATCTGAATCAGAAAAAGCAGAAAAAGAATCGGAAAAGCAAGAAGAAGACAAAGAGAAAAAAGGCGGTGTTCTCGCAACCTATCATGATTTACGCAGTGGTGAAAAAAAAGAAGTCAAAGTTGGTAATCCGCCGTTTCATGAACTCAAATACACCTACCATAACCAATCAGAGGCTGTTGCGGCCATTGCTGCTTATCGCAATAAATCATCACGCGGTAAGTCTTCTTTCTCATGTGATATCGGTGGTGATCCGTTTGTACAAGCAGAAGCAAAACTTGTTCAAGAGCCCCCTTTCCGCCCCTATATTCCAGCAGAATGGCGCATCAAAAGTGTTAAGCACAAACTTGATAAAACGGGTGGTTACACAACAAAAATAGAGTGCGAACTTTTTGATGAAGCCCAAGAAGACACAGCTGGAAACGTTGCAAACACCACACCAGACAAGGACGATACCCTTGATCCAAACGCACCACAAAACGCATGCGACGAAGGCGAAGGCGTTATCCATATGGACGAAGAGGATACATGATAGGTTATAAACTAGATGTAGAGCCCCTCATTAAAAATGATTGCTTAAATACCTCCCTTCCCCATCTTTAAAGGTGGGGAGTGGAACTAAAGTTACACGTGTGGAACTGGTCGTTCAAGAGGCTGTACAGCCAAACGAAACCCCATGGTACGCAGTAAAGCATTCAAGCTGCGGAACTCTGGATTACCTTTTTCTGAAAGTGTACGGTAAAGTTGTGTTGGGTTCAAGTTGGCTGCTTTAGCTACAGCTTGAACACCACCATAAGCTTTGGCCATTTGGCGTAGAGTTACAAGCAGTTCACCCTGATCACCATCTGCTAGGATTGCATCAAGGGTAGCTGCTGCCAACTCAGGATCATCACGGAATATTTCTGCCATTGCATCATCATGGTTACGGTCTTTCATTTTTGCACTCCTTTAATCTTCACGGTTTTGCCAATCACGCCAGCAAGCACATGCACGAGTGATATCAGTCTCTTGTGTTTTTTTGCTGCCACCGCATAATAGCAACAATACGGTCTTTCCAGATTGGACATAATAAACTCGGTAGCCAGGACCAACATTAATACGCAATTCATGAACACCCTCACGAAGCGGCTTGAAATCGCCAAAGTTTCCCTGCTCTAAACGATTAAGGCGGCGAATAATTGCAGTTTTAGCCTGCATATCACGGAGCTTTCGCAGCCAATCAGCTATCAAGTCTTTGCCATCAGAAGTAAGGTAGTGACGTATTTCAAACATGATGTATATTCGTTTATAAACGAATATTTGTCAAGAAAGAAATTAAAAGTTGAGAAAAAATCTTCTTTTATTCCAATGAAAAAGTGACATGAAGCTTAACCAAGCTATCTTTCCGAATGAGAAAGATGTCAATTTTTTAATCCAGCTCTGCTTTTTGCGGAGCTTTTTTTTATGGAGAAGCATATGCGAAAAATATCATCAGAAGGGCTAGCACTTATCAAACAATGGGAAGGTTTGCGTTTAAACGCCTATAAAGATGCCATTGGGGTGTGGACAATAGGTTATGGACATACAAACAGTGCTGGAAAACCTTTTATTTACGAAGGCATGGCAATCACTGAAAAGCAAGCAGAAGAACTTCTTTGCCAAGACTTAAGACAATTTGAAAATGCTGTTGAACGCGCTGTTACAGTTTCATTAACAGATGAACAATTCGCGGCGTTAGTGTCCTTTTGCTATAATGTAGGAACAGGAGCCTTTTGTAACTCGACACTGTTAAA
>NZ_JBHINK010000024.1:0-10024 GCF_042194905.1 Bartonella sp. CL63NXGY
AGCAGGTACACAGTTGTTTTCAAAAGTGAATGCACGGGCTTTTGATACGGCTTTTATCGGATGGAATAATGATTCTGCGGATCCTCATACAATGGCTTCACGTCTTGTTTATAATCCAGATAATCGGCTTGAGGCAAAAAATACAGCCTATCCTAGTTGGCAGCATGGGTATTTTGATGCCAAAATGAATAAAAAAGTTGAAGAGGCGTTGTTTCAAAAAGATCCGCAAAAACGGGCACAAATATATGCTGATTTACAACGTGAACTTATGCAAAAAGGACCTTATGCGTTTATCTATCAGAAATATACTGTTATTGCGATGACGCCTGATGTCAAAAAGTGGGTTTGGAATAGTGCGCCACATATTTTTTATAGTAAAATTGAAAAATAAGAGTGTCTTCAATGCTGTTCAATAGATAAAGGGCATCGTCATGATATATTCGGCGTATTGTATAAATTTTCAAGTTTTGCAATGCGTCGAAGATCATAGGTAATGCGTGATATATTGTTGAATGTCTTTTCAAGACATTCGTTTAAAGATATTTTTCATTCTCATTAGAGGTGTATTTAAGTGGATGTTAAGATCGATATTTCAATTTCTCTGAATTAGAAAGTGGTCAATTTATTTGTTAAAAAACTGAGTATAACATAAAGAAACTAAGTGTAACAAATATCGCGGAATTTAGTGGTGCTAAAGGTGCAAAGGTTTTGCTGTGTTGAAGGAAAGTTTTGTTATGGGTGGGTACACAAGGGATATCAGTTTTTTATAGTGTTCATATTTTCTTTTTCTTTGAAAGATGATGAGATGTCATTTGGAGGGTGTTATTTTACGGGGAGTGATGAAAAAATTAAATTTTCTTTTGAAGAAGGAATAAAAGTCGTTGCACTTGGCAAACTGACAAATTTTCCTATTTTATCAAATCGTCAAATTATTATGAAGGCTCTTTGTTATTAAGGTACTTGAGCCAAAAGGGGTAGTGCTTTGATGGTATAGAACACGCCGGAAGAAATACGAGACAAGCTTGCTTAACAAGATAGAAAAAATACAGGTTTTATAGTTTTCAATAGTAGGCGTTATGATATCGTGAATAAGCTCTGTTGTTGGTGAGCGTTCATTGTATATCAGAGTGTTTTCCTTTGTATGTTTTAGTTTGGCTTATAAGTGTAGACAGGAGGAGTCATTGACAAGAGGTGCTTGTTCTTGAAGGTTTTAAAGTTTGATCTTTAGGAGCCTATTGTTCGTCTAAACTTAATTATTAAGCACGTTTTGTTGCATGGGGAATTTATACAATAAACGTTAAAAGGAAAATTCTATGAACGTGAAAGGTTCTATGAACGTGAAAAGAAAAATATTGAAAAAGGGCGGTTCTTTTGTTTCTGCTGTTCTTGCAATGGGGATGTTTGTGCAACAAGTTTCAGCAAAAACACCTGCCGATACGCTTGTGATGGCTTGGAATCTCGATCCAATAAGTACATTTGACCCTGCACAACTCAATGACCGTTATGGAATTGAATTGGTTAACAATATTTGTGATAATTTAGTCGTTTCTGCTACAGATGATGCTACTAAAATGGTTCCCTCGTTAGCGAAGAGTTGGGATGTTTCAAGTGATGATCAGAGTACGGTGATTACTTTTCATTTGCGTGATGGTTTGAAGTTCAACGATGGTCGTCCTGCGAATGCCAATGATCTTGTTTGGGGTATGAAGCGGGTTGTCAAATTGAAATTGTCTAATGCGGCAACATTTAATGAATATGGGATTACAGAACAAAACGTTGATGAGGCTTTTCAAGCACCGGATGACAAATCGGTGGTGATGAAATTTGATAAACCTTATCCAGCAGAGCTCATTCTTAGCAATATTTCCACTAATCGCACTGCTGCCTTGCTGGATCGTGAGACACTCATGAAAAACGAACAAGATGGTGATATGGGAAACCGGTATTTGGCAAGTCATTCTGCTTGTGTTGGTCCTTATCAGCTAGAGAGTTGGCGTCCTGGAGAAGGGATTTTGTTGCGTGCAAGCTCCAATTATTGGGGGGAGGCGCCTAAATTAAAGAAGATTTTAATTCGCCATGTTGCGGAACCTGGAACGCAACGTTTATTATTGGAAAAACACGATATCGATGTTGCACGTAATCTGATGCCAGAGGATTTGGCAGATCTTCAAGCAACAACGGATATTAAAGTTGAAAAAGTGTTGGCGCCCTCCATGATCATATGGGGGTTTAATACGACGAACCCTATTTTTGCCAATGAAAAAGTGCGTTTAGCGATGCGCTATCTTATTGACTATGAAGGACTCGGTAAGACTCTTCTCAAAGATGTTGGTATTCCACGTGCAAGTTTTATTCCTCTTGGTAATCTTGGGGCTTTGGATGAAAAAGAAGGACAACCCTTTAAACTTGATCTCCCAAAAGCAAAGCAACTTTTAACAGAGGCAGGTTATCCTGATGGTTTTGAGGCCAGTATTTTTGCCGGTGCCTCTCCTTATCCTTTTGCTTTGCCTATTGCTCAGTCTCTCCAAGACAATGCAAAAAAGGTGGGGGTACGTTTTAAAATTGAACGTTTCGTAGGCACGCAGTTATTTTCAAAATTTTATGCGCGTGGTTTTGATACGATTTTTTTCGGATGGAATAATGGCTCTGCGGATCCCCATACAATGGCTTCACGTCTTATTTACAATCCTGATAATCGGTTTGAGGCTAAAAATACAGGCTATGCGAGTTGGTGCCATGGGTATTTGGATGAAACTATGAATCAAAAGGTTCAAGATGCGTTGTTTCAAAAAGATCCAAAAAAACGGTCGCAAATGTATGCTGATTTGCAACGTGAATTTATGCAGAAAGGACCTTATGCTTTTATCTATCAGACGTATCACACGATAGCGATGACACCTGATGTTAAAAAATGGGTTTGGAATAGTGCACCACGTATTTTTTATAGTGCAATTGAAAAATAAGAAGGATCAGGTTTATAAAATATAAAAAACATGATCATGATATATTTGATGTATTGCAAAGCTCTTTAACACTTTGCAATACGTTGAATTTTATCGGGAATGGATTTCTATGTTGTGTAGAGAATTTTATTTCAAAACATTCTATTGGGAAGAAAGGTTATTTATCTCGATAAATTCTACGTGTATAGATATTAATATTTTATATTTCAATTTATGTGTATAAAAAAGTAATAAATTTGTTTGTTGCAAAAGACAGGTGTAACGAATAAAGCAAAATTTAGTGTTTCTGAAAAAATGGGGGACTTTAAAATGTTTTAGTGAAAAAACTATTTTATGCAGATACGTGGGGAAACATCACGCTACTCTTCTTATACCTCAGTACACTCCTTATGACTTAAAATATGATAATCTATAGGTTCGAAGCTGTTATTTGATACGGAGTTATAATAAAGTTCGAATTTTCTTCTGAAAAAGGGTGAAAGTGGTTACTAAAAAATTTATTCAGAATCATCAAAATATTAAATTGTCTTGAGGTTTTTGAAGCAATTAGAGTAGCGCTTTGATGATACTTTTTAGAAAATAGCAAGAAGAAACTTGAAGAAGAAATCTTTTTGATGAAGCAAAGAAGAATTTTGGCCTGATATGCTCTGAATTGTAAGTGCCGTGATGTCGCGTGCTATCGTGCGTGATAGCTTTATTTTAATCAGATCGTTTTGCGTTGCATATGTTCATTTGTCCTATACGTGTTCGGGGGGATGAGCTTTTGAAAAGTGGTTGCTGCTCTTGGAAGTTTTGATGTTTTACCTCTAGGAGGCGTGTTTTCTAAGCATGATCTTATCATTTTTGCATGTTGTCACATGGGGAAGTTATATAATAACCTTAAATCTTAAAAGGAAAATTCTATGAACGTGAAAAGAAAAATATTGAAAAATGGCAGTTCTTTTGTTTCTGCTGTTCTTGCAATGGGGATGTTTGTGCAACAAGTTTCAGCGAAAACACCTGCTGATACGCTTGTGATGGCTTGGAATCTTGATACAATAAGTACATTTGATCCCGCACAAATCAATGATCGTTATGGTAATGAAGTTCTTGTCAATGTTTGTGATAATTTAGTCGTTTCTGCTACAGATGATGCTGCTAAAATGGTTCCTTCGTTAGCAAAGAGTTGGGATGTTTCAAGTGATGATCAGAGTACTGTGATTACTTTTCATTTGCGTGATGGTTTGAAGTTCAACGATGGTCGTCCTGCGAATGCTAATGATCTGATTTGGAGCATGAAGCGGGTTGTTCAATTGAAGATGGCTACTGCGGCGACATTTAATGAATATGGGATTACAGAACAAAACGTTGATGAGGCTTTTCAAGCACCGGATGACAAAACGGTGGTGATGAAATTTGATAAACCTTATCCAGCAGAGCTTATTCTTAGCCATTTTGCCACTAGTCGTACTCTTGCTTTGCTTGATCGTGAGACACTCATGAAACACGAAAAAAATGGTGATATGGGAAACCGGTATTTGGCAAGTCATTCTGCTTGTGTTGGTCCTTATCAGCTAGAGAGTTGGCGTCCTGGAGAAGGGATTTTGTTGCGTGCAAGCTCCAATTATTGGGGGGAGGCGCCTAAATTGAAGAAGATTTTAATTCGCCATGTTGCGGAACCTGGAACACAACGTTTATTGTTGCAAAAACACGATATCGATGTTGCACGTAATCTGATGCCAGAGGATTTGGCAGATCTCCAAGCAACAACGGATATTAAAGTTGAAAGAGTGTTAGAGCCATCCGTGATCATATGGGGGTTCAATGTGACAAATCCAATTTTTGCCAATGAAAAAGTACGTTTAGCGATGCGCTATCTTATTGACTATGAAGGACTCGGTAAGACTCTTCTCAAAGATGTTGGTATTCCACGTGCAAGTTTTATTCCTCTTGGTAATCTTGGGGCTTTGGATGAAAAAGAAGGACAACCCTTTAAACTTGATCTCCCAAAAGCAAAGCAACTTTTAACAGAGGCAGGTTATCCGGATGGTTTTGAGGCCAGTATTTTTGCTGGTGCCTCTCCTTATCCTTTTGCTTTGCCTATTGCTCAGTCCCTCCAAGACAATGCAAAAAAGGTGGGGGTGCGTTTTAAAATTGAACGTTTCGTAGGCACGCAGTTATTTTCAAAACTATCTGCACGTACTTTTGATACGATTTTTTTCGGATGGAATAATGATTCTGCGGATCCCCATACAATGGCTTCACGTCTTATTTACAATCCTGATAATCGGTTTGAGGCTAAAAATACAGGCTATGCGAGTTGGTGCCATGGGTATTTGGATGAAACTATGAATCAAAAGGTTCAAGATGCGTTGTTTCAAAAAGATCCAAAAAAACGGTCGCAAATGTATGCTGATTTGCAACGTGAATTTATGCAGAAAGGACCTTATGCTTTTATCTATCAGACGTATCACACGATAGCGATGACACCTGATGTTAAAAAATGGGTTTGGAATAGTGCACCACGTATTTTTTATAGTGCAATTGAAAAATAAGAAGGATCAGGTTTATAAAATATAAAAAACATGATCATGATATATTTGATGTATTGCAAAGCTCTTTAACACTTTGCAATACGTTGAATTTTATCTGGAATGGATTTCTATGTTGTGTAGAGAATTTTATTTCAGGAATTCTTATAAAAGATGTGTTTGTGTGAATGTTAAGATTGAATATTTAAACTTCTATTGATACAATTTTCGAATGAAATAATGACTCTAGATATCCCCATAAAACGGCTTCAAGTTTTTTTACAACCCTGATAATCGATTTGAAATTAAAAATATAAACTACTCTAGCCGGTGTTATGGGTATTTTGATGAAGCTATAAATCAAAAGTTTAAAGATGTGTTGTTTCAAAAAGATTCACAGAAACGGGCGTAAAGAATTGAAAAATGGTAAGTTTGTTTAGTGAAAAAACAGGTGTAACAAATGTGGCAGAATTCACTGTTTCCGAAATAGCAGGGGCCCTAAAGCGTGTTGTTGAAGAAAAGTTTGGTTATGTACGGGTACGTGGGGAGATATCAGGTTACCGTGGTACTCATGCTTCGGGACATGCTTATTTTGCTTTAAAAGATGATAAGGCACGGTTGGAAGCTGTTATTTGGCGTGGAATGATGGAAAAGCTCAAATTTCCTCCTGAAGAAGGGATGGAAGTGATTGCTGTTGGTAAACTTACGACGTATCCAGGATCATCGAAATATCAAATTGTCATTGAGGCTCTTGAACCAACAGGGATTGGTGCTTTGATGACACTCCTTGAAAATCGTAAGAAAAAGTTTTTAGAAGAAGGCTTGTTTGATGAAGCTAAGAAAAAAACTTTGCCTTATATGCCTCGAACTATAGGCGTTGTAACATCACCAACAGGTGCTGTTATTCGTGATATTATTCACCGTATATCCGATCGTTTTCCGTTGCATATTTTGGTTTGGCCTGTACGTGTTCAGGGGGAAACAAGTGGGAAAGAAGTGGCTGTTGCTGTTGAAGGTTTTAATGCGTTGCCTTTAGGAGGAGTTGTTCCTAAGCCTGATCTTATTATTGTTGCACGGGGAGGGGGAAGTTTAGAAGATTTGTGGGGGTTTAATGACGAAGCTGTTGTTCGTGCTGTTTATGAATCTTCTCTTCCTGTTATTTCTGCTGTTGGGCATGAAACGGACTGGACCTTGATTGATTATGTGGCTGATTGGCGTGCTCCAACTCCCACCGCCGCAGCAGAACGGGCTGTTCCTGTTAAGCTTGATCTTGAGGTGCTGGTGGCATCGCTTGCTGCACGTTTGCGCAAGGGACTAGCGCGTTATTTGGATTTTTATCGACAAAAATTGCGAGCTACTCTACGAGCTCTTCCGACTGCCGATCAACTTTTTGCTCTACCACGGCGTGGTTTGGATGAAACTTCAAGTCGATTGCAGCGTGCTCTTTGTGTGAGCTACGATAAAAAACGTTTTTCTTTTCATGCACTTGGTGTGCGTCTTTCACCGCGTTTGTTAAATAGTGAAAAAGCACAACGCAATACAAAGGAATATACGGCACGTCTTCAGCGTGCTTTTGTGCGTAGTGTGGAAAAACAACGTGCTGGGTTAGAGGTAGTATCTAGGCTTTTAAAAAGCACTTCATATCAGAATATTTTGGAGCGCGGTTTTGTTTTGGCTTTGGGGAAAGAGAATAAGCCCATTAAACGCTTGGCTCAGTTTCCAGAAACGGGGCACATAAATTTACGTTTTTTTGATGGAGATATCAGTGTTGCAACACAAGAGCCTATTTCCGCTAAACGTTCAAAACACAAGCAAATAAAGTCGCCTAGCGATGATCAAGGAATGCTCTTTTAATACGGGGGTTAATGCCATGCTTGCGGAAGGTCTTCTTAAGGGAGTGGATGGAAAAGTTCGTTGCGCATGGGCTGGAACGGATCCACTTTATTGTGCTTATCATGATACCGAATGGGGAAAGCCTATTTTTGAGGATATTCGTTTGTTTGAGAAAATTTGTCTTGAAGGTTTCCAAGCGGGACTTTCTTGGTTTACAATTTTAAAAAAACGCTTTTTTTTTCGCATTGCATTTGATCACTTTGACTTTGAAAAGATTGCTCATTATGATGAGCTAAAGGTGCAAATGTTAATGCAGAATAAAGACATTGTTCGCCATCAAGGAAAAATTCAATCAGTGCTTAATAACGCATTGAGAGCACAAGAAATTATAACAGAGTGGGGAAGTTTGTCCCACTATTTTTGGTCTTTTCAGCCACCACCATCAGAGCGTTATGAAAAAATAGATTTCCAAACACTGTTGGCTAACCCTATGACACCTGCTTCTCTTCGTCTTTCTCAAGACTTGAAGAAACGTGGCTGGACATTCGTTGGTCCCACAATTTGTTATGCTTTTATGCAGTCCGTAGGGATTGTTAATGATCATCTTGAAGGATGTTTTTGTCGATAAATTGGCAAACTTTCTTTTGTAAGAGTAATGATCAATAGGATAATAATTGAATTATTTAATAAATGTATAGATTATACAATTTCACTGTATAAGATAATTGAAATATACAAACTATACAATATTAATGATTTTCTACTGTTGTTGGCACTAAAAACGATAAAGGTATAATTTTGAGGATGAAAAAACAGACGCCAAAAGGAGTGATACCTTAACTGTTATGTATCTGAAGTGAGATAATGGTAATATCTTGTATGTTTTAAAGAAACATTTAGTACACCAAAACCCATTTCGCGGTGGCGCCTGTGAATGGTACAACGGTAAATCCATTGAGCACCTCCATCTTTACGCTTATGAAGGAGCAAATCGGCACCATCACACACTTTACTAGCTCTCAATGTTGTGCAACAGTCTTTGGCATTTGTAATGGTTGAGAAGAGTTTTTTTTATTTCTGTTAATGACATGACCGTTATAATTAATGAATATTTTATTCATGCTTATTGACGAATGCAAAGTGGTTTTTAGATGGGGTGCTGTTGTTGCATTGTTTTACTTTGCTTGTATGACTGTCGGTTTATTTATATGTAGGTCGATTGCTCAATGCTTACCTAGGTAATAAAAATAAAATACAGCGATGAAAAATTGAAGTTAAATGACTCAAGCTGCTTGTGTTGGGTTTTATTATCTGATAGCTTTCCTCTATTAGTAGAGTGATCTTGCCGCGTGTGCGCTCCAATTTTTTGGAAGATGATTAAGCTCATGCAGGCTTGTATCCACTACATTGCTTCGTTGAATCTCTGTATGTTTCCGCTGGAAACGAGAGTTCTGTTGCTGTATGTTGTTTTATGCTCTATTTTTATAGTGGCAAAGCAATGATGCACACTAAAGTTTAGAAGGGTTTATATTCGTTATGTCTTTAGGGGGGAAGCGTCTAATGAATTTTGTTTTTATCAATGGGGGAATGCATTTTAGTGTGTATTCTTTTATTGTAAGCTTTATTTCTCAAAAGATAAAGCGTGGAAGGAATGATTCTTCTCATTTTTCTTTTATCTTTGTTAACGCGTTTGGTTTTGTTGGTAAAAACGTAAAACTTTTGACACTTATTTTTCAAAAGATTAAGCAGCTTTTTGTGGGGGATGGCGTTTTAGAAAAGATATTTTCTTATGTCTTTCTGCTATTCCAGTGTCGTTTTTGTCATGTAGTAAAGATGCGCCGCATCTTGAAACTGAGTGTTTGAGGGGGATAACTATTTTTAAAGTTTGCATATTTTATTTTAAATATCGCCTAAAGGAATAGAATAATGAATTCATAAATTTTTGCGTAATGATTTTTTAAAGCTCACTATTTTTTGGGGCGATAAGGCTTATTGATGATTAATAGGGAACTGATATAGTGCATTATCATATGCAAAGAAAGGTTATGAAAAGAATGTAATACTGGTTAGTAAAACATATATTGTATGTTCGCTATGGTTTATTGAGACGTAAGTCAATGAATTTATCAAGTAGATGACTCTGTGTAGGTGATTAAAAATATAAGCGATTAGAACGTATTTATTCAATGTTATAATTATAAATTTGCTATATTATTTCAGCGTCATTAATTGATAAAAAATAAATAAAGGGAAAAGTTTATGAACTTGAAGAAAACAATATTGAAAAGTAGCAGCTCTCTTGTTGCTGCTCTTATGGCTTTGGGGGTAGTTGTACAACAGGTTTCAGCAAAAACACCGGCTAATACCCTTGTGATGGCTTGGAATCTTGATGCAATCAGTACGTTTGATCCCGCCCAAAGCAATGATGTTTATGCAAGTGAAATTATTTACAATATTTGTGATAACTTGGTGAGTACTGCGACAGATGATCCTGCTAAAATAGTTCCTGCTTTAGCAACGCATTGGGATGTTTCAGGTGATGATCACAGTACGGTGATTACTTTTCATTTGCGTGATGGTTTGAAGTTTAATGATGGCAGATCAGCCAATGCCAATGATCTTGTTTGGGGTATGAAGCGGATTGTCAAATTGAAGATGGGTAATGCGGCAATTTTTAATGAATATGGAATTGTAGAACAAAATGTTGATGATGCTTTG
>NZ_JBHINK010000025.1:0-9775 GCF_042194905.1 Bartonella sp. CL63NXGY
TATATCAGCGCTACCTGCATCAGCGTCATTTGGATTTATAGACAAATTGACGCGTATGTTTACAAGTGTAGATACTAAAGAGAAGTATAATCAACTTTACAACAAATACGTAAGTGAATCATATATTGGCTCTATGCATTCTGAAAAGATACGCAAAGCAGAAGAACTTTCACTCATCATGGGCACAGAATATTCGTTTTTTAAACAGGAATATATATTGTATCGTCACATATTAGTTGTTGGTTGTGCATCCATTGTGAGTATATTGCGGGGTGATTATAATAAGGAGATGTCGCAAATGGATCTACCCAATGTAATAAAGCGTTTACGCGATGAATATGATTGGAGTGAAAGCGATTTGATGTGGGCATACGACGTGGTCAATGATAACGAGGATCCAATGATTTATTATGCAAAAAAATTTCTTAAGCGTTACGATTTCAGAAAAGAACAAGTAAATAACCTAGTATATCAAGTGAAAACAAATGATCATAAAGGTTTAAAGGAATCCATTGAATTTTGCAGAAACTTACAAACGATATACAATATAATGAAACCGTAATAGAGATTGTCATTTACGATCAAAATGTTTCTGAAGAGCATTAAGAGAAACACGTAATGAATTCACAAGATATGGTAGCATTTGATCTTCTACCACGAGGTACTGTAGTGCTGCATAAAGATTATACTGTCTATAGAGGCATTGGGCTTCTTTTAGTGCCTCTTGCGTGTTGATAAACTGCTCTGTTGCAAATGCTACCCATTTATCTCTTGCCTTATCATCTGAAGATGACGGCATTTCGTCATAAATCGCATTAGGCAAGCCTTTTGCACAAAGGTAATCGTTTCTTATCTGTAGGTACTGTTGCGCGGCGTCATATTGCTCTTGTGTAAGCACGCCTTGTAAACAAAGCCGCCCGATATAGGTACCAGAGAGCGGATTTTTTGCTTCCTGTAGCGTTAAACCAAAGCACTTTGCACGCATTTCTATTGCCAATTTATCAACGGCTTCACGCGGTGCTTTTGCACGTGATATACGTCCGTTTGGTTCTCTTACCTGCCCTTTAATTTTAGGGCGTCCCCTCTTTTTATTTTTTTTCATAACACCGCCTTTTATTTAAAAAGGAACACTGTCATTCATAACGGTATGGGGCGTATCAAGAGGTCTGTAAATGCTTCTGTCATAAGCAGATGACTGATCTTGATTATCATCATTTTTGCCATCTAAAAGCTTTAATTCGCCTTTGTACTGAGGCAATATGACTTCTGTTACATAGCGATCAACACCGTTTTTATCTTGCCATTTACGGGTTTGTAGTCGCCCCTCGATTGCCCTTATTCAGATACTGGAGAGCTATTTTTGCAAGATGTGGATTAAACACCACAATGGAATGCCATTCGGTTTTGTCTACTTTCTTATTGGTTGCCTTGTCTGTATAGCTCTCAGACGTTGCCATTCGAAAATTGACCACCTCGTCTCCAGAATTCATTGTTTTGCTTTCGGGATCAGCACCTAAATAGCCAATTAACATCACTTTATTAAGCATTTGCTTTCTGTCCTTTAATGGAAATAGTACTTAGAACAAAACATAACTCACAACTGATGGTAGTATAACACATTATGGTGTATTTTTACAAACAGAATTTATCATAACACACTGAATCTACAGTATGAATCCCATTTTTATTTTACTTAACAGCTTGCATTTTGATACGTTTTGTGCAATAAAGAGATGTTCTTTTATATTTCGGTTATTTCTTTTAATCGTTTATTTAGATCGCTAGCTGTTTTGATAATAAAAGCCGTGTCTTAAAGGACGCGGCTTTTTTTTAATTATTGCATATTTCCGTGGATTTCTTCTCTTAAATATGCTAGTCCTTTAGACGTTATCTTTGTTGATGGTACTGTTTTTTCTGTACCATCGTTTTTTTGAATAGTGATAACAGGACAATCCATAAGACCTTTTTTGATCTTATCTTGATAGGGTAACAGAGGGGCGCCAGGCGCTCTTCTGTAAACCCAATCATGTGCTCGTAAATAATCTGTTAAATCCTTAGGCCTTACTTCCAATATTTTTGCTGCCTCTATAATACCAAACAAGCCATCCGAGCGCTTTAGACCATCAAGAGCTATTGCTTTTGGTTTTAACTCTGCAATGATGATGTCTTTACGTTCATTTTCATTTTTTAGATGAGTTAATACACCTAACATTACCTGAGGACTTGAGTAATCGATTTGTTGTGGTGTTGCTGCCTGCTTTGCACGCCGCTCGCATTCAATAAAATACTCTCTTGCTTCGTGCCCTTTATCATTACGCTCGATCATTGAAAGGTGTTTTGCCATGTCTAATGTAAGAGCATAATCTTTAGAAGGACGACCTCCTGAACTTTCGCTCAAAAAAGAGCAAAAGTCATGATCTTCTTTAAATTTACATTCTTTAATACGACGAATAATCCAATCTTTAAAACTGGTTTTGACCTCTAAAAACGCATGCAAATCACGTGCATTTACGGTTTGAACTAATTCACCATCGATTTGAGTTTGGTTTATGTTAATTAAATATTGTGACATGGTACTGTCCTCTGTGAAAAATGATAGGTTTCTATTGACACACAATAAAGAATGCCGGGCGCTAGAAACACAGTTCACAGCCTGTTGTTACGCTTTTCCCATAAGGGTCTTGTATAGCGTAACCACACCCGACAATTCCCTCTTATATGCTATAAAGCATAATGGAGTCAAAACTTTATAATTTGCGGAAGAGAGATTAATTATAACCCCATCCGCTGAGAACTTTAGCGTTTCTAGCACTTACTGATTCGTTTAACAGAGTGATTCGATTGATGTCAATATGTATTTTACACTTTTTTAACTTTTTTCATTTTGATACTTATCTTATTGAATCTAAAGTTAAAAAGCAGGCGCCCCCGCCGCGCCCGTGTTATTTAAGCAGCTTCATTTAGGCTATGCACATTATCAAAAATAGGATTATAAGTTTTTAGCAATGAAACTATTGATTCAATTGGTTCGGATTGACCGAATTCTGTCATAATTGCTAAGATTTTTGTAAAATTTGGAATTTCGTTTTGTAATTTAAAAAACAAAACTTTCTCAAGAGCCCCCATAAGCTCTACTAAAGAAACGTGATATTCATTTTCAGTATCAATATCAATATTTTCACTATTAGCTTCTTTACATACCGCCATCCACAAATCACATAAGAAATCGGTGGTAATATTAATTTCGTTTTTTCCTTTAGAATTCATTTTATTAATCCTTACGAAAATATGGTTTTGAATTGACAACCCTATAAGGGCGCCGGGTGTTCAAAACACGGTCGTAAGTCCGTCGTCACACTTTTCTCATAAAGAGTCTTGTATGGTGCGACCACACCCGACATAATCGTTATATGCTAATGATAGCATAAAAGAAAGTCAGTATTTTAAGAGATGGGAAAAACCTTACGTGGTTTATCCGCTTACGATTAAGTGTTTTGAGCACTTGTCAACCCTTCTAAACGAACCTTTCCTTAATGTCAATACGTATTTTTTATTTTTTTCACTTTTTTTCATTTTGATACCTACCTAATTGAATATCTAGTGCTTTTTCTAATTCACGGTCCATTTCATCACAAGACAATGGATACCCACTCTCACCATCATTTGTTATCTCACAAATCAAACGATCTTTCTTTGCACGTTTTTTGATTTTCCTATTCACCTCATCTATCAACGCTTCAAAACCCAATACGCTCCTTGGCAATTCACCACCGTATATCCAAGCTTTCACTCGAGCCTTGGTACTGTAATCAACATTCTCAGGCATCTCATGATACTGACCACCTTCAAATTCCTCATATTCCCTCATACCATCATCATATTCGTAAAGGTTATAAAAATACTCTGCTACCCCTAATCCCCATGGTGCATGCCCCACCGCCGTTGCAACCCACTTTTTTTGCCCTTTCTGTTTACGTTTTTTTAAAAACATCTGGTTTAATATCCCCTATCTAAATCCATAACTTTACCAATGGGTTTATTTGCCTCAAAATGGACCGTACAGAAGCGTTTTTAATTTCAATGTGGTTTTTATCACAAAATCTTTAAATCGCTCTGTACGGTACCTTTCTGTCAATTTAAACGCATGTCTATTCTCAAAATCATCAGCAAACTTCACTACTTTGCTGTTTATCCTTCAATGCCCTTTAAAACCTCTTCAAGACTTCTATGAGGCTTTTCAATGCGTTCTGATGGCATCGGTGCCTTTTGATTTGTTCCCTTTTCAGGCTTTTCAAGGCTCCTAAGAATGTGCTTTGCATGAAAGCGAATATTGCCTTCAAGCGTCTTACAATAACGATAAAAATCTGCTGTTGAGGGCATAAAGGTCGAATTTAAGCCCTCGGCTTTGCCTTTCAAAGCGTTCTTTGTTGCCGTTTGCAATACCCAGCTGCTTATGCCTTCAAGAGCGTAAAGATACGCAAGCGCTGTCGCTTTCTCATCTGATCCCATGGGGCTCTTAAGTCCATTTGAAAGGACAAGATACGTTGTTTGAATTTCTTCTTCAGTCGCTTTCTTTTCAAGCTTTTGCAATGCATCATGGACTAATGAGGTAATTCTCTCCGCTTCTGCAATCAATGGTTTTTGCCCTGTCTTCCAATGGAATGGTGGTTCGGTTGTCATCCTCGAATAAAAATTTGTACACACTATCTGAATTTTTGATATTGGACATGTGCTGTGCAACGCGATAACTCCATCCACGCTGCTGTTCTGTTGTTTCAGTGCTTGGCTTTCCATAGTTTTTTCCTTTTTGTAAATCTTCAATTGCCTTTCGTACCCAGTTTCTCCACGTTGCTTGCCAATCGATTTTGGTTGCATTTGCTCCGGCTTTTGAACGCCAATAATCTCGAAATTTTGCGATTTCGACTTTCACACGCTCTGGAGGCAAGCCCTCTCTAATCGCAAAATCGCAATCGGGTTCAAAATCCGCAGGCAATCGACAACCTCTATCGGTTTTGACCCGCTTGGCTTTCTTAGGAACGTTTTCTTGCTCGTGAATGATTGATTGGTTGGTTTGCTCTAATTGGCTTTCAACATCACACTCGATTGGCTCGTCAACCAAATCGATTGTTTCTAAATCTTCAAAATCAATTCCTTTTTTTAATAAAACGTTAGTTTTATTTTTTTTATTATATATGTTTGTATTGTTTGTTATAGCATCACAAGCATCATGCTTAGCATCCTTAAGCATATTGTTAGCATCATGCTTAATATCACAAGCATCTTTTGTATTTTTATCCCATCTTGCCTTCGCTGCCTTCTGCGCTCTCTCTGAAAACTTATTCAAATTCTCATTAGAGTTGTTGAGTTCCTCTTCAACCTGTAAACTCCATAAACGACCGTCTTCTAAACGTATCAGTTTCTCATCACTCAATAAAAAATCTAGCGCTTTATTAAAAGCTTTTACTGAACAACCAGAAATGCGTGCTAATATAGAGGCATTCTCAAGAATTGGCTGTCTCTTCTTATACATAAGCAATATCAACATCATATAAGTCGATATTTGATGCGACGTCATTCCACTAGCATCAGATACCCAATCAGAAGGAAAACAACGAACCCAAGCTAACTTAGTTGACATACTTCACCTCCTTTTCTTTATTATTATTAAAGGCAAAATTATCTAGCTCTTCACTGAGGTTATTGAGTTCTTCTTCAACGCGCGTATTCCACAACCCACCATCTATCTCAATAATTTTATTATCTCTTATTAAATATTCGATAATCGTTGCAAATTTTTTTTGCGAGCAATTGCAAGCGCGTGCAAGCGTTTCAAAATCTGTTTTAATTGGTGCTTTTTTGTCATACATGCGAACAAGAAGTGTTATATAAACGCCCCGTTGCTCCAATGTCATTCCATCTGTACCACTAATCCAGTCATACAAATGAAATCTGATCCACGGCATACCATTTGACATACCCCAATTCCCTTTCTTTAACTAAATATAAAATTGCTAAAGCATCTGCTTCGTTATCATCACAAGGCGCATGACCTTTGGAACATATCGCCTTAATCATCTCTTCTTTCGATGCATTCCCCTTGCCTGTCGTCGCTTTCTTAATCGTACTTACTGGTATCCCCTCATACGGTATCTGATGCTGTTCACACCACGCCGTTAACGTTGCTAACAAACCACCGTAAACATGCGCTGCATCTGTACCAACATGCCGACGCACCTCTTCAAAATACACCGCGTCAATTTGACCTGCTGTCTGTTTTATTTCTGATAGCCATTGCTTAAAGCGCAAGTAACGCATTCCACCGCCTTCAAAACGGCGCGATTGAAAATTCACGGTACCACTGAACATGTCACCACTTGCACCACGTATCGCCCACCCCGTTTTGGTACCTAGATCAAAACAAAGAATCGTGTTAATCACCGCACCTCTCCACACAAAACGTATTTTATAAAATTACTGTTTTCCCAAAGCGGAGAAGAAAGCGATATGAGAAATATGCAAGAAAATTTTGTAGAATTAACTGACATTACAATTAACATGAACAATAAATTGAATAACATTGAAACAGAACTCGCAACATTCAAAAGACAAAGTATATTGAAAAAAGACCTGCCCCAAATGATAAGAAATTCCTTAGAAACTTTGTGGACAGAAAACATAGCAGAAGGTTTAGGACCAAAGATGAAAGTTGAGATCTTTAATCTTAAACCTGAAGATCTATCACCAGAAGGTATTCTCATAGAATTTTCCATCAAAAACCCCACAGACCGACCAATGAAAATGAACTATATACGAATAGATGAAAATAGCCCTTTCGAATTCGTTCAAGCATTCTATCCAACTCCTTATCCATACTCTCAAAGCTCTCCAAGAAGCATTCTTAAAACATCTCCCAAATGTATCGATTTAATAACTCCCGTTACAACAAATCCTGTCATCCAAAACAACGTATTAGAAAGAGGAATTGACCTATTTACAGTGAATGGTGGGTATAGTTTTCAATGGGAATTAAAAATTCGCTCCATAGAAACAGAAAATCATGATAAACTATCCGTTCCGATCTTTATCTTAGAACATACTTCATCATATGACCCACATGAAACACTTGAAGTTCGCTTTTGGCCCAGCTTTTTTCGAAAATTAAGTCATCAACGATGATAATCTTATAAGATTGGGAATTAGGTTTTACTTATCTTCTCACCTATTAAGGTGAGAAGATAAAAGTATTTATTAGTTTGTTCTTTTTCATGAATCATAACCTCCAAAGGTTCCTATAACTCTTCTTTCCTGTACTTTCTTTTTCAACTCTTCAATTGACATATTTAACTTTACAATTAATATATCTTTTTCCTTCAGTTCTGTTTTGAGCTCTTGTTCTCTATTGCGATAGAGCAAAACAAAAAAGAACATAGCGATAACACAAAAGAACATAACCGCATTGGTAGTAAAAAACGTAATAATTGCTACTAAGCCCATCTCTATCACCTCACTTACCATTCTTCTCAGAAGAGTTAGCTTTATTACTGGAATGCATTTCTCCACTATTAACTAAAGTGCCGCCACCAATGCTTTCTGTCACAACACGTACATCACCACGAACAGTTGCATTTTCATAAATATTCGCAGTGCCATAAATTAATGCCTCTTCATAAACTTGGGCATTGCCATGAACTTGTGCATTCTGAGTAACGGTCGCATACTCGTAAACTTTGGCATCCTCATAAATCTGTGATGAACCCCAAATCTCTGCATTGTCATAAACATGGGCATTGCCATACACCTTAGCATTCCCACCAATAACTACATTTCCATAAGCCTGTGCTTTGTCATAAACTTGAGCATTGGAATAAACTTTAGCATTACTAAAAACCATAGCCTCTCCCCCAACCCAACAGTTATCCTCATGACTAAGATTTCCCTCTTTCGCTATCCAGCCTCCTAAATCCCCTTTCTTAACAGTGCCAAAGTCTCTTAAGGCGCGAATTCTATGCAAAACATGAGTACAACCATCTTTTTCACCATTGTGTTTGTATTCTTTGATTTCACCAGTAAATTCATATTTCTTAGTTGGGTCAACTGCTACAATATTAGCTGTAAGTTCAATGACCTCTTGTTTAAGTTTTTCAATTTCCTCATCACGTGATTGAATATCTGCTTTTTGTGCCTCTACAATTTTATCTTTCCGTGTAAGGGCCTTATCATACTGATTGATCATTTGATTCTGTGTTATAATCTTCTTATCGCGTTCTTTAATTATAATATCGTGTCTCTCAACGGCATTATTACAATCTTCAATTGCTCTATTCTGCTCTTTAATCGCAGCATCGCGTTCTATAACTGCTCTATTTTGCTCTTTAATCACAGCATCGCGTTCCATAACTGCTCTATTCTGCTCTTTAATCGCAGCATCGCGTTCCATAACTGCTCTATTCTGCTCTTTAATCGCAGCATCACGTTCCATAATTGCTCTATTCTGCTCTTTAATCGCAGCATCGCGTTCCATAACTGCTCTATTCTGCTCTTTAATCGCAGCATCACGTTCATGAGTAAGCTCTACAGTTTCCTTTGAAAACTCACTCTTTATCTTTTTTGCCTGCTCTTTTAGATCTTCAATCTGACAGCGATAAGAGAAAACAAATCGCAGTATCACTCCAGTGATAAAAAACATTGCAATAACTACTATTGGTAAAATTTCATTTGAACTCATTTTTATCTCCTTAATGCTGCAAAGTTTCTCCGGTGTGATCAACACCGCAGCTCTTGCTAATTTTCGACAATGGAGGGTGTTGCTCTTGCATTAATTTCTGCAAGCGATCGGGATAAAAAAAATCTTCTGGACGCAAATCTATCCCATGGTCACGGGCGTAGGCTAATAATTGCGCCTGATAAATTGAAGGAAATAATCCATTAGCACCACCCTTCTCTTTAGAATAAGTGATACGATAAACAGCGCCTTTACATTTCTGCAAAATACGCGAAACATTAACAGCCCCTCCTAAATATTTTATTATGGTATACGCAGGTTCTTTTTTCATAACAATAAAATTTCATACTTCATGAATTTTATCAAGGTAAAAATTCAGTTTTTTTTTATTGATTTTTCATATCACATGAAAGAGCCTTACTCTTATGGAATCGGAACAGTTAAAGGCATGGCTTAATGAGCAATTAGCTAAAAATGGACATGGCAGCAAAAAAATGCTGGCTAAACACTTAGGGATATTGCCATCTACTTTGTCCAACATACTAAATAATTCAGCAAAAAATAAACCAATAAAACCTAGATTAATAAGAGCGGACGAACTAATAAAAATTATTGATTTTTTTGGTGAAATTCCACCTTTTTTAATAAAAGAATCTGAACAATTTATTCGTCTTTATTATCAAGCAAAACCTGAAGTTCAGAAAGCTGTTTTAACGATTCTTCAAAACTCTTGTTCTTTAGACAAAGAATAATAGCTGCCATCACTTTTTATCTCCATAATTCCAAAGTTTTTCTAACATTGTGTTATCCATAATTATTTTTACCTTTACAAAATTTCATATTTTATGAATTTTTCTATTGACTACGTTCATTAAATATGAAATATATAGACACCATACCCCGAAAAAAAAAACCTATGTCAAGGCGTTTTTTTCAAAATGTATTTAAATATTTTGATATGGAGGCATTTGTGAATAAACCAGTGTTTATAAATTCTGATGAAATTCTCTTAGTGATGTGCGAAAATGAAGAGCAAAATCTCGCTAAATCTGG
>NZ_JBHINK010000026.1:0-6487 GCF_042194905.1 Bartonella sp. CL63NXGY
GTTCTGATATTGGCTAAGAGTGCGTTTTGTTTAGCCATATCGGTTAATCCACTATAGAAGAGAGCATTTGGCATGACCAAATAGCTTGCTGTTTGTGGTACAGGTGCAACGGTAGGGATATTTGTTTCAGGATCAGGATTTGAACCAGAATTGGAGCCAAGCAGTTCGGGTTGCAAACGGAAATCCCAGAAATTTTCATTCTTTTCATCAAAGAGGTTTTGTGCAATATCGGCGTTGCCTTGGCTTGAGTCTGGTCCATAGGCACGTAGTGTATACATATCTGGTAAGCCACCTCTTGTGGTATAGCCATTTACCAGTTTGAAAGAGTTTTCCTCTGCTTTTCCAGAAACTTGAATAAGTGAAAGACCCCGGACATTGGCAGCAGCAGAGGTATTTGCTTCGATATTGTTCTCTTCTAAGCGCCCCGTGACATAAACTGATGTGTTGCCAGAGACATCCCCATGGATCAAAAGCCTATCGGTTTTTTGGTCATTTATTGCAGCACCATCACTCCAAGCCGTGTTGAAGTAAATCTTTGCATCACCCGTTGCATTGTAGACTTCTTGCGTGTCTGGTTTACCAGAACCTATATGCAATGTTTGGTAATGATCTTCTGTTGGTCCATTAAAGATAATGGAGCTGTTATCGAGATTAAGCGTGGAAATATCAGAACGAGATCTTTGAGCGATATCAAGGAGATTGCCATCATCATCTTTTTCATTTTTGCTGATTTTCAACGTCCATTTTGTATTGTTTTTCAGATCAAAGTGCACATTTCTGTCTTTAGCAATATTTGCTCTGCCCTCTAGAATAGACTGATCTGCGCTTAATGTGAAGGTGCCGTTGGAGATCGCTTTAACCTCTTTATCATCCCACAAATCTTTATCTTTCCATGACGCTTTGTCCCAAGCAATACCATTTCCTAGTAAAACATCGGCATGGACTTCTGATTTTTTAAGATTAACTGTGCCGATTGATGGAGCTGTAGCATCTTCGATGCTTTTTTCAACAACAGCTCCAATGAACATTCCTGTGCCATTTTCAGCATGAAGCTCTGCATTGGTCAGATTGATCTCATTACTATGATATTTTTGTGGATCATGCGAGCCATTTGGATTATCATCGGAGAAAGTTGCGAATTGTAAACCGGCAACTTCTGCTGTGGCAGAAACATCTGTCAGATCAATATGTCCGCCATTTATTACAACCAGCGCAGCCATTTTTGCTTCTATTTTATTTTTCTTCCCATTCTGAGGAGTGTCGGATTGGGTATCTAGACCTTTAGAATTAGTATCAATAGCGCCATTAACCATCTTAATTGTGCCATCTTCACCAGTAGCGAGACCAATACCAACGTTTTGAATAGTTGTTTTGCCATTTAATTCAACTATACTATCGGCCTCCCAAGTACTTACACCAACGGTTGGTTCTTCGGACTCACTACCGGTTATTGTTAAATCTCCGGTAATGATTTTACTTCCATCCTCTGCATAAAGACCTTCATCAAAATTTTGAATGGTTGTTTTACCCGTTAACTGAATTTCACTCCCAGAGCCCGCTGTCCATACACCAGATCGTGCTTCATTGGGGTTGTCATTAATTGCTTTACCACCGACTATTGTTAAATCTCCGCTGGTAATTTTACCACCATTATAGGCTCCAAGACCGTACGAAACTTTTTCAAAGGTTGTATGCCCCTTTAATTGAATTTCACTATTGGGATCAATGGCTATTATACCAGAAGTGCCGTATTCTTGGTTTTCATAAGCAGTTATTGTTAAATCTTCGCTGGTGATTTTACCACCTTTTTCTGCTCTCAGTCCGTTTCTAACTTTTTCAATGCTTGTTTTGCCTTTTAATTCAATTATGCTTCCAAAGCCATGGGCATTTGCACCGTTTCCGAAGTTATCGGTTGTTAGAGTAACATCCGTAATTTCAATACGTCCACCATTTTCTGTAAGTAATGCGCCTTCATGTCCATTCAAATTTCCTCCTATGACAGTCCCTCCTTTCATTGTGATCTTGGATTCTATACCATCTGCATGGAGTGCATTACCCTTAGATGATGCGACTGTAACATTGTTGTTTAAAGTAATGGTGCTGCCGTTTCCAGCATATACCCCATCAGTTTCCCCATCGAGTGATCCTCCAGAGATTGTTATTGTTGAGTGATCCTCTGCAAATATGCCTGTTAGTGCTTGAGTAACGGTTACATTGTTCAAGGTTACTGTGCTGTTTTTAGCACTTATTCCTAAGGATAGTGAACTGTTATCGTTTTCACTCGATATTACCACGTCTTCCAGCTTGTTTTTTTTACTCTTACTGTCAGAAAAGGAAGCACCAGTGCTAGATAAAATGCCAGATGAGGAGGCACCCATTCCAGAATATGTAATTGTTCCCTTAGTCATTTGAAGTGTAGCACCGTCTTTAGCTTCAAGTCCTAAGAAAATACCAGAACCAGTGCCTTTAATGGTTGTGCCATCCAGTAACTCAATCGCACTGTTAGCACCTTCTGCTGTTACAGCATAGACGGTTTGGTTTGTGCCTTGGTTTATATCTTTATTCGTAACAATGGTTAAATGTTTTCCAATGATTTTGCCACCGTCTTTTGCGTGAATAGTTTCGTAGGTTTTATCGGATACTTCTTGTTGTTTTCCCTCAGAAACTACGAGGGTTTCAGCATGTGCACTGAACTGGATATTGAATAGGATGATAGCGGCTGCAGCCGTGCATGATAAAAGGGATGTTTTATACACTAGTATTCTCCTTATGATAGCCCCCAAATATTCATTTCCCCGCGAACTTCATAAGAAGAAGTGAAAATGGATAATTGTTATTAATTTCAGTAATTGTCTTTATTTGGTAAGACATTTTTGGTTTTTTGTCAAAATTAAAAAATAATTGATATTAATTATGTCTAATACAAAATGTATTTATAATTGATTTTATTTAAAGAATTATAATTTTGAATATTATTATTCAGAGAAATATTCTGAGATACTGATATAGTGGTACCATGACATCTTTTACGTGATGGTAGGGATTATTATATGACGCAAATTGGGATTATGAGGGAACAAAAAAGGATGTAGAAGAAGCTAGTAAAAAAGCTAACTTACTTGGGCTTAAAGTGGGTTTTCATCTTTCAACACAGTGGTATTAATTTATTTCTGATAGACTTCTCTTTTTTTCAAAGTAGGAAGTACTCTTCATCCACTGGGGATGGAAGTGCTCTGTTGCGTTTGTTGTGTCTTGTCTTGGGGATTTTCGTAAAGAACTAAGTATTAAGTATAAAGAGGGAAGGGTGCTTTAAAAGGAAAAAGGATGACTTTAATGTACAAAAAAGGCAGCATATTGTGCTGCCCTTTTTGTTAAATTGAATAGAATGAATAGGCTATTTTTACAGCCTTGATTTAAAACTGATAGCGTATGCCACCTGAAAAGCTTGCACCACTTATACCAGTTTTCTGAAGCTTTTGTCGATAGCTTACATCACCGTAAAGAGAGAAATTGTGAGACAGTTGTGCATTGATGCCAACGCCGCCCTCAATTGCTGTTCCCATGGGATCAAGGTCAAAATCTCTGCCAATCTGGATGGTACCATCATCACCAAAGGTTTTGATCAAGTTTGCTTTTCCATAGAAGGAAATGGCAGGACCATTTTCAGTGGTCATAATGGTTTTGGTTAAACGTCCACCAACACGGATCAACCATTGAGAAGGATTGTTCATATCAATTTTTAAATTATCAGCATCTTCAATGGTATCAAACATCAAATGTTGATAAGCAAGTTGTATTTGGGGCTCGAAGGTTAAACCTTCCATTCCGGTAGAAAATTGTTTGCCAACGGTGGTGGAAATACTCAACATTTTTACATTGTTCAATTTCGCGGTTTTACCAATGATAGCATTGGTGATATCGCCCTTTATTATCCCATAGGATAAAAGCGTATCGATATAGAAACCACTGTCATGTTGTACACTACCATAGGCAGTGAGAGACCATTTATCTAGGGTGCTTTTACTTGCATCCTGCATCTCTTTTGGAGTGAAAGACAGCTGCCCATAGGTACCTAAAAGACCAAGATGTGTAGTAGTGCTGTGCCCTTCTAACGTAGTCAATGCAACCCCACCTTGTATAGCAGCGTAGCGAATATCAGCACCATAACCATATTTAAGGGGACCGCGTTTCGAGGATAAGGTTCCTGTACCCCCATAGGTAGAGAGGAAGAAACTGTTTTTTAGATTTTTCTGCTCTCCCAAGACTGTTGTTCTCATATTGGCTAAAAGTGCATTTTGCTTGGCCATATCGGCCAATCCAGTATAAAAGAGGGCATTTGGCATAACCAAATAGCTTGCCATTTGTGGTACAACTGCTCTTACTTTTGAATCGGGGTCAAAAAATTCAGGCTGCAAACGGAAATCCCAGAAATCTTTATCCTTTTCATCGAATAAGTTTTGGTTAGCATTGGCTTTGCCATAGCTTGAGACTGGTCCATAGGCAGTCAGCGTATATTTATAAGGAGTTCCTCCTATGGTGGTATAGCCATTTTTCAATTTAAAGGAGTCTTCTTTTGCTTCTCCAGAAACTTGAATAAGTGAAAGTCCACCTATATTTGAAGGATCAGAGGCATTTTCTACACTCTCTTTATCCCCTGAAACACTTTTGACATAAACTGTTGTGGTGCCTGCTACATCACCGTGAATGAGAAGCCTATCGGTTTTTTGTGCATCTATTGCAACACCATCACTCCATATAGCGTTGAAATGAATTTCTGCCTCACCAGAGGCATTATAGACTGCTAGAATGTTCGGTATTCCAGATCCTATATGCAATGTATGATAATGATCTTCTACCGGTCCATTAAAAACAATAGAACTATCATTTAGATTGAGCACAGAAATATCAGAACGTGACCTTTGAGCAATAGCAAGCAGTTTTCCGTCATCATCGGTTTCTTTTGTACTGGTTTTCAATATCCATGTTGTCTTGTTTGTCAAATCAAAGCGTACAGTTCTGTTTTCTGCAATTTTTGCTCTTCCCTTTAATACGGAGTGATTAGCATTTAATGTAAAAGCAAAATTATTTTCTTTAGTTGAAGCTTTTGCTGCTAATAAAATATCGGCACTGATTTCTGAATTTTTGAGATTGGCTATACCGATTGATTGGTCTGCGTTAATTCCAATACTATTTTCAGTGCGAATCTTTGTATTTGTCAAGTTGATTTCTAAGGCATTATCGTCCTCGGATTTATCAAATGTTATGCCACTGTTTTCTGCTGTTGCAGAAACATTTGTTACATCAATATATCCGCTATTTTTTAAAACAAATGCTGATCCTTTTGCTGCTACGGTCCCTCCATTCATTTTAATTGTGCCACCGTTTTCTGCATAAAGTCCGATGAAAGTATTGCTAATCGCTGTATTTCCATGCAATTCAATTAAGCTGTAAGGATTGCTGGCAGCTGCACCGTATCCGTTGCCATCCATCGTTGTTAGAGCAACGTCTGTGACCTTAATATGTCCACCGTTCATTGCAAACAATGCCATGGTTTTCGCAGTTACTGTTCCACCAGTCATTATAATTGTGCCACTATTTTCTGCATCAAGTCCGGTTACAGCATTATTAATTGTTGTCTTTCCATATAATTCAATCAAGCTTTCAGGATCGGTTGCAGCAGCACCATAGTTACCATTTGTTGTTGTTAAAGCAACATCTGTGACTTTAATATGCCCACCGCTTTTTGCAAGCACTGCCACGTTTGTTGCGGTTACAGCTCCTCCCGTCATTGTGATTGCACCACTGTTTTCTGCATTGAGCCCGATGAAAATATTATTAATCGTTGTCTTTCCATCCAATTCAATCAAGCTTTCAGGATCGGAGGTAGCTGCTCCGTATCCGTTGCCATACATCGTTGTTAGAGCAACATCTGTGAGCTTAATATGTCCCCCGCTTTTTGCAAGCAATGCCATGTTTGTTGCGGCTACAGTTCCACCCGCCATTGTGATAGTACCACTGTTTTCTGCATTGAGCCCGATGAAAGCATTATTAATCGTTGTCTTTCCATCCAATTCAATCAAGCTTTCAGGATCGGAGGTAGCTGCTCCGTATCCGTTACCATACATCGTTGTTAGAGCAACATCTGTGAGCTTAATATGTCCACCGCTTTTTGCAAGCAATGCCATGTTTGTTGCGGCTACAGTTCCACCCGCCATTGTGATAGTACCACTATTTTCTGTATAAAGTCCGATGAAAGCATTATTAATCGTTGTCTTTCCATCCAATTCAATCAAGCTTTCAGGATCAGTGGTAGCTGCTCCGTATCCGTTGCCATCCATTGTTGTTAGAGCAACATCTGTGAGCTTAATATGTCCACCGCTTTTTGCAAGCAATGCCATGTTTGTTGCGGTTACAGTTCCACCCGCCATTGTGATAGTACCACTATTTTCTGTATAAAGTCCGATGAAAGCATTATTAATCGTTGTCT
>NZ_JBHINK010000026.1:6587-9193 GCF_042194905.1 Bartonella sp. CL63NXGY
TTCCAAGTAATTCAATCAAGCTGTTAGGATTGCTGGTAGCTGCACCGTATCCGTTGCCATCCATTGTTGTTAGAGCAACATCTGTGAGCTTAATATGTCCACCGCTTTTTGTAAGTACTGCCGCGCTTTTCCCAGTCACAGTTCCACCCGCCATTGAGATAGTACCACTATTTTCTGTATAAAGTCCGATGAGAGCATTATTAATTGTTGTGTTCCCATCCAATTCAATTAAGCTTTCAGGATCGGTGGAAGCTGCACCGTTTCCGTTTCCGTCCATCGTTGTTAGAGCAACATCTGTGACCTTAATATATCCACCGTTCATGGTAAACAATGCTGCACTTTTTGCAGTTACAGCTCCTCCCGTCATTATGATGACACCATTGTTTTCCGCATCAAGTCCATTTATAGCATTATTAATCGTTGTCTCCCCATCCAATTCAATAAAGCTGTAAGGATCGGTGGAAGCTGCCCCGTATCCGTTTCCGTCCATCGTTGTTAGAGCAACATCTGTGACCTTAATATATCCACCTTTTTGTGCAAATAATGCTCTGTTTCCCGCAGTCACTGTCCCTCCCATCATTATGATGGTAGAGAATAAACCGTCTGTATAGAGTCCATCACCATCAGATGATGTAACTTGAACGCTGCCTTCTTTACTATTGGCTAAAGTAATGAAGCTGCCGTTCATTACGTATAGCCCTGTGTGTTCTCCATCAAATGCTCCTCCTAATATCGTTACTTGTGAACCATCTTCTGCCGATATGCTGGTGTCTGCTTGCGTAATGGTTACATTTTCTAAAGTGAGATGACTTCCGGCAAAGGCCGTTATTCCTGTGTATAAAAACTCTTCTTTTTCATTTTCTAATTCACTTTCCCATCCAGGGTCTAATTCATTGTCCGATGTTTTTACATTTTCTAGCTTGTCTTGATCACTTATGCTGGTATTTGCATAAGTAATGGTTACATTTTCTAACTTGTTTTTATCGCTTTTACTCTCATTGAAGAACGCACCAGTTTCAAAAGCCGTAATGGTTCCTCCAGTCATTGTGATTGTGCTACCGTTTGTTGCATAAAGCCCAATTACAGCGTCATTAATTACCGTATTTCCGTGCAGTTCAATTGTGCTGTCAACATCATTAGCTATTGCACCGATTCCGGTGCCATCTTTTTTTAAAGTAACATCTGTGACGTCAATATGTCCGCCATTTTCTGCAAGTAATGCTGTATTTTCTCCAGTGACTGATCCTCCTATCATTGTGATTGTGGATTGTGCACCATTTGCATAGAGTCCGTCACCATGAGATGATGTAACTTGAACACTGCCTTTTTTATTATCGGCTAATTCACTATAGGTTAAAGTAATAGCGCTGCCTTCCGTAGCAGATATTCCTTTGAGTTCTCCATCAAATGCTCCTCCTAAAATCGTTATTTCAGAATGATCATTTGCAAATATACTGGTGTTTGCTTGCGTAACCGTTACGTTTTCTAAAGTAACTTTGCTTTTGTTATCGGCATTTATTCCCTTGTCCATGAAGTGGTCATCTTTACCGCTTGATATTGTTACACCTTCCAGCTTGTTTTTATCATTCATACTGTTTTCGAAGAAAGCGCCAATTTCAGAAACCGTAATAATGCCTCCAGTCATTTTGATTGTAGCACCATCTTTTGCATTAAGACCAAGACGAATGTCAAAATCAGTTCCTTTAATGGCTGTGTCTTGCAGTAATGTAATCGCACTGCCAAAACCGTCAGCTGTTACAGCATAAATATCCGTGTCTTTATTCCCAACCACAGTTAAATGTGTGCCGGTAATTTCCCCGTTGTCTTTCGCATTAATAATCTCATACGTTGTGTTAGATACTTCTTTTTTCTCGCCGGAAACTTCAAGAGTTTCAGCATATACATTGAGATGGGTGTTGAATAGCATGACAGCTATGACAGCCGTGCAGGATAAAAGGGACTTTTTACACATCAAGATTTTCCTAAATTATAAGTGCCCCACACTCTTCCCCCGCTTATAAGAAGGATATCAAATGGATGGGTATTTTAGAGATGGAACGTGAATAGGCGATTTTTATTTTTATGTAAAGTATAAAATAAATCATACATTTAATATATAACGTATTATACTTAAATTCATTTAGTATTATATGAATACATTATGTTAATATTATATAAGTATTATAAGTTTTTCTATTCAAGATATGTGTTATGCTTGCATAAAACTTGTTGCTTATGCTTAAAGAAAAGGAGTAGGCAAGAAAATTTAAAAAAACTGTATGCTTGAGCCTGATAGAGATCTCTTTCAACATCATGAAACCAAAGATGATACCATATCTTTCATATTTTTCTTTAACACGGTTACGATAAAATAGCGCTCATTGATTTTTCAATCGACGTTTAGTTTTTTTCAAGGGATATTTTTACTAGTTGAAAGCGCGCTATTTTATTGTTTTGAGTTTTTTAACTAATTTTCTTAAAGAAAAATGTTGGCGGTGTGTATTGGTAGAGAAGAATAGGGGAGAGATAAAAAGGCAGCATATTGTGGCTGCCTTTTTTGTTAATGCATAGAAAAGAAATACGCTGTTTTGACAGTTTTATTTTAA
>NZ_JBHINK010000027.1:0-9120 GCF_042194905.1 Bartonella sp. CL63NXGY
GTTCTGATATTGGCTAAGAGTGCGTTTTGTTTAGCCATATCGGTTAATCCACTATAGAAGAGAGCATTTGGCATGACTAAGTAACTGGCCGTTTGTGCTACAGGGACGATCACACTTGGACCAGAACCAGAATCCGTTTCAAGAATTTCTTTATGTAAGCGGAAATCCCAGAAATTTTCATTCTTCTCATCAAAGAGGCTTTGTGCAACATCGGCTGTACCGTGGCTTGACTCTGGTCCATAGGCCGTTAGCGTATATTTATAAGGCAAACGATTTCTTGTGGTATAGCCATTCTTGAGTTTGAAAGAGTCTTCTTGTGCTTTTCCAGATACTTGAATGAGCGAGAGGCCACCTATATTGGAAGGATCAGCAGCATTGACTACACTACTTTCATCTCCTGAATCGCTTTTGATATAAACTGTTGTGGAGCCTGAGACATCACCGTGGATCAGAAGTCTATCGGTTTTTTGATCGGCACTTTTTACGCCATCACTCCAAGCAATGTTGAAGTAAATCTTTGCGTCACCAGAGGCGTTGTAGACTTCTTGCGTGTCTGGTTGACCAGAACCTATATGCAATGTGTGATAATGATCTTCTGTTGGTCCATTAAAGATAATAGAACTGTTGTTGAGATTAAGCGTGGAAATATCAGAACGAGATCTTTGAGCGATATCAAGCAGATTGCCATCAGCATCTTTTTCGTTTTTGCTGTTTTTTAACATCCATGTTGTGTTATTTTTCAGATCAAAACGTACAGTTCTATCTTTAGCAATATTCGCTCTGCCTTCTAAATTTGAATGATCAGCGCTTAATGTGAAGGTGCCGTTGGAGATCTCGGTAATATCTTCCTCTTCCCAAAAGCTTTTTTCTTTCGTAAAGAGACCGTCCCCTAATAACACGTCGGCATGGATTTCTGAATTTGTGAGATTAACTGTACCAATTGACAGATCGGCACTATTTTCAATGTTATTTTTAGTGAAAGCTCCAATGAAAATTCCTGTGCCATTTTCAGCGTGAACATCTGCATTGGTTAAATTGATTTCATTGCTATGATGTTTTTCTATATCATCTGTCTTATTTAGATCAGGATTAGAGAGAGCTATAAATTGCAAACCAGCAACTCCTGCTATCATAGAAGTATTCACGACATCAATATGTCCATTAGCTGCCGCCCATAGTGCAACTTTTTTTGCTTCTATTTTATTTTTTATTGTATTCTCTGCTGCTCCAATATAACCATTCGTCATCTTAATTGTGCTATTATTTGCTGCGGTGAGACCAAAATCAAAGTTTTGAATGATTGTTTTACCATTTAATTCGATTGCACTACCAAGTTCCGCAACGTTTACAGCAACGGTTTGTTGTTTACTTTCACCACCAGTTATTGTTAAATCTCCGCTAATGATTTTACTTCCACCGTCTGCATAAAACCCTTCATCAACATTTTGAATGGTTGTTTTGCCCATTAACCTAACTTCACTACCAGAGTCCGATGTCCATATACCAGTGCGTTCGTTGTCGGAGCCTTCAAGTGCTTCACCACCGATTATTGTTAAATCTTTGCTGGTGATTTTACCACCGTCAACTGCTCCAAGGCCGCCCAAAGTATTGTTAATTATTGTATCACCATGCAATTGAATTGTGCTGTCATTGCCACTTACAAATGCACCGTTTCCTTTTCCCTCTGTTTTTAGAGCAACATCTGTGGCATCAATATGCCCTCCGTTGATTGCGAATAACGCTGTTTCGTTCGCGGCTACGGATCCTCCCATCATTATGATCTTAGATCCTGAACCGTCTGCAAGGAGTCCTCCGCCATCAGATGATGTAATGTTAGCATTGTTTTTTAAGATAATCGTACTGCTGGCTTCGGCGCTTCCTCCTACATCACGTCCACTAAATGATCCTCCTGAGACCGTTATTGTTGAGTGATCATTTGCAACTATACTGGCGGCTGCCTGAGTCACTTCTACATTATTTAAAACAACGGTACTTTTGTCTGCTTTTATTCCAAAGTTTAGTAGCGCATCGTCTTTACTATTCGATATCTTCACACCTTCTAGCTTGTTTTCACCGCTGTTACTGTTTAAGAAGCCGGCACCAACTAGAGAAGTTTTAATGGTTCCTCCAGTCATGTTTATTGCGCCACCATCGTTTGTTGTAAGTCCAATTTCACTATTACTAATCGTTGTTCCTTCAAGCAATTCAACTACACTGCCTTCGCCATTAGAAAATACACCAGACGATATATCTTCGTCATCTAGAGATACATCTGTAACATTTAGAGACACATTTGTGACCGTAATATGTCCACCATTTTCAGCAACCAATGCATTACCTTTCCCCGTGACGGTTCCTCCCGTCATGCTGATGGTGGAGTTTGAACTATTTGCATAGAGTCCAATGTTATCAGATGATGTAATGTTTGCATTGTTGGTTAAAGTGATGGCGCTGCCGTTTTGAGCAGATATTGTTGTATTTTGTGCATGAAATGATCCTCCTGAGGCTGTTATTGTCGAGTGATCATCTGCAACTAAGGCATTGGTTGCTTGCATGACGGTTACATCTTTTAAAGTGACGGTACTGTTTTGGTCTGCTATTACTCCCAAGTTCAGTGGCGCATCGTCTTTACCACTTGATATCGTCACACCTTCTAGTCTGTTTTCATTGCTGCTGCTTGAGAAGACAGCACCAACTAGAGAAGTTTTAATGGTTCCTCCAGTCATTTTTATTGCGCCACCATCGTTTGTTGTAAGTCCAATTTCACTATCACTAATCGTTGCCCCTTCAAGCAATTCAACTACACTGCCTTTGCCATTAGAAAATACACCAGATGACTTATCACTATCATTTGTTTTTAGGGTTACATCTGCAACAGTAATATGTCCACCATTTTCAGCAACCAATGCATTACCTTTCCCCGTGACGGTTCCTCCCGTCATGCTGATGGTGGAGTTTGAACTATTTGCATAGAGTCCAATGTTATCAGATGATGTAATGTTTGCATTGTTGGTTAAAGTGATGGCGCTGCCGTTTTGAGCAGATATTGTTGTATTTTGTGCATGAAATGATCCTCCCGAGATTGTTATTGTCGAATCATGATCTGCAAATATACCGGCTGCTGCTTGAGTCACTGTTACATCTTTTAAAGTGGCGGTACTTTTATCTGCTTTTATTCCAAAGTTCAGTGGTGCATCGTCTTTACCACTCGATATTGTCACATTTTCTAGTTTGTTTTCACGACTGTTACTGTTTAAGAATCCAGCACCAGCTGCAGAAGCTGTAATGGTTCCCCCAATCATCTTGATTGCGCCATCATTTTGTACTACAAGCCCGATTGCACTATCACTAATTGTTGTCTTTCCAAGCAATTCAATTACACTATTTGCGCCATTAGAAAATACACCAGATGACTTATCGCTATCATTTATTTTTAGGGTAACATCTGTAACAGTAATATGGCCACCATCTTCAGCAGTCAAAGCATTCCCTTTTCCCGTGACGTTTCCTTCTATCATTGTGATGGAGGAGTTTGAACCTTTTGCATAGAGTCCAATGTTATCAGATGATGTAATGTTTGCATTGTTGGTTAAAGTGATAGCGCTGCCGTTTTGAGCAGATATTGTTGCACCTTTTGCATCAAATAATCCTCCCGAGATTGTTATTGTCGAATCATGATCTGCAAGTATACCGGCGGCTGCTTGAATCACTGTTACATCTTTTAAAGTGACGGTACCTTTATCTGCTTTTATTCCAAAGTTCAGTGGCGCATCGTCTTTACCACTCGATATTGTCACATTTTCTAGTTTGTTTTCACGGCTGTTACTGTTTAAGAATCCAGCACCAGCTTTGGAAGCTGTAATGGTTCCCCCAGTCATCTTGATTACACCACCGTTTTGTGCTTGAAGCCCGACTGCACTATCACTAATCGTTGTCTTTCCAAGTAATTCAATCATGCTACCAAGGTCATCAGAAGCTACACCAAATCCATCACCATTTGTTTTTAGGGTGACATCTGTAACAGTAATATGGCCACCGTATGTTGTCGTTACTGCTTCCTCTTTCGCTGTGATGCTCCCTCCTGTCATTTCGATTATGGACTTTGAGCCTTCCGCATAGAGTCCAGCATCATTATATGATGTAATTTTTGCACCGCCAGTTAAAGTGATGTTGCCGCCATTTTGAGCAAATATTGCTGCTTTTTCTGCATCAAATGATCCTCCTAAAACTTTTACTGTGGAATCATATGCATCTATGGCAGTTTGTGCTTGCGTCACTGTTACATTATTTAAAGTGACATTACTGTTAGTTGCCTTGATTCCATTGATTAGTGGCGCATCATCTTTCCCACTTGATGTCACTACATCTTTCAGTTCGTTTTCTTTGCTTTTGCTATCCAAAAAGAATGCACCAACTTTGGACGCTGTAATGCTTCCCCCAGTCATTGCGATTGCGCCACTTTCTTGTGTTTTCAACCCGATTGTAGCATCTTTGATCTTTGTATCAGACAATTCAATCACACTGTTTTCACCTTGAGACAAGGCGCCGAATCCACTCTCAATTTTAGTACCCTTATTAGATGCAGGATTATCCCCTTCTGTAGTAGGTGCACTTGTGGTATCTCCCTTTGCTGTTAGAGTACCACCCGTGACTTTAATATGACCACCGTCGTTTGTATACAATGCTGCGTCTTTTCCAGTTACGCTTCCTCCAGTCATTTTTATGGTGGTATTTTCATCATCGGCATGGAGTCCGTTACCATTAGATGAGGTAATGTTAGCATCGCCATCTACAGTAATGGTGGTGCCGCCCATAGCATATACGCCATCCATTTTACCCTCGAATGATCCTCCGGATACTATAACTTGAGAAACGACATCCGCAAGTATACCAGTTTCTGCTTGCTTAACTGTTACATTTTCTAAAGTGATAAAACTTTCGTTGTTTATTTCTATTCCAAGGAGTGATGATGCTTCATTTTTATTATCTGATATCACTACATTTTGCAGTATATTTCTACTATTCTTACTACCATCAATATAAACGCCAGTTTGAGAAGCTGTAATGTTCCCCCCTGTCAGGTTGATGTTAGCGCCGTCTTTTACAGAAATACCGAAACGAACATCAGAATCAGTGCCTTGAATATTTAAGCCATTTAATTCAAGCGCACTGGTAGCACCTTCAACTGTTACAACATATTTATCGCTACCTGTGTCTGTATTTGTGTTTTCATTTCCAGTTACAGTTACAGTACTGCCGGTGATTTTTCCTTTGTCTTTTACATAAATAGTCTCGTACGTTTTTCCGGATATATCTTTTTCTTCGTTGGCAACGCCAAGAGTTTCAGCATGTGCAGTGAACTGGATGTTGAATAGGATGATAGCAGCCGCAGCCGTGCATGATAAAAGGGATGTTTTATACACCAGTATTCTCCTTATGAGAGCCCCCAAATATTCATTTCCCCGCAAACTTCATAAGAAGAAGTGAAAATGGATAGTTGTTATTAATTTCGATAATTTTCTTTATTTGGTAAGACATTTTTGATTTTTTGTCAAAATTAAAAAATAAATAATATTAAATTTGTATGAATTTATATTTAACACACAATGTGCTTGTAATGATTTATATTATATAATTAAATTTATTGTAAATCTACATTATAGAAATTATAACTATTATTATTATACTTTACATAATTTATATTATTTTTTATAAAGTAATAATAGTATTTTATGTAGTATTGCTGCATTTTTATAGCTTATCAAAGTGAATGATGACGGTAATACTATAACACTGTTGCTGGCACTTTTGATTATTTATACCTTATTTATCATAATATTATAATATAATTGATCTTGATATCCAAAGGAGTTGGGCACTCTAGTATAAGAATATATTTTTTCTCCTGTTGGGGATATTTTAATAGTATACGACTAAGTTTTTATAAGCTGTTGATGTATCGATGACATTTGAAAGAGCCAGAGCCCAAGCTTATAAATCTTAATCAATTAAAGTTCTTGAAGTTGAAGGCTTGAAATCAACAGTGCTTTTATATCATCAAAGTGCACCTTCATTGAAGGATCATTGCTTTCGTTATTTCGAATTTTTGACATATTTTTGACAATAAAATCTAAAAAAATTGTCTCTGAGGAATTTTTTAATATAAAAAATATGTAACGTTTTTATGGTGATAGGTTTATGAGATATAAAGTTGAATTGGTAATCACCGTGATTGCTTTTACTCTCTCTGGTTGTTTTAATCTTGATTCTGAAAAAATAAAAAGAGACAAGAGGCTTCATCATGATGCATTCATGGATTGGTCTATGAAAGAAAAGTCTCTTACAAAAAATTATACTGCTATCATTATGGCTGATCCGCAACCGTGGCGTTTAAACTCTGGTGATGCCAATGGAATATCAAACAGAGAGCCATGGTTAAAGATAAATGAGCAGGTTGCTGGTGTGATAAAAGCGCACAAGGCTGCATTCCATATTGTCAATGGTGATCTGACGGAGTTTGGACAACAAAAAAACTATGATGATTATGAAAATGTTTATAAAACTCTTGGAGCACCTGTCTATGAGGGGCTAGGGAATCACGATTATGCCAATAATGTTGGTAATTGTACAAATCCTCAAGAATTCAGTTTTTACAAAGATGCTTGTGCTATAAGTGCAGTTTCAAGAATGGTATCGGAAATCAAAAAATACCGTAGTCAATTAGCGCATTTCAATGCAGATGTTACTGAAAGTTTGGTTCCCATTTCGGGTGGAAATATTCGCTCGATAAGGGGGAGTTTGAGTTATTCTTGGGATTATGGAGATGTTCACTATGTGCAGCTTCACAATTATCCAAGCTATACGGTTGGTTTGAAGGGGCAGTCTACAGAAGTGCAAATCAATAAATCTTTAGATTGGCTTAGGAACGATTTAGCTGCTGCTGATGCAAGAGGTAAAGTGACAATCATTAATTTTCATGATGCGCGTGCTGCTTCCATTGATGGTGAATCCTTTTTTATTCGTAAAAAGAATGCTAAAGATTTGTCGGTCTTTAAGTCAATTATTACCTCTCATAATGTTAAAGCAATCTTCGTGGGTCACACGCATTATCAGTCTTATTGCCGTGCGAAAAATGATAAGGTTTTTGGAAATATCCCTATATATACAGCTGGTGCGCTTTTTAATGGAGATTATTACCTCTTAGATGTGAAAGGCAAGACCATTCACGTTAAAGCCTATAATGGAGAAATAGGAAAACCGCTTTTAATTAAAGATCTTGGTGTTATAGGGAAAGACACTCAATTTTCGGCAAGTTGCAGTAAGTTATAATAGGATTTGTTTCTTTGTCTTAAAGCATGAGGGAAAAAACGTATTATATGTGCGGACTTGAAGAGCAGTAGGAGTGTCTAAATGTTACTTAGAAATAGAGTGAAAAATCAGACATATTTTTTTCAAAGCTGCTAAGATTTCAGGTTATACGCTATAAGTGCAATGGTTTAATGTGAACTGAGCTTTAATACAAAGCAGAATAATGGTTTGTTATTCTATTTTTTCTTTTTAGGCTTTCATCTTTGAAGAAAGGGGAGTTTGTCAAGGGTGTGTTCATAATTTGCTAGCACTTGTTGTCCAGAATCATCAAGAAGGCTGTTTTTATTAATTTGTTGCGGTATAATTATTAAGTTATGCCCTTTATTAGAGCTTATAATATCTACTCATGGGCAACACTTTTCTTTTTCATAAGAAAAGCTTTTTATTTTGATCAATTTTTTACTTATAATCTTCAAACAATTGATGTTTTGTGATGCTGTATAATTTCTCTTGATTAATCGTATGAACTTTTAGTTGTATTACAATTTTATCTTCTTCTTTTATACGTAAGTAAATCGTTACAATAATATGATACAAATATTGGAGTCTGTTTATAGCTGTTATGGTCTCATGCAATTATCCTTAGATGACTCTCACGTGTCTTGGCAGTTTTATCTTTGCTTTGAGAGAGGTGTAAAAAGGGGATTTTAAGAAGTTTCAGTTTAGAAAGAGTTTTTTTGCCCGCGAAAAGCTCTCGGATGCTGCCAAGGCTGGTATGGAACAAGCGGGCGAAGATCTGGCTAATTCGATTGTCGATGGCTTTATGTCGTCTATCTCACAATTGATGGATTATTGTAAATCTTTGCCTAGCCGCATTAAGGGGTGGATTGGTTCCATTGATGTAAGAGAGTTTTTGCCAAGTTTTTTGGGGGGTAAAACAGCCATCCAACCCATCGTGCAATTTGCGGGGGCTTCTCCTGTAAATTCATCTGCGAGAGAGCAAAGAGACAAAGACCGTTCCCCCATCACACACAATCAAAATGTCACAGTGCATGTTAATGGGGCGCGTGAACCCATGGCCACTGGTCGTGCGGTTGCCCATGCTTTGCAACGGGCACGCGCTAATGCGCTGCATGGCGGGACAGAATGAGGGGAGGGAGCCTATGAGAGATCCTTTGATGATGTTAGGACCGCATCAATTTTATGTGGACTGGCTGAATTTCCAATCCTTTGAAGAAGAGTTTTCTGCCTCATGGGTTTGTATGGAGCGTTTTGGCAGGTCCCCCAGTTTGCAATTTACCGGCTATGGCAATGATGCAAAAACCATTCATGGAGTTTGGTTTCCAGAAGAATTTGGTGACCGTGTAGCCATTGATGCCATCACTACAACTATTCGAAGAGCCAAGCCTGTCCAGATGCTTCGTTGGATTAATGATACCACCTATAGTGTCCTTCTCCATGGACCCGTAGTAATCACCACGATCAATAAAGACCACGACTATATCAGTCTTTCTGGTCAATCCCAACGCATCCGCTATTCCATTACGCTCTTGCCCTTTTTTAATGGCGGAAAACCACAAGGACAATACCAAGAGGGACAATATCAAATGGGGTATTACCAAGAGGAACCTACCCCATGAAGATACCCAAAAAGCGCGTTATTGTAGAGCTAGAGGATATGAGCCTCGATCTCCTTTGCTTTCACTATGCCATGGCTGTGTTAGGAGACCGCATCCAAGTTGGGGCACTAAACGGTTATTTAGAAGCCACACTGGAAGCTAATCCAGAGATTGCCAAATATGGTGTGTTTTT
>NZ_JBHINK010000028.1:0-5846 GCF_042194905.1 Bartonella sp. CL63NXGY
TCCGTTGAGGTTCCACTAATGTCTCCATTTTTAAGAGACGTAATCTTGCTGTTCTCTTTACTGTCCCCATGCGTCGCCACAAAGGCATTCGCCGTTTGGCTCCAGATTAAAGCATCACCATTAACCGCTTGAGTAATATTACTTAGTTTTTCATCAAACTTTTTGACCTCATTAGACAGATGAGTGTTCACATTCTTGACACTCGTATCAAGACCCGCAAAAGCGCTACCAACATCATTGAAGCTTGTCTTTCCCACATCACCATCTGCAGAAATATTAGAGATCTCGTAAGTCGGAGCTGTCCATGTGCCACCTTCATACTTAGCTTTACCACCTAAAGATTGCGCAACACTGCTCCCTAGAGCATATAGCTGATTGCCCGCTACAGCATCACTTGAGTCTTTAGTTATAGACCCATTGGTAAGCGATGTTATCTTGCTGCTTGCATTCTCTTCACCATGCGTCGCTACAAAAGCATGTGCAGTGTCGCTCCAATTCAAGGAATCACTCTTTGCTTCAGCAATATCTTTGCTAATTTCATCCTTAATATTCGTGATAGAATTATTCACATTCGCGAAAGAAGTTCCTACACCAGCAAACGCTGTTGCTACATCATGATACTCTTTATCTTCTGTTTTGCCATCTTCTTTCACGCTCTTAACTGTGAATGTAGGCGCACTCCAAGTTCCATTCTCATACTTAGCTTTACCACCTAAAGACTTCGCAACATCGCCACCCAATTTATGAAGCTGGTTACCCGCTACAGCATCCGTTGAGGTTCCACTAATGTCTCCATTTTTAAGAGACGTAATCTTGCTGTTCTCTTTACTGTCCCCATGCGTCGCTACAAAGGCATTCGCCGTTTGGCTCCAGATTAAAGAATCACTTTTTTCACCAGCAATTTCTTTGCTAATCTCATTTTTAATATTCGTGATAGAATCACCAACACCGGCAAAGGCAGACGCGACACTGTCATAAGTCGAGTCAGTAACGTCACCATCAGAATTGAAGCGCTTAACCTTGAATGTAGGAGCAGTCCACGTGCCATTCTCATACCTAGCGTTACCACCTAAAGATTTTGCAACATCGCCACCCAATTTATGAAGCTGATTACCCGTTACGGCATCCGTGGAACCAGCATTAATGGTGCCATCTAAAAGAGATGTAAGCTTGCTATTGCTTTTGCTATCTTTCTCTCCATGCGTCGCTACAAAGGCACCTTTAGCCTTATCCCACAACAACGCATCAGCCTGAGCAGTGCTAATTTCATTGGTAATCTCTTTATGTAAATCCGTGAAAGAAGTGCCTACACCGGCAAACGCTGAAGCCACATCTGTATAGCTCTCCTCACTCTCAGTACCATCAGATTTTACTGTTTTAACCGTGAACTTAGGCTTGCTCCATTGGCCATCCTCATACTTAGCACCACCACCTAAAGACTTCGCAACATTGCTCCCTAGAGCATATAGCTGGTTACCAGCTACAGCATCCGTTGACGTTCTACTAATGTCTCCATTTTTAAGAGATGTAATCTTGCTGTTCTCTTTACTATCCCCATGCGTCGCTACAAAGGCATTCGCCGTTTGGCTCCAGATTAAAGAATCACTTTTTTCACCAGCAATTTCTTTGCTAATCTCATTTTTAATATTCGTGATAGAATCACCAACACCGGCAAAGGCAGACGCGACACTGTCATAAGTCGAGTCAGTAACGTCACCATCAGAATTGAAGCGCTTAACCTTGAATGTAGGAGCAGTCCACGTGCCATTCTCATACTTAGCGTTACCACCTAAAGATTTTGCAACTTTATCACCTAGAGTATAAAGCTGGGAACCATTAACGGCATCGGTTGACATTTTTGAGAGCTCACCAGGAGAAACCTTCAAAAGACGCCGTGTCTTACCTTCACTACTCTCAAAAGTCACGTCAGTTAATACTGAGGTAGGAGCAATAGCTATCACAGTTGGCCCATCATCCGCTCGGTTTAGTGCACTGGGTAAGCTTCTTATAAGAGAAAAGCTGTCTGTGTTCTTATGCTGATCATCACTTTGAGATGGATTATCTTGTTTTTCCCCAATAGCATGGGGTTCCTTTATCTCAACAAGCTGATGATTTAAACCTGCCAAATCACTATTAGTGCCAGAAAATGCATCCGCAACACTTTTATAACCTTCTACATTCTTATAACCTTCCGTACCTGCAAATGCAGTATCAAAAGCAGCTTTAGTCTGAAACTTAATATTAAGACTAAAGTTCTTGGGGGTATCCTCCCCCTCCACAAATGCAGAGCCACTATCTCTATACAATTTACTGCCAACTACATAGGCTGGCGGTATACCTTTAAGCGCATTTGCACCACCACTAAAGTCGTTTGATTTGTTATTTAAAATCTGAGTAGCAGCAGCAACAGGAGAAACATTTGATAAAAAGATAATCACTGAAGCCAATGAAAGCGCTTTAATAAAAAGCCGTCGATAAAACGAGCAAGAATTTTTACAATCATTCACCACTAGCGCTTTTGGTGTGGTATATAATTTTTTCATAACAAATTCTCCAAATAAGAAATACATATTTAGAACATTAAAAAGTCATATTTCAGTGCTAGGGGTGATTAACGACGTGATTTTTGTTTGTTCTCTATAAAGTTTGAGTTTGCCGCAGAGGCGAACAGAAGTAATTAGAAGTCCGGCAAGGTTGTGATGGACGTTGATTAAAGGTTTGGTTAATGGGTTTTTTATTTTTTCCGCTTTTAAGAAGGATGCTTTTTTTTGCAACAAAACTCCTGAATGAGGGTGAAAAACGGATATGAAGAAGACATACTTGCGCCCTATTGTTAGATCTGCGGTTTATAGTTTTTAAAGTAAAAGAGTTCATTTTGTATAATTAAGAGGCTGTAATGTTTATTAGGGGAAAAGGTTAAGTTGTTGGCTGAATGATTTAGAGTACTTGTTGTGAAATCATTACGCTTTTATCGCGGGGGTAAGAGGTATACTCTTGAGCTTTAGATTTTTTTCTCTCAAAGAGCTTCAAAATAAAATGAAGGTGATTGTTTGTTTTTTTCATAATCCGTCGCGCCCCCCTTGCGAGCATCTTTCTGTTTTTACCAAAATGAGTCTTACTAAAGAATATTTCGCAATGTTATAGACTATTGCGTAAAATAGCAAGAGGAAAATGAATTTAATTATTTTTACAGAATGAGTCTTTCCGATTTATACAATCGTAAAATATCCTTATAACTTTAAAATTCATAGATTCCATGCACTATAGACTTGTCTAGAGGTTCTGTTTAATCGTTCGTTTTAGGTGTCCCATTTTGATCAAAATGAGTCTTACTAATAATTGCCGCTGTTGCGTACCTCATGATTGCTACTGCTATGCACAGAGCAAATAAATAAAATAATAATAATACGATTTTTGATTTTTTTAAACGTATCCCCCCAATGGATATTTTCTATCAATGAAATTATAGAACGTACAGTTTTAAAATACTGTGCGATTACGCACTCTATCAATTTATATGAGAGTATTACGCTGTATTTATAAAATTTTTGTTAAAGTAATTCACTTTTTACTAAAATCAATCTCACTAAGATTATTACTATAGAATACCTTGTTATAAGACTTTATAAGTATACTACTCTATGGACTTCTCTGTAAAATATTACTTCTCTATAATATAAAATTTCGCCCTTGTCTGATGAGACAAGGGCGAAACTTCGCTTAAATTGTAGTTTTTCATATTCTCTGGTGTTATTTTAATTTCAGAGTTATTCCACCACCTACACCCCACTGACCGCCAGCACTGGTTGCTGATAGATTAGAACGAATCTTGCCATCTTCAGATGTATAACCTGCACCAATCGCAAAGGCAGATTGTCCACGCCAAAAACCACCACCAAATGAAACACTCACAGATCCTGGGTCATCGAAGTAACGTAAGTTAGAGACTGCCAAACCAATCGCTGCTGCTTGCCTTGCCTCTTTGCGCACATTCGTAATATCATAACTTAGTGCGTCAAACTTCATATCGGTATAGGATTTCGCCGCATTAACACCATTATCGACTTGTTCTTTAGTATACTCTTTCGCACTTTCAAGAGTAATCTTCATCTGCTCCGCGGTATGATCGTATAACTGACCACCATTCACTGCGTCCTTAGAGCCATGTTCAATTTTTCCACCTTGAACATTCGTAATCAAAACAGGCTCACTGTCATCGACACCTTTTAGAGTGATGCTATTGATTTTCTTTCCGCTATCATCGGTATCATAGCTAACCGCAACATTCACCTTGTTTTCAACTTCTGTTACCCTGCCTGTAACGTCGGTTACATTTTTTTCAACTTCTGTTACCTTGTTATTCATCTGCGAAAACTGATAGTCAGTCACTTCATAAGTTGACTTTTCTAAAATTTCACTAGGAGCAACAGTTACCGTGGTTGAATTATCCGCCTCATCTATGGCGCTTTCTTCCTCATCTATGGCAAGAGGTAAGCTTCTTAGAAAACGTGCGCTTCTCATAAAAGGAAAGCCTTCTGAAATAATATCCGAAGAATTATCTTGAGGTGTATAACTTTTTTCAATAATACCAACGCTATCCTTTATCTTAACAATCTCCTCATTCAAACTTGTGAAAGCACTATTAACGCCAGAAAACGCATCTGCAACATTAGTATAGTTTTTCTCAGTTTCATTACCATTCTTATCAAAGGCTTTAACTGTAAATGTAGGATCTGACCATTTTCCCGCTTTATCATATCCAGCACCACCGCCAAAATAATGTGCAAATGCCTGAGCCATAAAATAAATTTGACCACCATTTACCGCTTCGGTCGATGTTGCCGTAAATGCACCCCCTTTAACACCAGAGAGAACTCGTGGAAAATTAATACCGTTTGCAATATCTATTCTATCACCACCCTTGTCTCCACCAATCGTAATAAGCCCAACGCTATTTTGCTTAACAAAACTATCACCTGTCACACTTTCGATCTTTTGATTAAGATTCGTAAAAGAACTACTTACACCAGAAAGCGCTTCCCCAACATTCTTATAGTTCTTTTCAGTCCCACTACCATTTTTATCAAAAACCTTAACTGTAAAAGTAGGAGCATTCCAATTTCCATCTTTATCATATCCAGCATTATCACTAAAATAACTAGCAGCTACATTGCTCATGGCATAAAATTGAGAGCCATTTATCGCATCAGTCGATGTTGCTGTAATCGAACCAGCCTTAACACCCGCAAGAGTCCGTGCCACATTATCAACATTCGCGATATTTACCCTGGCCCCACTTACTTTTCCACCAATGCTAATAAGTCCGGTATCATCTTGCTTAACAAGATTATCACCTGTCCCATCAATGACTATATTTTCAATCTTTTTATCAAGATTCGTGAAAGAACTACTTACGCCAGTAAAGGCATCCGCAACATTCTTATAGTCCTTTTCAGTTCCATTACCATTTTTATCAAAGACCTTAACTGTAAAAGTAGGAGCACTCCAGTTTCCATCTTTATAGCCAGCACCACCACCAAAATAGCCTGCAACTACATTGCTCATGGAATAAAGTTGAGAACCATTTATCGCATCAGTGGACGCTGCTGTAATCGAACCAGCCTTAACACCTGAAAGAGTCCGAACTGCATTATCAACGTTTGCAATGCTTACCTTAGTTCCACTTACTTCTCCACCAATGCTAATAAGTCCTGTATCATCTTGCTTAACAAGACTATTACTTGCCACCTTAATATTTTCAATCTTTGCATCAAGATTCGTGAAAGAACTACTTACGCCAGTAAAGGCATCCGCAACATTCTTATAGTCCTTTTCAGTTCCATTAC
>NZ_JBHINK010000028.1:5946-8747 GCF_042194905.1 Bartonella sp. CL63NXGY
CATTTTTATCAAAGACCTTAACTGTAAAAGTAGGAGCTATCCAGTTTCCTTTTCTATCGTATCCAGCACCACCGCCAAAAGAGATCGCAGTACTGATGCCTTGGGAAAAAAGCTGAGAACCATTGACTGCATCATACGAGATTGGCGAAACCCAACCATCAGCAACACCAGTAAGAGTCCTCAATCCATGAGAGCTATTTGCGATAGTTATTCTATTGCCACCTACGTCCGCACCAATTGTAATAAGTCCTGATGCATCTTGCTTAACAAACTTATCATACCTAGTTTCAGCGACATAATTCTCCAAACCATACAACGCAGAACCAACATCTCTATATATTTTACCGTTAATTATATAGGTTGGCGCAATACTTTTACGTATATTTGTACCTCCACCAAAATACTGCGCTACATTACCCCAAAGATCACAAGCAAAAACAGGAGAAGCATTTGATAAAAAGGCAGCTACTGACACTAATGAAAGCGTTTTTATAAAAGGTAATCGATAAGACGAGCAAGAATTTTTTAAATTACTCACTGCTAGTGTGTGTGGTGTGGTATATAATATTTTTTTCATAATAAATCCTCTAAGTAAAAAAAACATATTGAAAACATTAAAAAGACATATTCCGGTGCTACTAAGCTCTAGAGGTAGTTTTTTCTTGTTTTATAAAAGATTAGGGTTGTCATAATGCGGAAGAGGACTATCTAAGATATCAATGAGGTTGTAGTCCACCTTGATTGATAGTCCGATTAATAAGGTTTATTTTCCCCTTTTAGGGGGGATTTTCTTTCTGTAGCAGAGCCTTTAAATTTAAAGGCGAAGAAAGGTGAAAGGCGTGTAGAAAAAACATGTTTGCGCGCTATTATTAAGTGTTGTGTGTTTAAGAGGCAATAAAGGATGTTTATTGCGCAAGGGAGTTAAGTTGTTTGTTGAGTAATTTAGAGCGTTTTTTGTAGGGTTATTGTGCTTTTGTCGTGAAAATAAGCGAGATACCCATGAGTTTTATATTTGTATCTCTTAAAGCTTTTTGAGATCAGACGATTGTGATTTTGTAATTTTTCCATAACTTACCGCACCCCGCTTTGCGAGAAGATTTCTAGTTTCTTTTAATTAATTTTTCGCACTCTATACAGATTATTAAAAAATAGCAAGGAAAAAATAATTTAATTATTTTTTTATATTTTTATACAATGCGTCTTTCTGATTCTTGAAATAATTCTAGAATTCATAGCCTCATTGTTTACACTTTAGGCTTTTATAAAAGTGCTGGTGCATCGTTATGCTTTAAATATCCCTGTTGTGATCAAAGTGAGTCTTACTTAATCATTCCCGCTGCTACATACAAAGAAAATAATAAAAATGGAAAAAATGAGATTTTTTATTTCTTTAAGCATACCCCCTAGTGGATATTCCTATTAATAAAATTATAAACTGTACAGTTTTAAAATATTGTGCGATTACGCGTGCTCTATTAATTTATATAAAAACATCACTCTGCATTTGTAATTTTTTTTGTTAAAATGCTTCACTGTAACTAAAATTAGTCCCACTAAGATTATTATTACAGAATACATTGTTATAAAACTTTACAAGTATACTACTCTATGAGTTTCTGTGTAAAATATCACTTCTTTATAAAATTTTTACCCTTGTCTGATGAAACAAGGGCGAATGCGTTTTTTATTATTAATGCAGTGTTAAGTTTACTCCTGCACTTAACCCCCTGTAACCTCTTGCACTCGTGACAGATATATTAGAGCGAATCTTTCCATCTTCTGACATATAAATGGTTCCAATAGCTCAAGCCAATCGGCTACGCCATAAACCACTACCAAAACAAAGACTTAAAGACCAAAGGATATTGAAATAACTTAAATTCGATACTTCTAAACCAACAGAGGATGCCTGTCTTGCTTCTTTCTGAGCTGTCTTAATATCACATCTTAATGCTTCAAATTTTGTATCCGTGTAAGATTTTGCATCATTAACAACATTACTCATTGCATTATACTATGGATTCAGAAAAACATTTATCTATATATTTTTTCGCATCATTAAAAACTGTCTTAATCTGCTGCTCACTGTCATGTAATTGATCACCTTTTATGGCATTATACAATCCAATAATAATCTTATCAGCAGTAGAATTATGCAAAATAAAATACCCCCTATCTTGTCATAAAAAACAATGCTGCATTCATTAATAATATTATTACAATATATTAAAAATAAATATCGATTACTCAAATAATTCCTTTTGGAGATGATAAATGATTTTTTCATATAAAATTTCATAATAAAAAATATATTTTTACTCGAAATACGCCCTTATCTTCTATTGCTATTCATTTATGATGAAAATAACTTTCCTTCTCTTTAAATGGCACATGTAACGCATTTGATAAGAGAAGGAAAATTTATTTCGAATTTTCTATTGTTAATTCAGTGTTACCCTAAATCCAGCACCTACCCCCCAATGTCCCCCAGAACTCGTTGCAGATACGTTAGAGCGAAATCTTCCATTTTCAGACATATAACCAGCACCAAGAGCAAGCGCAGATTGACTGCGCCATACACCCGTACCAAATGAAAAACTTAATTTTCCCGGTGTATCGTCATAGCTTAAATTAGATACTGCTAGACCAATAGCAGCAGCTTGTCTTGCTTCTTTCCGAACATCCTGAATAGCATAATTCAACGTCTCAAACTTCATATCCGTGTAGGATTTAGACTCGTTAACAGCATCATTGACAAGACCACTAACTTTCTCATCCGTATACTTATTGGCATCTTCAAG
>NZ_JBHINK010000029.1:0-7500 GCF_042194905.1 Bartonella sp. CL63NXGY
AAAACAGCCTCCAATATGGGGTGGTGGGGCTTTTTAGGCAGTCTGGTAGGCGCCATTATTTCCAGTGTTTTTGGCTATTATGGTTATAGAAGCCGTAAGGACACTTTCATGCTTTAAAACGTCTACCTTTAAAGCAAATACATAAAAAGCTGCACGTATAGTGCAGCTTTTTTGCAAAATCTTCTGATTGTCTTTTTGTATTATTGTCTCTCTCATATCAGACAACTTCGCCAGCCCATCATCCTTAATACTCCCCTTTAAAAAAACATAAGGAGCTGGTCATTGCTGCCAATAGGCATTGTGCTTGTTTTGGAAAAGAGCTCTGAAAACTTCCTTTCTCAACTGATCATCAAGAAAAACTATACAAAGCATGGGATATCCCATAAACACGTAGAAGAAAATTGTACCTTATAACCTCTTGGGGAGGAGCATTGTGACAAAGAAAAAATCCATGATTTTTACCCAAATGGGACTTTTCCTTGTTTTGGGCTTTAGCAGCTTTGCCGATGAAACAGCACAAGTTACATTTGCTCTCCACTTAGCAGAAAGCACAGCATCTATTTCAATGCTGCTGTTTGCAGGGCTTGTCGGGGCAATTTGTGCAGGCCCCATTGCACCACGCCTCTTGCATCGCTTCCAACCAGCGCGAACAGTACCCATTGTTTTATTGTTTGAAGCACTCTTCATAGCCGTTGCCGCAATTGCCAACCAATTTTGGGTTTACATTGCCCTTTCTTTCGCACTAGGTTGTGCTGGTTCACTCTTTTGGTCTGCTATCCTCGTTTCCGTCCCAGAATTTGCAACCAATGATCAGCAACTAGATCGACTAAACCGCGTTATCCAAACAGTTCGTAATCTTGGCTACATTGCCGGACCACTGCTAGGGGGTGTATTGTATGGAATATCAAATGGGCAAAAAGGGCTCTTTGCACTATCCATCATGGTTCTTTGTGCTACCTTTATCACTCTCTTCTGTTTTAAAAGTTTAAAAATACATACGCAAACAACAAACACAACACAGCAAGCCAAAAAAGGGCTAGATTTAACGGGTCTCTTGCGTAAAAAAATGTTGTCTATGCTCTTTCTCCCCTCATCATTACCATCATCCTCACCTCTGCTCTCAACGTCTTATCGATTGTCCGCATCCGCACGGAGCTGTACTTCAGTGCAGAAACCTATGGGATAATCACAAGCATGTTAAGTCTTGGCCTCGTGGTTGGTCCACTCTGTTTCTCCAGCCTTTTTCATCGCTTTGGCAATGCCGCTGGAGCATCACTTGCCGCTGCAATAATTGGCTTTGCAATTTTCTGCTTTTCCTTAACACATATTGTATGGTTGATGATGCTGTCATTTTTTATCCTTGGGGGTGCAAACGGCGTACAAAATGCTCTAATGGCAAGTTTTATGATGAAAGCCATTAAAAAAGAACACCGAAACAACCAAATGCCCGCCTATATCTTTATCATACAAACAGCGGTGTGCCTTGGCTTTCTAGGAGCCGGTTTTGTAAAAGTGCATCACACCCAAAGCACACTATTTATCATTGGCATCGCCACAATGATCGCAGGCATATTAGGTTTTATCATAAACCGCACTATGCAAAAAAAGGAATATGATAATGGTTAACGAACTTTACTATCTTTGCTCTCAGGCAAACCAAACCCAAAAATGGCATGACAATCACCCCTCGATGAAATCGTTGTATCTCCCCTATAACCCCATACCAACCAATAAGACTTTGATGAACCACTCTTGAGTGTGGAAGAGCTAACAACCCCAGCAAACAACCATTGCCAAAACTTGATATTTCAAAGCAGAAGAAACCGGTTTAACATCATGCAACAAGATCCTATAGGCTTAAACTTTTACAATGGAACAGGCGGTTATGTATGGCAACTTGCAGACTATATGCGACATGATTGTCATGAGAGCTCCCACACACTTGAATTGCAAAAACCAACACCACCTATAGCCATCAATTCTTTCGCTGTCTACCCACGTGAACTCAATCCTTTATCACACATTCAATGGGCAAAAGATGTACAAATAATAAAAAACAAACCAGCACTCATTGGCAAACGGCAAATACAACCCATCACCATTGTTTCTACAAAAGGAGCGGCATTTGGCGGATTCGACTTTCCCACATTTGAAGCACTTCGTGAAAGCTGCCTTGTCCAATCACTGAGAGAAATACAATTCAATGGTACTCTTCTTGCCTCTGGAAGTCTTTTGATCTCACTTTTACAACACGGGTCTCATTCAAACAAATCAACAAGCCTTTTCACCAGATCATGCAACCGCTCTTTTACGAGAGCCAACAGTATTATCATAGATTCTTCTCTTGACACTCTTGCCATTAATCAACTCAATGGGCGTACAATCCGGCTTCATGAAAAAACAAAACATCTCTTGAAGCAAGCCACCACACCAATGCACATTCAACACCCGCTAGAGGATTCAATAAAGTTTCTTGTAAAAGCAGGAATGCTACGATTGATAAAATTATAAGGATCAAAAGATGTCCCTGATAAGCCCCGATATGGGAACAGAAAATAGTGCACAGCTCATTTATGCACTTATTCAAATGGCAAGACCGCGCACAGTCATTGAAATCGGTGCTGGTGATAGTACGTGCTTGATTGCTAAAGCACTGCAAAAAGCAAAACAAGCATGGCAACAAGATAAAAAACTTTTAGAATCTTCCACCAGGGAAGAGCGTACAGCTTTGCTTGACCCTTCAGGAATCCTTGAGAATTACGAACCACGGCTTATCACCATTGATGATTTTTCAGCAGAAGGCCAATCAGCCGAAGAAGCATGGCAAGAACTGCTTCAAGACGGTATTGAAAAAGACATGGTAACATTTATCCATGAGAATTTCTTCTCTCTCGATGATGAAACGCTCAAATCTTGGGGACCAATAGATTTTGTTTGGCTTGATGCTGGAACGCCCGCAGATGATGTGCGATTTGTTACCACAGTTTGGGAACACATCACCGCTGGTGGTTATCTTTGTCTGCATGAACCAACAATGACAACAACAATTGCTCTCAATGGCGAACAACGGGTTCGACGCGTCAGAACTCCCATCTGGGAAGAAATTCTCTACCGGCTTGATGGCTCCTATGAAGCTTTAACACTCCCCGAAAACCACAAATATCGCCAAAGTGGTCTGGGGATTATTCGCAAACGCACCTCTGCCGAACAAATTGTACGCGCACAATCGCTCCAAGCAGAACTCATAGAAATCAATGAAATTCCCATTCGCAATGATATTTTGCCCATGGGGAAAGAAACCCTTCACAAACGCAATACCCGCAATTCACTGATCTCTGCCATGACCTCACCAACACTGCGCGCTGTTTATGCCGCCATTATCCTTGGTGCAAAAAATCTTACTGATATCCTCAAACATGTCGATTCAGATGCCAAAAACATTCACAAATCCATCAATCGCCTTTTGAATCTTGGACTTATTCACAACACAACAGCAGGATTTCAAGCCGAAGAGACAGTGTGGAAAATGCTAGAAAATAAACATGAGCGAAATAGGGAAAATTTAAGCGACCGCCATTTAGAAACAGAAGAGATGCTATCAAAAATTGGTGAAGCCTTTCAAAAGGAAAAAATCTATAGCGAAACGGAAGTTTCCAAGATATGCAACCTCTTTACGATAGACTTTGCCCGATTACGACGCACTCTTGTTGAGAGAGGTTTTTTACAACGCCATGGAGGCAAATATCAACGCATGCGCTAAAAGAGATTTGAAAAATGATTAGCTAACTCTATCGTTTTTCTTCTCTATTTCAAGAGAATGAATAACCTTCCACTAAAAAAATATAATTTCATTAAAAGGTTACAAAATCATTCATCCCATTCATATGTTGACAATCTATGGGGGGATAGTACATCCTCTTCATAAAGGATAAAATGGAAAAGCAAGAATGCGGGGTGCCAATTGGTTATCAAAAAGGATTGGGTGGTTATCAAAAAGAATTGGGAATAGTCAAAATCATCAGGAGAAGATATAGGATCAAGGTCTCAATGATCTTACGGTTGTTGCGCGAACATCAGGGCACAGTATTGTTGCTCAATCCAAATCATGCTCGATATTTCTAAAAACATCGTAGAAAAAACAATATTCTTGCATTGGACTGGCTGGTGAATCAAGAAGGATCCTATTTCAACGAAATGTGCACAGCAGAAACAGGGCTGACAAAACTTCCTCAAGAGATACAACAAAATGTATTTGATCATTTAACGACACTTCTATGGAAATTCCATGGGCAAAAATAAAATAACTTTTTTCATCTATAGCACAGTTTTTCTTTCTGAATTTTCCTTTTTCTTTGTACTCCCTTTGCTTGGAAACTCTTCTCTCATAACTGCTGCCAATGTCGCTTTTTATCTCGCTGGATCAGTAATCCTTGAAAGCATTCTCATGGTAACCACAACGGGTTTATTAGAAAGATTTTCGCGTAAACTCTTAATGGCTAGCGCCTTTATTTTAAGGAGTAGCGCTTTTGTGTGCATTATCCTATCGCTCACACCTTCTGCATGGTTGATCTTTTTTACCTTAATGGCTTTTTCGAAAGCAGTTTCAAAGCCATTTTTGAGAGAAATTTTATCAGAACATCTCAATGAAAATGCTCTTAAACGCGCATTAACTCTCTATTCTTTTTTTCAAAATGCTGCTGTCGTTATCGCCCCTCTTGTTGCAACGAGTGCCATAAAATACAACGCATCAACCTTCTTAATGGCTTTTTTTGCACTCATTGGTTTGTATCTTTGTGTTCTATCCATTCAAATTGTTTATCATTACCCACATAAAACATTATCTCTTGAAAAGAATAAAAAAACAAAAAAAGCTCTTCTTTCTTCTTTAAAAACAATAATACATAATCGTTCTATTGCTTATTTACTGGTCACGGCTTTGCTTTGTGCATTCCTCATGGGAATTTTCATCACCACCACAACACTTCTCAATAAATTTGACAGCAATCTCGCCCCTTATAGTGGAATTTTCTTTTCAATTGTTGGCATCAGTATTTGTATCTGGCAGGGGGTAATCAATAAACATCTCACCCTTTCCGATAAAGCAACTTTTTATCTGCTCTGCTTTATGGGAAGTTTCGCTGCATTTTTCCTCATAGGTGGGGTCTTTACCGCTGTGATTGCGTTAATTGCCTACAGTGTCTATGAATCTGTCATGATTCCAGAGATATACTATCAAGCAGGGAAAACAACCTCATCCCTCTCTGCCAGTGTTCTTTTTAGTTATATTCTTGTTATTTCAAATATTGGCCAAGCTGCCGGCTCATGGACAAGTGGATGGATCATCAGCCATTTCAACAATCATATCGCTTTCACCTTTTGCATGATTGTTGGTGCCTCCGCCTTTGCTTCTTGCCTTTGCCTCATGCAAACGAAAAAATAAGCAGCTTCCATGTCACATATCATTTTTGAAAACCCGTAGCACAACAAGAGCACTCAAAATAATTCGCCATAAATCACTCAATTATGGGTTTGTAATACAATCTGCGGCAAAGAAGCTCGAAACGGTCTTTAAAGATTGCTCTGTAAGGCTCCGTTGCCAATTGCCTCATAGCATAAAGTATTATGGGGGCAGACAAGCGTAAGGTAGCTACATTCTGCACGAATAATATTCTATTGATATCCATGTGCAACACAGCCAAAGCATTTTTTTATAATTCGCTCATTAAGGATTTTGAACTAATCAATCTCAAGCCTCGCCATGCGCGTTTAACTTTTAATGCCGCCCATTCTCTCTCAATTTATATTTTAGAGCTCATGGATCAGCCATAATAAAAACCATATCACGACTACCAGCATTTTCTCGTGCCATTTTTAATGCCTAAAAAGCATTAAAGGGGGGGTGCTTCTACCCTACAAAACCAAATATTTCTATAGCATGACAGAATGAGTAATCACACCGCTCTATGGTTCTCCTCTTCCCCGCGTTTCTAGGCTCCGCTTCTAAAGTCAGTGGGCAATTTCTGTAAATGCAAAAGGCGCCCTTAAGGATGGCGAATGAGGATGGTGCAAAAGTATTGCCTTGATTATTTTTTTAAGAACAAACTAGCTGGTGTACTATTTTTGGAAAGCTCTCGTGCAGAAATATTATGATGGAGAAGCTAGTCATTATGATAAAAACACAAGTCTTAACTCCGTAAAGAGAGAAAATCTGAGTTTAGATTTAATTCCTACAAAGCCTTTATGCGCGTAAATTACATACCTATACGTTCTTCCCCTACCCTACTTAATTTTATAATAAGACAGCTCCGTATAAAAAACAGCACTATTCTTACATACCATAGCCATTTTCTCTTTACAGGCTTTCTGCTATCAACATAACACTTTACCCTCTTAAAACACTGTTTGCAAAAGGTTTGCATCATCACAATGATCATAAGCATAGGCTCGCTACCCCAAAAAGCTTGCTAGGTAAAAATCCGCCTTAGTATTTAGTGATATAGATAGTGTAGATGTTCAAGGAATTGTGTGCAGTTTTTTTGTTACAAAAAGTTGCAGATTGTTTTGAGGATGAAGATATACAGGTACACATAGAACAAAGGGAGGGATGATATTAAAATCCAAGAGAATCTGAGTTTAGATTTAGTCCTTGCGCGCCCTTTAAGTGCGTGGCATTACGTACCTATACGTTCTTCCCCTACCCATTTTGCTTCCAGAGGTGCATGATGATTAGTCGCATGCCCCTTCTTATTTGGTTTTTTATACGTGAGAAGAGTTGCAAGTGATGAGCATGGCATTCCCATGCGTTTAGACGCTACAACAGGTTTCCTCCTGCTTTTATTTTCAGAGATTGATGCTATTTTTTGTTTTGCAGTACTAAGAAGAGCTTTTAGATTTATCGTTTTAGAGAGAAGAAAGCATTCTCTACCTGCCTCTGCCTACCACTGCTTCATTAGCGGCATACCCCTTAGTCCTATTGCATTCTTTTACGGGATGAGAAGACATCCGATCCAGCTCCAAAGCCGCTCCTAGGTCTTGGTGCGTTTAAGGGCCACTAGGTTTTTTACTGTTTTGATAAAGCTTCTATGAGAAAAGTGTAGCAGGAAGGGGAACTTATGTAGGTAAATTACTGACTTTTCCTAGTAGAGGGGAAAGTTTGAATAAAGACTTATTCTATAACATTTTGCATTACGTGCATTATTATATTTTCACGCGATATTATGTGCGTATTGTCATGTTTAGAGGTCATTTGATTTTTATGGGAGTATTAGTGTTTGCATTTGGTTGCGGGGGCAGGATTTGAACCTGCGGCCTTCAGGTTATGAGCCTGACGAGCTACCGGGCTGCTCCACCCCGCGTCATATATTTTAAGACAAGATTTTTTTATTGTCTACTCTGAGTATTGAGCATTGATATTTATCGTTATATTTTTATTTTTGAATTGTTATCTATCATGCCTTTAGCAGACCTGGCGGCGACTTACTCTCCCGTGCCTTAAGACAA
>NZ_JBHINK010000003.1:0-5307 GCF_042194905.1 Bartonella sp. CL63NXGY
GCTCGAATACGACAAGAGAAACAAAGTCCTGCCCTCTCCATATTTTAACGACAACAGTTATAACTATTGGAGCAGTCACTATAACCGTAGAAAGATAGAATATTTTTTTATAGTCTTGCCAAACAAGAGAAAGCTGTTTTTTATCAAATATTCTGCTGCTTTTTTATTTTTGGGAGATCTGTTTTAAGGCAATATCGCGTTCATTCAGCACGCATTTCAGTTCCTTTTTCACGCGACAATAAAGCCTCGCACGCTTGATAAACAAGTAACAAATTGTCCAAACTGGCACCCACAATAAAATATTTACGATCATATATAACAGGAAAGAAATGGCTATTAATGTTATAAGACTACCCGTCATTTTATCCTCCACGCCCATTCTGCATACGAATTGCCTGATCGCGTTGTTTTATTGCTTCTTCCAATTGTGGAAGTATTTTGTTCAATTTTCTTGTTAACTTTATGCACATCACCCAAATGATCGGAAAAAAGAGAAGAAATCCAATCCATAGAGAAGCGTTCAACAGTGACATGATCCCGCTGATCATATCACTCTTCCACCATACCAAATTTGCGATAGAGCAAGCAGCCCGCAAAACAGAAAAGAGGACAAAGATAAAAAAGATTATTTTACATTCTTTTGAAGAAAGAGGCAGAGATTCTTTGAAGTTAAGAAAGCGCATTTTCGCATCAAGGGTCTTATGCACAAGATTGTGTCTTTTCATTTCTCCCTGATCATTGCGCAATTGTTGTATGGCTTGTTTTTGTTGCATCGTACTCTTTTTCAAGTCTTGAGCGATTTTAAAAGATAACCTCATATGCTTGATCAACAGGTAAGGAAGCCTGACCATAACTATAGCCATTAAAATGGCAATGATGGTGATCCCTAAAACAGCCAAACATTTTATAACAATAGTCATTTTTCCCCCCTATCGCATTGATATGAAATCATCATTTTTATCCTCTGCTCAAACAAATGTTTCTAACCTCTTCATTGTTTTTTCCACGCCATACTGAAGGAAACTATGGAGAATTAAAATGACAGGTAAAAAAACAATAATCCATAGACAGAACCACAACAGCAGCTGCATGACAAACATGCCAACCGTAAACAATAGAACCATATAACCGTGTAAAACAATCGCAGATTTTATAAGAAAAGAAAAAAAAGCTATCAAACCTGTAAGAGACACAATCACAATGAAGGCTAGAAAAAAGATGATAAAATAATCTTTTCTTGAAAGTTCCAAAGATTCTTTAAAAGAAAGGGGGCTTAATTCTATTGCACAAACTGTATTCTGTCCTTTCCCTCCTGCCTGATTATGCCTCAAATTCTGCGCTGCACCCTTTTTTAATTTGCGCCGCATCCAAAACAACAATATTGTCCGTTTTATCAACGAATAATAAAGTGCAAAGATTGTCATGACGGTAGAAAACAGTATCATGATCTCCCCGAGAAACATGAAAGCACCCAACCCTCCTGTGATCAACATTCCAAAACTCCTTACAAAAGAATTAGCCTCTCGTTTCCCTATTGTGTTCTGTTGAGAGATTGGTTGTCTAACTGTTGCTGCTCTGGCAATGTATCCCACAGCTTCATCATTTCCTTGACATCCCGTTTAGAGATGGCGTTAAAGACAAAAAAGAATGGAAAGAACAGCACAAGACAAAACCAAATCATTTGCGGTAAGAAACATAAACAAGCCCAAACACCATTCCATCCTACGTTACGCAAAAACAAGACAGCAGGATTATTTTCAAAAGGCTGTTTCAAAATCTCCTTAGTCATTTTTCGAAGATCTCCTTGTTCCATTTTCTCCAGTGCTTGAAGCTGTTCTTTAGATATAATGTGAAAAAACTCCAAAGGGCTCATATAGACAGTCGCGGCAAAAAGCACCAACAAGGGGATAGCCCAACACAAAATGATGACGTAATCTCTTCTTGAGAGAGCCGTCCATTTTTTAAAAACTGCAGACTGATTCACCCCTGGCTGTGATGCAAAAGCCGTATTTTTCTCATGGATAGATTGGTGTTGTGATTTATCTTCGATCATATGGATATTTTCTCACTTCTAAAATGCCCACTCACTCTTTGAAAACATGCAACCAGAAAAACCGATTTATCGAGCACTCTTTTCACCATGAAACCCGTGCTATAGGACTTTTTAAGTCTATTTTTTTAAATTCCCTATACGCGACAACATACAATCTCTCAGGCTTACAAGCACAAACGCTATTGTGTCTCCTTATCTATGACCCACACCTTAAAAGACAATGTTTCACAAAACTCAACAAGCAAAAATATTCAATCTAAAAAATATATGATGTGTAAAATTTTACTAATAACATACTGATTTATAACAATTTATTATTTAGCACCTTAAATGAGAACCCTAAATAGCATAGGATTGTCTTATTCCAAACCTGTTCCATATTGGGCCAATCCAAACCATGTCTCTTGCGCGTTACAAGCAGAAAGAGCCATATAGAGTAAAATATTAAGAAAGGATGATAAATGCCTCTAATGAAGCATCTCAAATGCCAAGGGCTGTCGCAAAAATGAGAGCTGGCAAAATGTGTGATGCTATGGACTTTCTTCTTCACAAGCGTAAAAATGGAAGTGTGCAATAGATTTTATATTATTCAAACTTTATATGGATTTCATTGGGGGACTTTATCGTTATACCCTTCATGAGCACCCTTGCGAAATGGTCAAAAGAGAGCCCTAAGACATGGCTCTTTAAAAAGCAACACAACACAAAGTCGAACAAGCAACCGATTATCCAGTATGAAAAGCGCGCGACAAACAACCTTAATCCTCATTTGAAAGCTTCTTAATTAAAAAGGCTTCATTAAAGATGAAATATCTCACAGCCCCCACATTTATACAGCCCCTACATTCATCAAGGCATCTCCCATAAAAGCATCTTTTTATAAAGGCATTTTCTTCTTATAAAAACAGCTTCTTTCGATAATGCATCCTTTCCTTTAAACGACATCCCCTCGTCTTATGATGAGATCCATTAAAACGGAAAATTTTATACTCTATAAAGGATACTCATAAAGGAAATACCAAACCAAATAGCGAGATCATTCACAGTTTATTTTAAGCCGATAAACGATATTTTATTTGAAAACATAGAGCATCTTATGCTATTATAATAGGATACGGAGGTTTGCTTTTTGCCGCTCTCTGCCACTCAAAAGAAGACAACATATCTCCTATAAAGGATAAAAATATGCTTAACAGCGTGATGTATATCAAATATCTTGGGAAAGCGCCCACCAACAAAAAAATAAGAGAACCCAAATAACAAGCTCCCAACTTAAGAAAACAATGACCTTTCAAAAGTGGAATTGAAAAGTTTCCACAAAGCGCTCGTGAAAAAAGAGACAAATAATCCCATTAGAAAAAACTTCCTATTAGAAAAGACGATGACATGCCCTTGAAATCCATTCTTATTTTTTCATTCACATTTGACAAAAATTTTCCTTCAATCTCTCAAGAACAGTTAAGAAATATTTAAAAAGCAAATAATTCGCTATCCATGAAAAAATAAGCATGACAGGGGCGGAAGATAAGACTGATAGGGATAAGATAAAAAAGATGATTTTTTCGCCCCACACCGTTGCTTTTCTTTGCATTTAAAACGCCTTTAGTATCGTTTGTTTTTTGATCTGCAACGGCTGATATTTCCCAGTATTTGCTCACTCCCCCCCCCCCAGTATTTTCTCCCTTTTAAGTATTTTCTCCCTCTTAAGTATTTGCTCCCCCAATATTTGTGCCAAGTGCTTTTTACATCACTGTCCCCCATCAACAGACAGTTTCTTTTTCATTCAAATGGTTAAGTTCATGAAAATACGTAAAAAACGCGGTAGACCGAAAATAACAGGAAAGCGAGAGCCCAAAGGACGTATTTCACGTGCCCAAAGCTCCAGCGAATCTGCGCTTCAATCTGCGATTGAAATGCGTGCAAAACACTTTGGTTTAAGCCTCGAAGAAGCGAAAAATCCGCTTGTTGGGACCTATATTGGGCGTCTTTGTTTGCTTGGCTATAAAGAGGCTTCATCAGGCATCAGTAAAGAGCAATATGACACGGCACAACAATACTTGCAAATTAGAAACGACTATTTATGTGCAAAAGGTTTACCAAACGGTTATTATGATGGTTTTACGCACAGCGCATCAGATGAGAAAGCAAAAAAGCAATGGGTCCAAAGAGCAACGGAACACTATGAAAATATGCAAGAAGCAATTAAAGAAGCACAATATCTACATCGTCAACACAACTTTCATGCGGCATTACACTATCTTGTTATAGAAGATCAACCGCTGCCTAATCTTGTTGGTTCGTTGCGTATTATTCTTGATGCCCTTTATAAACATTTTGATAGTTCTACCCAAAAGAGCCTTTGCTAAAACACCCATTGTTTCTTCTCCTTCACACAGGATAAAGATTCTCCCCCTCCTTTTATAACATGCCTCTTTATAACCAGCTCCTTTATAAAGTCCCCTTTTGGCAGGGTGCATTTGAGATCCACTGAGCTTGCCCTTTCATAGAATTTCATGGAATTAACAAGCTTAAAGCGCACAACAAACAAGCTTTAAAATATCCACCACGCCCTTAAAAAAATACTTCAACCTGTCAAAGAGACTTAACCTTATATCTACCCATGCCTCACTTAACCATGCCTCAAAGGACAATAATTCACGGCATATTCACGGCATGGGCAGGATAAATATTTGCCCCTCTTTAAAACAGCAACATTCTCCCCTCTACCCCCATTGTAACAAACCGCCCTCATCATAAACTTCGCCCAATATCGCGACATCCTTAGCTTTTAAGACAATTCATTATCGTCATTTTACGTCTTTTCTTGTACAATTCTATATGGCTTTCCTGATCTTATGACGGACAAACGCTATGGCTTTTATTTCAGCATAATCTGGGTTTCTCATTCAAAATAAATAATGATAAAATATCCACTATAAATCAATAGCTTATCATTAAAACAACCCGTTGATCTTTTACAAAATTAAAAGCATCATCCCTTAAAGGAAAGAAAAAGCCCCTACCAACAATCTTCTCCCTCATCAACAACTGCACCGATAACCCTCCACCCATCACACCACCGCTAATACGACAGCCAGCACAACCCCAATCGCCCCCACAAATCGCCAACACCTAAAGCTTTGCCCCGCAACACCATCCAACCACCGCCTTCCCAATTTCATCAATAAAATACCACGGATTTCAAAACCACAATTCTCCCTTCATCTTGTCCACGCCTTTCTCAAAGGAGAAAA
>NZ_JBHINK010000003.1:5407-12943 GCF_042194905.1 Bartonella sp. CL63NXGY
TTCATCAATAAAATACCACGGATTTCAAAACCACAATTCTCCCTTCATCTTGTCCACGCCTTTCTCAAAGGAGAAAAAGCGTTTACTCAATAAATCTTTATACAGAAACCTTTAGAGACCCCAACAGCCACTCGAAGAGCCATCACGCCTCTAACCACCCACGGAACACCCCACCTCGTCATCCCCCTCGGAACACCCTCTGCGCAACACCTAAAGCTTTGCCCCCGCAACACCATCCAACCACCGCCTTCCCAATTTTATCAATAAAATACCACGGATTTCAAAACCACAATTCTCCCTTCATCTTGTCCACGCCTTTCTCAAAGGAGAAAATGTTTTTTGCCACATCAAAAACTTTTCCATTAAAACAAGATATTTTGCTGCATAGCTAATGAATGAGCTTTTTTCTGTAGATTTTTTTCCACGATAAAAAAGGAAAAATAATCGTTTTGCGGTTGACAGAATATGAAAAATCGTATTTAATGACAGGTGCGGTAAGGGGTTTTCTGCGTCCAGATTTCATCATAAAATTTTCGCATTATTATAGACTATTATAAGTTATTATAGACTGTTATAAACAGTGTGTTTCGCGACAATGTTTAAAACTTTACGGTTTGAAGGTATCTTTCGTCTTTTTCTGACTGTTTTCTTTTGCATCACCCAATTTGCATCACCAACAGCCCCATAATTTTGAGATTTTCAAAACAAGTCGTATTCACTAAGGGCTCCCAACAGAACGCCCTAATAATCCCCCCATAAAATACCAATATCATACATCACAGCAATGATGAGCAATACACGCATAAAAATATGAAAACGGCATCATTATGCTCTCATCGCCTCACCTTTCAAGATGCAAAGGCTTTTTTTCAAAACATTGTTTAGCCAGAATTGAAGAAGATAATATCACCTATCGATCATCAGCATGGAGGCTAAGATTATGAAGCCACAAGATTCTCCCCCACCTCATTCCTCACAAACACCAGAAGGCGCAAGCGCACCTGAAGGGGCGCATGCAAATGCATCATTAGACACTCTTGCTGCACATTTAGAACGGCTTAACATCGAAAAAATAAAAAACACTCCTTTCAACCGTGCCGAGTTAAAAGATATTGTTGCTGGTTTAGAACAACATAATGCCGATGGCAGTTGGATCAAAAATTATTATGACATTTTAGATCTTTACATGATGCCAGCCTTGGTAGATCAAGCAAATCGTAAATATCCAGAGATGAATCTTAAACTTGCAATGACACCTGACGACTTTGCACTCTCACTAAAAGAAACGCTCGAAAAGGGCATAAAATCTTCTAGGCTGATCGTTAACGCAAAAGATAGGGGAATTCATTTTGCTGTCATTGATCATCAAACCATAGGGGACAAGACATCTCTGATATTTTTAGAACCTACCTCACTGCGTGACACACTCCCCGCCTTACTGGCATTAAGAACGCGACAATCCATTGAACATCACCAATTGCCTAACATTCATTTTGCCATGGCAGAAATGAATATTCAACGCAGTTCCTCTGAATGTGGGATGTTCAGCTTAAGCCTTGCTAAAAAGCTTTATCTCGAAGCTCAAAAATTAGAAAGACTACACAAAGATAATATTAAGGGTGTGTTATGTGAACCAGATACGCCTTTACCTGCTGAAAAATTAGATCCATATCTTCCAGCTCGTTTATACAAACACGTGCAAGGCAGAAGACGTCTTAGGGAATATCTAACAGCCAATCCAGAAGCAGCACATGAAAAAGTAAACAAAAAAGGCGAAACCCTAAGAGAGAGGTTTGAGAGAAGCTTGGTGGCAACAGAGACAAAAACTGTTTCTGTTTCACAACACAGAAAAAGAGCAACAGAATACAAATCTCTAATGATGTAATAAGCATTTGGCCATAGCCCTATTCCACATCCACAAAGAATGAAGCTCTGCGGCTTTACGGTAAGATATAAGTTGCTGTTAGCAAATCTTCTTTTCCCTTTGAAAGAAGTAAAGAGCTAAAGATGCAAACAGTAAGCAACATGATCTCTTAAAAGACAAAAAGATACCTTGCCTTTGACTCTGAAAAGCGTGGGGTTTTGTCTTTCGTAACAATTTTTTTAAATAAAGATGATTGCATCTCTTTGTTTTTTTTAGCTAAAAAATCTTTCCTGCAAACATTGTTTAGCCAGAATTGAAGAAAATATTATTTTCTACCAATTATCAATATGGAGGCTAATAGTATGAAGCCACAAGATTCTTCCCTCCCTCATTCCTCACAAACACCAGAAGGGGCAAGTGCAAATGAATCCTTAGAAGACCTTATTGCACGTTTGATGCAAAGTTCCATCCAAACAGAAGAAGAACATGTTGCACCAAGTTCTGACGAATTAAAAGATATTATTACAGGCTTAGAAGATGATCTCGTCACCGGCCGTTGGATTAACGCTTATTATGAAAACACAGATATTAGATTGATGCCGGCTCTCGTAGAAAAAGCAAACAGCAAATATCCAGACATGAATCTCAAATTGGCTCTTACAGCAGAAGAGTTTTCGCACGCACTAAAAGAAGTCGTTGAGAGCGACGCGAAATCTGCCCGATTTATAGTCAATTCGGGAAGCAAAATCCACTTTGCCGTCCTTGATTATCAAAAAGTTGATGACAAAATCTCTTTGATTATGCTTGAACCTACAACATTTCAGAATATCACAGCTTGCAAACTAGGGATAAAAATAAATCAAACCCTTCAATGTCTTCAACTGCCTCCTTATTCTTTTACCACGGCAGAAATGGATATTCAGCGAAGCTCTTCTGAATGTGGGATGTTCAGCTTAAGCCTTGCCAAAAAGCTTCATCTTGAATCTGATAAATTAGCAAGATTGCACAAAGATAATGTTAAGGGTGCATTATGTGAACAAAATTCATCTTTATCTGCTGAAAAGTTAGATTCCTATCTTCCAACCACTTTTTATAAACACACACAAGGAAGAAGACGTCTAGAACACTATTTAAAAGCCAATCCGGATGCTGAACATGAAACAGTAAACAAAAAAGGTGAAACCCTGAGGGAGAGATTTGAAAAAAACTTAAGAACAACAGAAGGAAAAACTGTTTCTGTTTCCTCCCACCAAAAAAGGCTCACTGAATACAAATCTTTATCGATGTAATTGAGGCTTTTTCCATATTCCTATTCATCAAAGAACGAAGAGAGGCTGCTTTACAGCTAAGATTTCTCTAAGCAAACCAGCTTTTGCGCTCATAAAACAAAAATAGCAAACAACTTTCCTCTTAAAGAAAAAGCACCATTGTCCTATAAAAACCATCCCCTCTTAAAATTGTATCAAAATTCCAAAGCTCTTGTTAGCCCAAAGCTCTTTGTAATAATGAGACTATTTGGATAAGCAAAACGCTTGATACATAAAATATTTAATGCTTTCGTCTTCAGTAAAAGCATATGTCTTGTTTTTCTGAGAGTATCCACTTCGTATCTCAAACACCCCCACATCAATGCCATACGACCAAACAACCGCAATAGACCACGCTTATCGTGCATCAACCAAACAACCGCCCCCACCAAGAAGGCTCCATCAAAAACACCAGGACAAGGTCTTAAAATCAACAACCTCTCTTAACGGAAAACACCAGCCCAACCATTACCCCTCTTGCCCAACCATTACCCCTCTTGCCCAACTATTTACCCCTCTTGCCCAACTATTTACCCCTCTTTGCCAACCATTACCCCTCTTTGCCCAACCATTATCCCTCTTTGCCAACCATTACCCCTCTTGCCCAACCATTATCCCTCTTTGCCAACCATTACCCCTCTTTGCCCAACTATTTACCCCTCTTACCCAACTATTTACCCCTCTTGCCCAACTATTTATCCCTCTTGCCCAACCATTACCCCTCTTGCCCAACTATTTACCCCTCTTGCCCAACCATTACCCCTCTTTGCCCAACCATTACCCCTCTTTGCCAACTATTTACCCCTCTTGCCCAACCATTACCCCTCTTACCCAACTATTTACCCCTCTTGCCCAACTATTTACCCCTCTTGCCCAACTATTTACCCCTCTTGCCCAACCATTACCCCTCTTGCCCAACCATTACCCCTCTTAGCCAACCATTATCCCCATTCCCTAAGATGTCACAACCAACCTTTTGATTTCATAAAAGTTTCACATCTCTTCTGTTTTTGAAGCGTGAAAAATTTCATTTTTAATCTGTCAACCAGCCTCACGTTACCGTGAGGCTTTATTTTATGGAGAAGCAAATGAGAAAAATATCTAAAGCAGGGCTTGCACTCATTAAACAATGGGAAGGATTGCGTTTACATGCCTATAAAGATGCCATCGGGGTGTGGACAATCGGCTATGGTCATACCAGCACGGCTGGCAAACCGTTCGTTCACAAGGGCATGATCATTACTGAAAAACAAGCAGAAGAAGTTCTTTCTCAAGATTTAAGACAATTTGAGAATACCGTTGAAAAACATGTGCGGGTTTCCTTAACGGATGAACAATTCGCCGCGCTCGTATCGTTTTGCTATAATATAGGAACATCGGCTTTTTGTAATTCGACCCTGCTCAAAAAACTCAATAATGGCGAATATGAAGCCGTCCCTGCTGAGTTACAAAAGTGGACTAAAGCAGGAGGAAAACGTCTTCACGGTTTAGTGCACCGTCGTGCAGCAGAATCGGGATTATGGGCAAAAGGGGCTTATGTTTCTCCCAACTACCAAACCGTAGAAACGCAAACACCCATGGGATTTTTCAAAGCAGAAGCGCTTACACCGATTATTGGTTCTTTTTCTGGACTTGGGGGCTTATTGGCAGGCAATGGTCCCATCCAATGGGCATTGGCAACCATTATGGTTTTAGCCGCCTGCGTTGGTATTTTCTTTGTGGCAAAACGGTTTCGGGAGCAGCGCTTATGATGTGGTGGTTGAAAAAAAATCTGATGATAACAGGAGCGGCTCTGACCGCTTTTTTTATCGCTTTAGCAAAAGCTTTCACTCTTGGAAAGAAGGTTGAACAACAAAAGCAAATAGAAAAAACGCTAAAGTCATCAACAACACGGCTAGAGGTGGAAAATGAAATTAATCAAAAAAGTGATGCTGATGTACGCGCTGCTCTTACTCACTGGTTGCGCGATAAAAACAATCAATGAGCCTTTTTCTTGCGTTGGTTGGATGCCCATTTATTTAGACAAAAAAGATCTCAATATCATTAGTTCAAATCTCGCAAGAGATATTTTAAAGCATAACAAACAAGGGGAAGGCTTGTGTGGGTGGAAACATGGCTAGAAAAAAAACAGAGCTTACAGAAAAGGAAAAAGAAATCCTACAAGAAATCATCACAACGTATAAAAGTGTAAAAATGATGTCACGCTATACGAAGTGGATTATATTCATCATTTTCTTATTAGCACTTGATTTTTCACGGATCATAGATGTGCTGGGAAGTATTTTTACACAAAAATCGAATATTCAGCTCTAAAATAAATAAAAAACGTGAGACGTGTTAAATCTTTTTTTAAAATATAAAAAGCCATTCGTTATTTTTTGAAAACACGGAGATTTTATTGATGATTTTTTCACGTCTCACGAGAAATTTTTACACGCCTCACAAACGTCGTGCTCTTCACAAACGCTTTCATGAAATGAATTTAAGGGCATGAAGAGAGATTTTTAACCAACGCGTAAGTCAGCAACTTTGGTAACATAAGAAAAGGATCATACCAACGTACATTTTTTTAATAAACTATTGATATCCAAATGATTTTATACTCTTCATAAATAGCATTGCCAAGAATTTGTATTAAAAGACATTTCTTTTAAAGAAGCGCATAAACAAGCAATGTAATGGTAGCCTTACATAAAACTTCTCATCTTTACGTTGAATAAAAAAGCAAGCCGGCTCCTCCCACCCTCCCAATTTCCACCCTCCCAATTCCCTGCCTCCCAATGCCCTGCCTCCCACCAATGCCCTGCCTCCCACCAATGCCCTGCCTCTCAATGCCCTGCCTCTCAATGCCCTGCCTCCCAATGCCCTGCCTCTCAATGCCCTGCCTCCCAATGCCCTGCCTCCCAATGCCCTGCCTCCCAATGCCCTGCCTCCCAATTCCCTGCCTCCCAATTCCCTGCCTCCCAATTCCCACCCTCTCAATTCCCTGCCTCTCAATTTCCACCCTCCCAATGCCCTGCCTCTCAATGCCCTGCCTCCCAATGCCCTGCCTCCCAATGCCCTTATGTTCTATGCATAAAGGTCAAGTTGAAGAGAATATATGGAAAATCCTTGGTTCGAAAATATGAAAAGAAGGCATGAGGCTACAACAGAATTTCGCGTGCCTTTATCATCAGAAGCATTAAAAATTCTAAAACAAGCGCGCCTACTGTCTCGTAATGATTTTTTTCGGCTACCTGTCATGGTCCCCTTAGCTCAAAAATTGCTCCCCACTCAAGAATTTTCTGTCACAATATAGGCAACAAACAGAACTTGAGTATAACCACATGGGTTTGGCTCCAGTTTAGGTGATGAACTTACCGAAAAAAGATGAGAGCAAGGCGAAAAATTAGCTTTTATCTTTAAGCTTCTCAAATGGAGCAGTCTCCCCATTTCAGAGATCAACGAAACAGAGAGATGCTTATTCTCCTATGCAAAAGCTTGAAATACCAGCATCTTATTCATAAAAAAACAACCCAGCCCCATCATGCTCTTTTCAACTCTGTCTTTCCAACGCTCAATAGGTACTAACTCTTAGCTACTGACTTTTAATGATTGCGTTGGTTCATAAAACCGTAGTGACCTCTCACCTTATGAAGCACAAACACAGGATTTTTTAACGGTGCATACATAAACCTAAAATGAAAAAATAGAACTGTATTAGGAATAAATGACTATAAGTCAAAGAGTTATATTTTTATTAGCACAATATTTTCAAAGGAAACCACGATCCCCACACAATAGAAACATTTCATAAAAACAAGAGAAAAAGCTATGGATTAAGAGTGAGCTTCATTCACAATGACGGTAGATCAACCAGAGGAGAGTAGAACAATCCTATAAGATAAAGAAACTGTCATAAAAGGAAAATTCGTATGAAACGTGAAAAAGCATAAAAAAACGGGCACAGAAGACCCGTTTCTTTATTATTTCTATGGAAAAGAGCTTAGAAATCCATTCCACCCATTCCACCAGCAGGCATCGGAGGCATTGGTGTATCTTTCTTTGGAACTTCAGCAACCATTGCTTCTGTTGTGATCAGAAGGCTCGCAATTGAAGCCGCATTCTGAAGAGCAGAACGCAAAAACTTTCACAGGATCAACAATTCTTGAAAGCAATCAAATCACCAAATTCACCGGTTGAAAAACATGAAAAAGCATAAAAAAAAACGGGCACAGAAGACCCGTTTCTTTATTACGTCTATGGAATAAGAGCTTAGAAATCCATTCCGCCCATTCCACCCATTCCGCCAGCAGGCATCGGAGGCATTGGTGTATCTTTCTTTGGAACTTCAGCAACCATTGCTTCTGTTGTGATCAGAAGGCT
>NZ_JBHINK010000003.1:13043-20787 GCF_042194905.1 Bartonella sp. CL63NXGY
CGCAATTGAAGCCGCATTCTGAAGAGCAGAACGCACAACTTTCACAGGATCAACAATTCCCAAAGCAATCAAATCACCAAATTCACCCGTGGCGGTATTATAACCATAAGTGTCAGCATTATTTTCCAGCACTTTGCCCACAATAATAGCGGCTTCTTCACCAGCATTGCTTGCAATCTGGCGCGCTGGTGCTTGTAGAGCACGACGAACGATACTAATACCAGCTTCTTGGTCAGGATTACTTCCCTTAACGGTCAACGCATTTGCTGCACGCAACAATGCGGTACCACCACCAGCAACAATACCTTCTTCAACAGCAGCACGTGTTGCATTCAAAGCATCATCAACACGGTCTTTCTTTTCTTTCACTTCAACTTCTGTTGCACCACCCACACGGATAACAGCAACACCACCAGCGAGTTTAGCAAGTCTTTCTTGCAATTTTTCACGGTCATAGTCAGAAGTTGTTTCTTCAATCTGAGCCTTGATTTGATTGACGCGAGCAGTAATTTCGCTCTTTTGTCCAGCACCATCAATAATGGTGGTGTTTTCTTTAGAAATATTCACTTTCTTTGCACGTCCAAGCATATCCAAAGTGACATTTTCAAGTTTAATGCCCACATCTTCAGAAATAACCTGTCCAGATGTCAAGATAGCGATATCTTCTAACATTGCTTTACGACGGTCACCAAATCCAGGAGCTTTTACAGCAGCAATTTTCAAACCACCACGTAATTTGTTAACAACGAGCGTTGCCAAAGCTTCACCTTCCACATCTTCAGCGATAATGAGAAGTGGTTTTCCAGATTGCACAACAGCTTCAAGCACAGGAAGAAGAGATTGCAAATTAGACAATTTCTTTTCGTGAATGAGAATGTAAGGATCATCAAGATCAGCGACCATTTTCTCAGCATTTGTGACAAAATAAGGGGAAAGATACCCACGGTCAAATTGCATTCCTTCAACGACTTCTAATTCCGTTTCAGCGGTTTTAGCTTCTTCCACGGTAATGACGCCTTCATTGCCCACTTTTTCCATAGCATCAGCGATCATTTTACCGATTTCAGCAGCGCCATTAGCGGAAATTGTTCCCACCTGTGCAATTTCTGCTGAAGTTTGAATTTTTTTTGCTTTTTTGAAGAGGTTTGCCACCACTTCTTCAACAGCAGCATCAATCCCACGCTTCAAATCCATTGGGTTCATGCCTGCAGCAACAGCTTTAACACCTTCTTGCACAATAGCTTGTCCTAAAACAGTTGCTGTTGTTGTTCCATCACCAGCGATATCATTGGTTTTAGAAGCAACTTCGCGCAACATTTGTGCACCCATATTTTCGAACTTATCTTCCAGTTCGATTTCCTTTGCAACGGATACACCATCTTTTGTGATGCGAGGTGCACCGAATGATTTATCAATCACCACATTGCGACCTTTAGGGCCGAGTGTCACCTTAACAGCATTAGCAAGGATGTCGACACCGCGCAACAAACGCTCACGCGCTTCACGGCCAAATTTGACTTCTTTAGCAGCCATTTAATTTCTCCTTGGAGTTTTCTCAAAATAGTACACAATGAAAAACTAAGTGCTTCAATTAGCCCATAATTCCCATAATGTCAGATTCTTTCATGATGAGGAGATCTTCCCCATTAATCTTGACTTCAGTTCCAGACCATTTTCCAAACAAAATACGGTCTCCTGTTTTGACTTCTAAAGGCACGCGCTTTCCGTTATCATCGAGAGCGCCATTGCCAACAGCAATCACTTCGCCTTCTTGGGGTTTTTCTTTTGCTGTATCAGGGATGATAATCCCACCAGCCGTTTTATTTTCAGATTCAACCCGACGGACAACGACACGATCGTGAAGTGGGCGGAATTGTATATTAGCCATGTTTTAAATCCTTAAAACTGAACATAATTGCATTAATCTTAAAAGTTCTTGCTAGCACTCTCAAACTACGAGTGCTAGCATGTGTTAGATATAAAATCGGCATCTCTCAATGTCAAGAATAGCCATAAAAATAATTTCTCTAAATGAAGCTTCAAAGTCTTGCCTCTTATTGCACTTTCGCGTTATCTATCTTTTTTGAGAACCCGTGAACAAAAAAGGATCTTATCATGGTTGAAACACGTCAGGAAACGGATAGCTTTGGAACGATTTCGGTACGTCAAGATCGTTATTGGGGCGCACAAACTGAACGTTCTCTGCATAATTTTAATATTGGCAGTGAAAAGCAGCCTCTTGCCATCATCTATGCCTTAGTCCTTGTCAAAAAAGCAGCAGCGATTGTAAACATGGGCAAAGGAAAACTACCAGAAAATATTGGGAAAGCAATTATTGCCGCCGCTGATGAAGTGCTTGCTGGCGATTTTGATAAGCATTTTCCACTGTCCGTCTGGCAAACAGGTTCTGGCACACAAAGCAATATGAATGTCAATGAAGTCATTGCTAATCGTGCTAGTAAGATTTTGGGAGGAAAACTTGGAAGCAAAAAACCAGTTCATCCCAATGACCATGTCAATATGAGCCAATCATCGAACGATTCCTTTCCCACGGCGCTTCACATTGCCACCACGTTGCAAACACGCCAACACTTATTGCCAATCCTTGAAGCTCTTATTGCGACATTAAAACAAAAAGAGCAAGAATTTGCAGACATCATTAAAATCGGTCGCACCCACACGCAAGATGCAACACCTTTAACCTTAGGGCAAGAGTTTTCAGGCTATCGTGCCGCATTAGAAGCCAATCGTCAGCGCATTGAAAATGCTCTAACCGATGTCCACATGCTTGCTCAAGGTGGCACGGCTGTTGGCACAGGGCTGAATGCGCCAAAAGGTTTTGACGTTGCTTTTGCGCAAACAGTGAGCACTCTCACAGGAGTAACGTTCCAAACTGCCAGCAATAAATTTGAAGCACTTGCCCATCATGGCGCCCTTGCGCATTTCCACGGAAGCTTGAATGCTCTCGCTGCTGATCTGTTTAAAATTGCCAATGACATTCGGTTTTTAGGCTCTGGTCCACGTTCTGGTTTAGGGGAACTCAGTCTTCCTGAAAATGAACCCGGATCTTCTATTATGCCCGGCAAAGTCAACCCCACACAATGTGAAGCCTTAACCATGGTCGCATGCCAAGTTTTTGGTAATCACACCAGCGTAACCTTTGCCGCAAGCCAAGGACATTTTGAACTCAACGTTTATAAACCTGTTATTGGCTATAACGTTTTACAATCAATTACCCTTCTTGGTGATTGCATGCGTTCTTTTGATATGCATTGCATCCAAGGATTACGGGCCAATCGCGTTCATATTCACTCGCTCATGGAGCGCTCACTCATGTTAGTCACAGCTCTAGCACCAGAAATTGGCTATGAAAGAGCTGCTGAAATTGCCAAAGCAGCGCATAAAAATGATACAACTTTGCGCACCGAAGCATTAAAAGCAGGCGTTTTTGTAGAGGATTATGACCGATTAGTTGATCCCAAAAAGATGATTGCTCCCCAATAAACAACCCACTAAAAAAGATGCAAACGTCTTAAAACAAATCGTTCTGTCAAAAGATCGGGGTGTAAACACCCCGATGATGACCGATAACCATTACCCACAGCGTTCATTTTAGGCTCTGGTCCGCATTTATGCTATGGGTGGTTTTGTTGCTTATGTTGCTTATATTGTACTTAAAAGGCACAACGGTTTTGGAAAGAAATGGATAGTCATGGCTCAACACCCAATGGCTATACTGGCAGAAAGTGATTTAAATGGATATGACCGTAAGGTGTTTTTCATTCTAGCTTCACGTCTTGATTTTAAAAATCAATTAGCTATCAACCAAAAAGAATTAGCTCAAAAAAATCAGTATTAATAGACATAATTTCAATCGAAGTAAAAAAGATTAATGAATTCATAGTAGTTACGCTTACAATGTTATCATTATTGATAACATTGGGTAGATAACTCTTATCTCAATGAGATAATGTATTGATTTATAATAATAATCTAGCGTTATCCATATTGAATGAGAATCCTAAATACCGTAAGATTTTCTCATTTTAAATCTGTCCCATGTTGCATCAATCAAAATCACTGACTAGCACATCACAAACGGAATGAATGTATGGATAGAAATTGTATAAGATAAGGAAAAACACCTCTAATGAACCACCTCAAGTGCCAAGAACTGTCACAACGGCCAAAGGGGCCTGTCACAACATTGTGGAGAGGACTGTCACAACACCCACGAACTGGCAAATATAGTAATGGCACCGACTTGCTCCTCTATGAAGTGGAAAAGAGGTGCTCAATAGATTTATCATTATATCATTCACGAGCCACCGTCGTGAAATGGGTTTAGGAACATTGAAAGAGGACTGTCACAACACCCACGAACTGGCAAATATAGTAATGGCACCGACTTGCTCCTCTATGAAGTGGAAAAGAGGTGCTCAATAGATTTATCATTATATCATTCACGAGCCACCGTCGTGAAATGGGTTTAGGAACATTGAAAAATGTCTCCTCTATGAAGCGTGAAGATGGGTGCTCAATAGATTTATCGTTATACCATTCACGAGCCACCGTCGTGAAATGGATTTAGAAACATTGAAAAATGTCTCCTTTATGAAGTGGAAAAGAGGTGCTCAATAGATTTATCGTTATACCATTCACGAGCCACCGTCGTGAAATGGGTTTAGAAACATTGAAAAATGTCTCCTCTATGAAGCGTGAAGATAGGTGCTCAATAGATTTATCGTTATACCATTCACGAGCCACCGTCGTGAAATGGATTTAGAAACATTGAAAAATGTCTCCTTTATGAAGCGGAAAAGAGGTGCTCAATAGAGGAACAGCTGTTGGAACAAAATTCGATGCACTGAAAGGTTTTGACCTTTGCTGAAACAATTCACTCTCTGACGGGATATCCTTGACAGCTCGCAAGAAATTTGAGGCATTTGCCCCTTATGGCGCCCTCACCCATTTCCACAAAAACCTGAATGCACGCGCTAATCTCTTTAAAATAGCCAACGACATTCAGTTTTTAGGCTCTCATCCACGTTCCGTCTTTAAGCGAACGGAAAGTTTATCGTTTTACATGGCACATGAGAAACCTCTTGAAACTTGAGATTCTCGCCCTTTGCTCCTTCTTATTCTTCGTATTCCATTCAATCAATCAAAACTATTCGCTTGGATTGTCATAAGAAAAAGTAGCGTATAGATAAAAAAGAAATAAAGTCGCTCATCCCCTTAAGTGCTCAAAAGGCTATCGCCATACAAAGCTACGCAATATCAGAAACAAGCAAAGAATACGATAAAGAATATGATGGTGCCAATATGCATTTTTTACGACCAATTGAATATTAAGCACTTTGATATCAATCATAGTGGATAATATATTTAACACTTAATAACAAAAAGTGATTTTAATATATATAAAATAATATTTTTTAAACAAATAAAAAGCCTGTTTACTATATTATATTTTTTTCTAAAACACAGAGAACACTGAAGAGGCGTATATAAAAAAATCCTGAAAAATCAATACAAACGCGGGATAATAGCATGAAAACAAGTTTTAAGAACACTTAAATATAGATAATTATAGAGTTTTTGAGTATTTTAATTTTCATAATGATATTAAATATAGATTTCTTTAACCAATTCGTGTATAATGCGCTTTGTATTTTAAATGAATTGGGGACGTTTTTATGAAAACAAAATGTTTAATTGCACTATCTATTTTCACTTTCATTACCGCTTCAACAGCGCAAGCAGCAGATACGGTAATCTTTGAGCAATCAAAACCGAAGGTTTCATTGCAAAATGATTCATCATCACGTATTTCACCGGTTACTGTTTCTGCGCCTTTTTCTTGGTCTGGTTTTTATTTTGGAGGACAAATTGGATATTTTTCCAATAAAAATACTCTAAATTACGCACAAGAAGCTAGGGACGGAAAATGGGCTTTGGTTGATAGAGATTTATCACCGAAACTATCAGGATTGAGAGCAGGTTTGTATGCAGGTTCTAATATTGATCTGGGAGATCTTGTTTTCGGTTTTGATACGGACATGGTTTGGTCTGGGAAGAAAAGTACCCAAACAGACAATGGAAAGAAAATTCTAGATAAATTAGACTCCATTAACATTGCCTTTGAAGAAGCTGGAATTCCTATCATAAAACCTGCCGCTCAGGATGAAACGATACCCAACCATGGTGACATTGTTGTTAGCGGTGTAACATTGAAAGAAACATGGTCTGGTGCCGCGCGCGCGCGTATTGGTTTTGCTTCCCACCGTCTTATGCCTTATATTGCAGGGGGTATAGCCTATAGACAGATGCAATATATCATGTCACTTTTATCAAAATCGCAAGAAGATTCGACAATTTTTGCTTCTGGCAATGTGTTAGATGAGACAAAAACAATGTTTGGTTACACTGTTGGTGGTGGTTTTGATCTTGCAATGACAGATAATATCATCATGCGTACAGAATATCGTTATTCAGATTTTTTTAAAAAGAAATTTGCAAACGATAACCTTAAAATCTCTTCTCAAACGCATGATGTTCGCTTTGGTATCGCTTATAAATTCTAAGTTTTGTAGAAAAATTGAACGATTAAAAAACCCTGTTAAAAACGGGGTTTTTTAATGCCCCTTTGCACTAAAAAGACGTAGATTCTAAAAACCAGTACTAAACTGTAAACAAATAATCACGAAACAATCCAACCTCTCCCTCTCTTAAAGCAAGCTTCTATCCTCTCAGCCTTTCATGTCGTGCATTGGGAATATATAAAAGCTTTACCACCATACCACTGGGCGCCATCGTAAAATAAATGAGAGCCGGTATTTAAGAGATATTTCTTTAAAAGAAATATGGATATTGTGCATCAATTGCAGTTTTATAGGATGATGTTGACTTGGCCTCCCCGCTCTTAAAGGATAAAGATTCTAAAAACCCATTTTTAAACACCCATTTTAAAACACCATGTCCGTTTATAAAAGCACAAAAACTCTTGGGGACTCTTAAGGGGATCTTGGGCGAGCTTCTCTGGGCTCCTCCTCATGGAATGCCCTTAAGCCTAAAGCAAGACAAACACACTGAAGAATATTCAACACACAGCGAAAAAATACTGTAACGTTTCAAGGAAGTATGCCCTATATTACCACACTTCAAACGACCGTATTTTACAGCTATTGTATGCCAGAGTGGAGAAAGGATATTGCGGTTTTCTGTTTATGTAATTTCTGTAACGGGGAGACAGCTTCATTTGGAGAGAACATGAAGTTGTCAAGGTAAAAAACCAATTTCCAACCTTACCATTTCCCTCTGCTTTACAACTTTCAAAAGCCTCTGAAGCACTATTTTTTAAACCTCTAAAACTCTGTCTTTTAAAGAGTGGAGATTACGCACTACCCCATGCTTTTGTTGCTCACATATCTTTTTGGCGATCACGCCCCTCATGTCATACGACAACGCTTCAAACCAAACACACTCAAATTCAAGACACTTTGGTTGCCAACTCACATGCGTGTTTTAAAGAAACATCTCTCAAAACCCTCAAGCCCATTTTGCGAAAGCACCTACAAGAATATAAAATCTATAAAGCCTCTAAAGCACTATTTTTTAAACCTCTAAAACTCTGTCTTTTAAAGAGTGGAGATTACGCATTGCCTCATGCTTTTGTTGCTCACATATCTTTTTGGCGATCACGCCCCTCATGTCATACGACAACGCTTCAAACCAAACACAC